>CAWEEJ010000013.1:0-88738 GCA_963807905.1 uncultured Chloroflexia bacterium | reverse complement strand
CACGGGGACTTCGACCGGCACAAGAATTGGCTCCGGCGTCGTCTCAATCGCAACGACCGGCAGACAGCCAGCCATAAGCACCGTCACCAGTGCCAGAACCGGTAACAAGACGCGACGTCGGGCCGCGTCCTGCATCATCATTTGAGCTCTCTTCGATAATTCGTTCATGTGAACCATCATCCCCACCATTTCCATTCGTATTCACTGCGCTGCATACAGGCGGCCCGTTGTCGACGGTGATGGCAATCCATGCAGGCCGCGTCCCTCCCCCATTGTAGTCAGAATCAGGCCATCTTGCCGGACCAAATCTCAATGATCCGAGACGCCCGCTCTTTTTACAGGACGGAATCGGGGATTGGATTGTTCCTACAAAAAATTGGGCAAACCAACCGCAGGACAGCCACAACAGAAATAGAACGCGGGATCTGGCGGATCGGGCTAGTTTGCGCGTCTTTGTGAAAATATCTGTGTCCATCCGCTTCATCCGCCAGACCCGCGTTCGATTCTTACCGTCCGTATCGATGGTGGCCTAGAAAGCTTGGAACAGAAAAGTCGTTGAGAATGAGTCAAGTTTTCATGCGGCAAGAATAGGCCGCTCACACCATTCTTCAATAGCTGCATCAAGTTGATCGAAACGGCGTTGTAGAGTTGAGTCGAGATGAGGTGCGTTGGGCATGATGTATGTCATGCCAGGACGCAAGATACGGCAATAGGTGCGGTTGAAGAAGAAGGCGACCCGAATGCCGTCTTGAGTGAGTTGATAGGAATGGGTGCCGTCAATGCGTCTGATTAAACCATGTAAGCGCAGTCGTCGCAGTTGATAGGTGATGCGGCCCGGGGTCATTGTTTCCGGCGATAGGCCGAGAAGTGCAGCGAGATGGCTGCGCAGGTCACGATTGCGAAACCCGTTGGGCAGCAGCGGAACATCAAGAGGAGACTGAGGATAGCTTGGACAGTTGGATCAGCGAAACGCAGTGCGGCAGCCCGTTGCCCATCAACGTCAACCGGTTGGTTGAGCCGTTGAAAAGCCTCTTCACCGATGGTGCAATCGTGGCTGAGTGATCTGACGTCCAGCAGACGTCGGTTGGCGGAAAAGCCGACCTGGCGCACAGCAGGTAGATTCTGCAGCCGTTTGCCAATGGCGAAGTCACGGGTATTGTTGATGGTGGTCTCGGTGCGCAAGGCGCGACCTTCCTTGTGAGACTGCTTGATACGAGATGACTTGTAGTCGACATACAAAGCGGGCACAACACCTTG
Source organism: uncultured Chloroflexia bacterium (assembly GCA_963807905.1). GTDB lineage: Bacteria > Chloroflexota > Anaerolineae > Caldilineales > Caldilineaceae > JAGRCP01. Next base: position 87,481 of record CAWEEJ010000013.1, on the reverse strand, counting down.
AGTGATGATACGAGTGCGGAAACGACCCGGCGTTCGCTTGGTCACTCGCCGGTCGAAGATGAGTTGTACCTGGTCAGGACGACCCAGTCCAAGATTTTCTCGGATGATATCTTCGAACAAGATGCGACCGCTGAGGGGTCGATCCAGGACTTGGGTCAATGCGAACTCCGCTTGCACCCGAGTTATAGTTGCCCTAGATATACCCCAGTTCGCGTGCAGATCGCATCAGTTCTTCCCGAAAGCGGGGATGCGCAATGCTGACCAGCTCATGCACGCGCTGGTTGACCGTCTTGCCATGCAGTGAGGCGACGCCAAACTCGGTAACGACATAATGAACGTCATTGCGCGAGGTCACAACGCCCGCTCCCTGCGTTAGCGTGGGCACGATGCGGCTGATGGAATCCCCTTTGGCGGTCGACGTAAAGGCAACAATCGGCTTGCCCCCTTTGGAGCGCGCCGCACCGCGAATGAAGTCAACCTGGCCGCCGACGCCGCTGTAAAAGCGGGTGCCAATTGAATCGGCGCAGACCTGACCGGTGAGGTCAATCTGCAGTGCCGAGTTGATAGCGATCATGTTGTCATTGCGCGCAATGTTGAAGGGATCGTTCACGTAGTCGGTCGGATGCAGTTCGATGAGCGGATTATTGTCCACAAAGTTGTAGAGTTGCTTGGAACCGAACAGGAAGCCCGCTACGATTTTGCCGGGATGAAACGACTTGCGCGAACAGGTAATCACGCCATTCTCCACCATCGCAATCAGTCCGTCTGAAAAGAGCTCGGTGTGAATGCCCAGATCCTTGTGGCTGCCCAGGTTCTGCAACACGGCATCGGGGATGCTGCCGATCCCCATTTGCAGCGTTGCGCCATCCGGAATCATTTCGGCGATCTGCGCGCCGACCTCCATGAAGACGTCGGCCGCCCCCCCTTGGGGCGCTTCGGGTAGGGGATAGTCAACCTCGACAATGGAATGGATGCGGCTGACGTGGATAAACGAATCGCCCAGCGTGCGCGGCATCTGCGGGTTGATCTCGGCAATGATAATGCGTGCGGCCTCGGCCGCGGGTTTGGTGGTGCCCACCTCAACGCCAAAGCTGCAGAAGCCATGCTCATCTGGCGGTGAAAGAGAGACCAGCGCCACATCCAGAGGCAGGGTGCCGTTGCGGAAGAGATCAGGAATCTCCGACAAGAAGATCGGTGTAAAATCAGCCCGTCCGGATTGAACCGCTTCACGCACGGAACCGCCAATGAAGAGCGCATTGTGGCGGAAAGAGTCCGCATATTCAGGTTTCACATAGGGCGCATCCGCAAAGGTCAGAATGTGGGTAATCTCGACATTGCGTAGCTCATCCGCGCGTCCAACCAGCGCGTCAATCAGCACGCTGGGCACGCCTGAGCCGCCGCCCACATAGATGCGCTCACCTGATTTAATGGTGGAGAGCGCGGTCGACGCGTCCATTACCTTGCGGCGATAAATAGCTTCCCAGTTCATGCATCGACTCCCGCTGTCAGATCGTGCTCCAGCGGACGCCCCAATGCAGCGGCTACGTCAGCGTTGGCAAGTTTACCCTCATAGAGATTGACGCCGCGCCGCATGGCCGACATCTGCGCGATCGCACGTTCGCGCCCCAGTTCGCCAAAGGAGCGGAGGTAGGGCAGCAGCGCATTGTTGAGCGCATAGCTGGCCGTACGCGCCACGCTGGAGGTCAAGTTCGGCACACAGTAGTGCAAAACGCCATGCATTTCATAGACCGGATCGCGCAGCGTCGTCGGCCGGCTTGTTTCCACACAGCCGCCGCTGTTGATCGAATAATCGATTATCAGCGAGCCCTGGCGCATCTCCTTGACCATATCTTCGGTCACGACCATGGGCGCGCGGCTGCCCGGCGTTTGGATCGCGCCGATGAGCACGTCGGCAAAGCGTACGGCCCGGCGAATATTGTAGGCATTGGAGACCATGGTGGTGGCACGGCTGTCAAGCAGATCGTCCAGTTGCTGCAGGCGCAATAGCTCCCGATCCAGGACGGTCACTTCGGCGCGGAGTCCCAAAAAGGCGCGCGCCGCATTCAGGCCCAAGACACCGGCCCCCAAAATCACCACGGCGGCAGGGGGCACGCCTGGGATGCCGCTCAGCAGTACGCCGCGTCCGCCCACGTCGTTGGTCAACATCCGTCCGGCCACGATGGGCGCAAGGCGCCCGGCCACTTCGCTGGTGGGGAGCAGAACCGGCTGGCGACCATCATCTTCCTGAATCATTTCATATGCGATCGCCGTAACCTGCTGTTCCTGCATTGCATGAACATGGTCGCCGGCTGCAACCGGCAAATAGAAAAAGCTAAAAATGGTCTGACCGCGCCGGAAGTACACCCGTTCTTCTGCGGTCGGACGCGCAACCTTGACGACTACATCAGCTCGCCCGTAGGCCTCCGCCGGCGAATAGACAATCTGTCCGCCCGCCTGCCTGTATTCGTCATCTGCGAAGCCGGCGTCTTTCCCGGCATCGCTCTCCAAGTAGACTGTATGCCCTGCCCGTTTGAGACTGAGCACGCCGGATGGCGTCAACGCAACCCGTCGCTCTCGATCACGGATCTCCCTGGGCACGCCAAATTCCATTGACGCGGTTCCTTTCCTTTGTTTGTTCTATATCAGCGAATTCTCTCTTGGCAAATTTTATGTCAATTGAAGTCGCTTGTATTATTCTGCGATGATAATAAAACCAGCACTCGGCCTCCTTTCCGAGGAACTGGCTATGAACCATCCGTAATTGTACCCAGCGCACCAGTCACGCTGCCTCCGGCATCGGCATAGATTCTCTCCTGGTCAACTGGGTAGGATTTGAAAAGCAAACGAAAGCAAACAAAAACAGCCCCTGCCGAGCACGATCTCGACAGGGGCCGCTACGCCGCTTGCGCCGGCATGCTTATCGCGCGGTGCTGCAAGCGCGACGCTATTAGATTCAGCCTAGAACGGCAGGATCCAGAAAAAGAGCATGTTACACAAGGAGAGGACAATGGCGCCAAAGAATGCGCTCAGGCAACCGTTGATCCGAAATCCCTTCACCAACGCGGCTGCCAGCCAGAAGAGAAAGGCATTCACCACCAGGCTAAAGAAGCCCAAGGTCAGGATTTGCAGGGGGAACGTAAAGAAGTTCACGATCGGCGCCAGGAACGCATTGATCAGACCGATCACCAGCGCGGCGACGACTGTCGTCCCAAACCCGCGCGATTCGACGCCAAGCGGGAGAAACGTCACTATAAAGAGGCTTAATCCGGTCACGAGCCAGTTCAGCAGGAATCCTTCAAACATTTCAGGCATTGCTCACTCTTTTCATTTAACTTTTTGTCATGTATCTCGTCAGCATACCGAGAAAGCGGCTCTCTCCGTGTGCTGCGCGTTTACGCACATTTCCTATCCACAATAGTAGTACGCAGGAAGGTGCGAATAGTTGCACAAAAACCGCTGGTCTGGGGGAGTGCCCGCTGCGCACGGACCACACTGAACGGCTTGTGTACTTGCACAACGATTCTCTAAAATGCCGATGGACTATGCGACATCAGCCCGACTGGACAGGCGCCGTACGTTCGCTCTGAGCAACGGTGGGGAAATGAGATTCCGATCCGCCCCAGAAGCGCACGCCATAGCGGTTGATCTCTTGCACCCGACCGCTGGCCACGAGCTGCACAAGCGCATCCTCCACCTCATCAGGGGCCCAGCGATCGAGTGTTGCCAACAGCTGGGCATGGCTCATGGGATGACGGGTGACGATGGCGACGATGGCGTCCACGGCGCTCGCATAACCGCGCAGGTCGAAATAGCCGGCCGTGGGGTGGACGACGTGCGCGATCTCGCCAAGAATGGCGGTCGCGCGCAGGAGTCCTTCGTCATCGCTGGGGGCGACCCACGTCTCGGACGGCGGCCGGGTGGGCAGGGTGATGTGGACCTCGTCCGGCTCGACAAGCGCAAGCGCATCGGCCAGCTCGCGCAGTGCGCTTTCCGTATCATTGATGTCGTGCAACAGCATGACCTCAATCCACAAACGGCCGGTATATTCGGCCCGGAACGCACGCAGGCCGGCGAGAAGGCGCGCATAAGTCGCCTCGGGGTGAGGTCGATGAATGCGGCGATAGAGCGTGGCATTGCCCGCACAGAGCGTGGGCATGACCACATCCGCGGCAGCCAGCTCGGCACGCACGTCGGCGCAGTGGAGCAAGGCCCCGTTGGTAATGACGGCAACGGGAATATCGCTCAGATTCTTGGCTTTGCGGATGAGCCAACCGAGCCCACTGTGCAAGGTTGGCTCACCGGAACCGACAAAGCTGACATAGTCGATTTCTCCTGGCCCATGGGCAGCCAAGACCTGCGCCAATTCGTCGATAATCTCTTGCCGCGGCACATATTCGGCCCGCTCATTGATCAGCGGCATGCTGCGCCCGAGCTGGCAGTAGACGCAGTTCCAGTTACAGGTCTTTAGGGGGATCGGATCGACGCCTAGCGACTGCCCCAGCCGCCGTGACGGAATTGGACCATACAAATAGCTCATACGCGCAGCATCGCCCTATCCGTCATTTGCCGCACGGATTATCAGGAGCGGACGATCGGCCTGCTGTAAGACGCCAGCCGCCACGCTGCCGTAGAAGACGCGGGCCAATCCCGTACGTCCGTGACTCGCCATTGCGATCAGATCGACGTTCTCCCGCTCGGCGATGTCCAAAATCGAGCGCACAATCGGGCCCTGGACCACCACCTTGCGTGCGGCGATACCCTTCTCGTGAAACTCGCCGATTACGCTCTTCAGGTACGTATCGGCCTCTTCGCGGCGCCGTTCTACCTCTTCGGCATCAAAGTATGGCACCATGTCATAAGGTGTCACCAGGGCAGCCGTCGGCTCCAATACCTGGAGAAAGATCACTTCCGTTCCCAACTCCTTGGCCAACTGCTCCACGTGAGAAACGATGAGCTCCGCACGCCGGGAACCATCGAGCGGCACCAGAATTTTCTTGTACATTTTCTCCTCCGATCCGAGTGAGTTGCGAACACTGAAACGGCCGCACGTCCTGCTACGGCGTCCCCCGCACCTCATGGCGATGACCGAGTGCGCAGCTGTGTTAGCGCTTCCGGCCAATGGTGAAGTAGCTGATCGGTCCAATGAAATTGATGAATGAAAGTGCGACCCACATGAGCTTGTTGCCGCGGATCTCATCTGCCGCGCGACCGCGGATATCCCACAGGGCGGCAAGTAACAACGCTACCTGAACCAGGCCGCTCACAACCATCGAGATACGCGCAAATGGACTCAGGTCGGACCACTCTCTGCGCTTAAGGCTATTTCGCTGCATGATCTACGTCTTCAATCCTCCATGAAGAAGTTAATTGATTACGAAGGCCTGCTCTCGTCTTGCTCACGCCGTACTGATCAGCGATTTTTGCAAATTGGGCGGTCAATACGGTTCCGCTTTGGGCCATCTGCTATCATTTCGGACCGTTGAAGGCAGGTCGACGCATGGCGGCAAATACCTCGGCTGATCACCTACCATTGTATCACATCCAAGCATGACTTGGCGCGTCAAAATAGGGCGGCTTCTGGCCGCGACATGACCTAATCGATCCAAAATCATCGGGAGGGGCAAAGCGGATGCGTACAGCGGAGAACGAGCGTAAATGGGGACCGATCAGGGCAGAACTTGCAGCTGAAACGGCTGCCCGCCCAATACCTGTCCGTTGACTTGAATCTCTACTCTGTGCGCGCCACGATAGTATTTGCGCGTCGTAATGGGGCGAAACGTATGGGATTTCGTTAGCGAGAGAGAGTGGCCCGCTTCGAGCCTTCGCGTCGTCAACTTGAAGACTTTGGCGCCGGTCTTGCCCTTTGCCAGGGCGAAATGAATGATGTAGTCGATCACCAAGTCCTGCTCCTCGTCACTTTCACTCTGGAGGACAAAGCTGATCCCCATCGTATCGCCGACAGCAATGCTCGTTGGATCCAAACGCAAGTCCGTAAGGGTGACCCGCGGCGGACCATAGCCCAACACCGCCAGTGCAGCCGGGTCGCCTTGCTTGACGAGCGTACGCAGGGCGTGGCGGATGACCCACTGCCGCTCCGGACCGGCGTCCTTCCGCCAACGCGCCAGCGTTTCCACGATCAGTTGCGGATGGTCTTTGCTGATGTCGTTGAGATGATTTGCCACTGACTTGCGCACGTATGGCGATGGATCGTCTTTGAGCTGCTCCAACAGTGCCAGCGTGGGTGCTGGATCGACAATGAACGCGTCCAGCCGGCTTGCCCAGGGTAGGCGCGGGCGCGTGCCCTCGCTGACGAGGCGGCGTACGTGGGGGCTCTCATCCTCCACCCAACGCTGCAGTTGGGCCATGGTCCGCGCGGGGTAGCGCACCAGGAAGGGACGAATCGCAAATTCCGCCGTATGACGCTTGGTAATCTGGACCATCGCCTGCATGGACGCATCAAAATCCTCAAGTCCGTAAATTTCAATGAAGTGAGCGACAGGCCATAACCCGAAGCCTTCGCTGAAGATCCCTTCTTCCGCGGTCAACTCGTCGTCCAGCAGCGTTTCCAGAATCGCCCACGCATCAGGAAATGTCTCCGGCAGCCGTCGCCGAAGCGCGCGGCTGAAGAGCGCAATGCGATCCTTGAATTCCAATGCGTCCACCTCTGCCGCGATGTCATCTACAAACGCGGCTACCTCGAACGATGGATCGCTCAGCTGAAGCCTTTCGCCCATGGCCCGCGCTAAATCCACGTTGTAATACAGCTTGAAGGGTTGCGAGTCGCTCATTGATTGGTCAATAGCTCCTCAATGACAACGGCCACCCCATCCTCATCGTTCGAGTGGGTCACGTGGTCGGCCACGGCGTGAACCTCCGGCACGGCATTTGCAACGGCTACGCCCAGCCCGCTCCGTTCCACCATGCCAACGTCATTCACATCGTCGCCAAAGGCAACGGCATGATCGAGCGTCAACCCCAATTGAGCGAGCACGATCTGGAGCGCTTCCACCTTGTCGGCCGTGTGTGACATGAGTTGCAGCAGGCGATAGCGCGTTGAATGCATGGGACGGATGGAGGGCGGCAGGTCCGCCACAACTGTTTCGAGGAGCAGCGTGTCGCGATTGACGTCGAGCTCACGCGACACGGGCACAAAGAGGATCTTCGCCGCAGGCTGATCGGCGACGGCAAGCAAATCCTCGGTGAGCACAAAATTCTTGAAGCGGTCCGGCGGACGATTGAGGTAGAGGCAGTCGTCGATTTCCAGGCCGATGGTGTAATCATTGCTGACACGTGCGGCGGCGGCCAGCACGTGCTGCACGTCGGCCGGTGAAATCAGGTCGGCATGGAGCACCTGGCCGTCCTGGCGAGCGTCGGCGCCGTTGTAGCAAATGAAGGGGACGTCGTGTAGCACCTCGGGCAGTGAGCGTGCCACCGGCGCGGCGGCCTTCCCGTTGCGATAACGACGTGCCCGCCATTGACGCGCCAACGCAACAACGCATCCAGCGTACGATCGGACATAGAGCCATCAGAGCGCAACAGCGTATCATCCATGTCCAGGACCACAACCTTGATCTGAGCTTCAACCATCAGCGTACCTGCCTTGTGTTGGACAAACAACATCGATTCATCGACTATAATGGCGCCTATGCTACAGGGCGCAACCCAACTACCGCACGCGATTCAGTCTACCATAAGGCGGCGGCAAGAAGCGTTGCGCTGCTCCCCAAATTCGCTACGCACTGCATATCGCTGCACGCTGCATGACGTGACACGCAACCTGCCGCAAACGGGTCATCCGCCCCTGGCGGAGTAGACCAGACTGCGCGATGATGGGGGCCCCACGACCTTATCCCTTCAAGGAGGAAGGCATGAGCAACCCGAAACGCGACCCGTACAGCAACCGCATCGGCGGTAAGACCATGCGGCCCGAAAGCCTGATGATGAGCTACGGCTATCGGCCCGAGCTCTCCGAGGGTGCGATCAAGAGTCCGGTTTTTCAAACATCGACCTTTGTCTTCAAGACAGCCGAGGAGGGGAAGGCCTTTTTTGAGCTGGCCTATGGGCTGCGCCAGCGCGAGGCTGGCGAAGAATTGGGGTTGATCTACAGCCGCGTCAACAACCCGGATTTGGAAATCCTTGAAGATCGCCTGACCCTGTGGGACGAAGCTGAAGAAGCCGCGGTTTTCGTCAGTGGGATGGCGGCCATCAGCACGACGCTGCTGACCTTTCTGCGTCCGGGCGACGTCATCCTTCATTCAGAGCCGATCTACGGCGGCACAGACTATCTTCTCAAACACATCCTACCCGAATTTGGCGTGCGCCCGGTGGGCTTCCTGGCCGGGCCAGAGAACGATGGTTTGGAAAAAGCATTGCTGCGGCAGGATGTGGCGGACAATGTGGCCATGCTCTATTTGGAGACACCGGGCAATCCAACCAATGCGCTGGTCGACATCGAGGCGGCTGGCAAGCTGGTGCGACAACAGGCCGCGCCGGGTCGTACGCCCCTCGTCGTCGTCGACAACACCTTCCTCGGGCCGCTCTGGCAGCATCCGCTCAACCATGGCGCCGACCTCGTACTCTACTCGGCAACCAAGTACATCGGCGGCCATAGCGACCTCATCGCCGGGGTCGCGCTGGGGACCAAGGCGCACATGACTGCGGTGAAAGCGATGCGCACGATTCTCGGCACAACCACAACGCCCTGGACAGGCTGGCTCCTCATGCGGAGCCTGGAAACGCTCAAGTTGCGCATGACGTCGCAGATGAAGAATGCCCGCTACGTGGCCAATTTTCTGGAGGATCACCCAAAAGTCGAGCGCGTCTTCTATCTGGGACACCTGACCGAAGATGATGCCAGCTATGGCGTCTATCGCAAGCAGTGCCTTTCGCCCGGCGGCATGATCTCCTTCGAAATTGTCGGCGGCGAGGCTGAAGCGTTTGCCTTTCTGAACGCGCTGCAACTCTTCCATCTGGCCGTCAGTCTGGGCGGCACGGAGTCGCTGGCCGAACACCCGGCATCCATGACCCACTCGGACGTGGATCCCGAAGAGCGGATGGAGATGGGCATCACGCCCAATATGGTACGGCTCTCGATCGGCGTCGAGCACCCCGAGGATCTGATTGAGGACCTGAAGCAGGCGCTGAACGCAGCCTGAATCTTGCACCCAGCTTTTCACAGATTTCCCATTGAGCGCCGGCGTTGCGTAGAATTCCCGTCATGACACAACGCCGCGCTGTACTCTACATGGTTGTCGCCGTGGTGCTCTTTAGCACCAGCGGTCTCATGATCAAGCTGACCACCTTGGGACCGCTGCCGCTGACGGCCGGTCGTAGTCTGGTAGCCGCAGCGGTGCTGCTGGTCTATCTGCGCCGCCCCGCCTTCACCTGGTCCATCGCCCAGATCGGCGGCGCCTTTGCGTTTATTGGCGCCACGGTCTTCTTCACGGCCGCCACCCAGTTAACCTCCGCCGCCAACGCGATCTTGCTCCAATTCACCGCGCCGATCTACGTGGCGCTCTTTGGGGCCTGGTTCCTGCACGAGCGGATTCGGCGCGTCGACTGGCTGGCGATGATCGCCATCGGCGCGGGCATGACGCTCTTCTTCGCCGGCGGCCTGACGACGGAAGGCCTACTGGGCAACATCTACGCCATCTTCTCGGGCATCTCTCTGGCGTGGCTGGTCCTCTTTCTGCGCAAGCAAAAGGATGGTTCCCCCTTGGAAACCATCCTTTTGGGCAGTCTGATTGCCGGCATTCTGGGCACGCCATTAATCTTCCGCAGCCAACCCACACCGGCAGATTGGGGCATTATCGCCTTCCTGGGCGTCTTCCAGCTGGGCCTGCCCTTCATCCTCTATGCCAGCGCCATTCGCTATCTCGACGCCATTGAAGCCATCTTGATCCAGGCCTTGGAACCGATCCTCAACCCGCTGTGGGTCTTTCTCGTCATCGGCGAGCGCCCCAGCCCCCAGGCCATGCTTGGCGGTGCGATTGTGTTGGGGACAGTCGTCGCACGATCGCTGGTGATGGCCCGGGATGGTCGGGCAGAGCGCGTGCCGGAAGCGGAAACCGTCGATCTCCCGGCCTAGCCGGCTGTCAGAGAGCAGACGCATAGAACGCTGATCTTGCGGATTGGGCGGATTTCCGCGGATAAAAGACGCATAGTCGAACCGCCGAGCTGGAGACGGGAAGGTACAATCACGATTGGCAATGCTGCATTCACGAATTCTGCATTATTCCACCTGCCTGAAGCCACCCAAACCCGTCACACTTTGCGTCACCCGCGGCGTGCCTCGATACCTGACTTCGCCAAGGCCGGAGATATCGATATCTAGCGCTTCCGTCACCCACACCGTGGCCGAACCGGCCCCGGAGACGCGAATGCGTGCGGTTTCGCTGCGCAGCTCGCCCGCTTCATACGCGCCCGCGCCGCTGATCGAGACGGCCTGATCCGCGGCGCTACCGGCCATGGTGACCGTGCCGCCACCGGAAAAATTCACGTCAATGGCGTCAACGGCCACGACCGCGAAATCGACCGATCCATTGCCGCGTACCCTCAATTCAAAACGCTCCGTGTCGATGTCTGCGACGCTGATGGTTGCGGCGCCGGCAAGGTCCAGGGCGCGCAGTTCGGGAACTGTCACGACATAGCGGATGGGTTGTGGACGTGGCCCCAAAGCGGCCAGCCAGCCCTCACGATAGTCGACGTGCAACGTATCGTCCGCCACATAGATGCGTAAACGGTTGAGGTCGCGCGGGCTGGCGTCAACCTCAATTGCGGCGCGATCACCCGGCAAGATCTCCATCTCACCGATCGCGGCCATGACAATGCGATTGAACGAACCAAGGCTTGCCCAATCGGCCACGCTGTTTCCGCCCAAAACACCCAAAGACCTCCCAAGTGCCAAACTCCCGCCCAGGATCAGCATCAGCAGCAAGATAGCGGCAAGCAAGCGCGCGCGGTTGTTCATGGGGTTGCAGCTCCGGCATTCGGATCGCTATAGCGGTGTGACGCCGCCATACGCTACCCCGGAAAGGTAGGCAATGTCGCGCTTCCAGGTGGTCAAGTCGTCACGCGCAAACTGATTGAGGTGGTCATGGCCACAGGCGCGCGCCAACACCTGCATCAGCTCCACCGTAGCGGTCAGATAGTTGTGCAGACGGATGGCGGACGCACGAATTTCGAGCCGAGCGCGCAATTTCTCCTGCTGGGTGGCAATGCCGACGGGGCAGAAGTTGGTGTGACAGGCGCGCATGGCCAGACAACCGATTGCCTGGAGCGCGGCGTTGGAGACAGCGATGCCATCCGCGCCCAGCGCCATGGCCTTGACGAAGTCGGACTCGGTACGGAGCCCACCGGTGACGATCAGCGTGACGTCACCTCGATTGCGTCGATCCAGATGCTGCCGGGCGCGCGCCAGTGCTGCGATCGTGGGCACGGAAATATTCTGCTTGAAAATCTCGGGCGCGGCGCCGGTGGCGCCACCCCGGCCATCAAGAATGATGTACTCTGCGCTGGCATCGAGTGCGAAATCAATGTCGTCTTCGATGTGCTGTGCCGAAAGCTTGAAGCCAATCGGAATGCCGCCGCTTGCGGCACGGACATCGTCCGCGACGCGTCGGAAATCCGCGGGCGTTTGCAGATCGGGGAATGTGGCAGGGCTGATGGCAGCCTCTCCCGGTTCAAGGCCGCGCACGTCGGCGATCTTACCCTGCACCTTGTTGCCGGGCAGGTGGCCGCCGGTGCCGGTTTTGGCGCCCTGCCCCCCCTTGAAGTGAAAGGCTTGAGCCCTGGCAACCTTATCCAGGCTCCAGCCAAACTTGGCCGAAGCCAATTCATAGAAGTAGCGCGAATTGGCCGCCTGCTCTTCGGGCAGCATGCCGCCTTCGCCCGAACAGATACCGGTACCGGCCATCTCAGCGCCCGTGGCCAACGCGACCTTGGCCTCTTCGCTCAGCGCACCAAAGCTCATGTCGCTGACAAAAATCGGGATATCAAGGTACAGCGGCTTGGCCGCCTTGGGTCCGATGACCAGTTCCGTGCCCACGGGCGCATCATCCAAGAGGGGACGGCGAGCCAGCTGGGCCGTCACGATTTGAATATCATCCCATCGCGGCAGTGTCGTCAGAGAGACGCCCATGGCCGATACGGCGCCATGATGTCCCCATTGGCTGAGCCCTTGCTTGGCCAGCGTTTGAATATAGGCATTCTTTGGTTCATCTGCGCTGCCGTGGGGATCCTGATAGAGGCCCAAGTACGCATCACGATCGAAAGGCTGGGGATTGTCCACTGCCCACGCTGCGATTTCAGCGGCGTCGACCCACACGGCGTCCGTCTCAACGTCAATCCGAGCAGTAAACTTGTACAGCAGTTCGGTATTGTTGTATTCGGAGACGCCCGTGTCGTAACGATAGTCCCAATTGTGTACGCCGCAAATCAGGTTATCGCCGTCAATCATGCCGTCACTCATGAGCGCGCCCCGATGTTGGCAGCGACCATAAAGCACGGAAACCTGATCATCGAAGCGCACCACGACTAGATCTACATTCGCTACCAGCGCGTATTGTGGTGCGCGATCCGGCAGTTCGCTCCATGTCGCAACCTTTGTTGCGCGTTTCATCGTTGTCGATTCATCACCCACGTGTTGTTCCTCCCTCAAGAACCGCGTTACTCAAAACTATGTGTCGTCCACATCTTCGAACCCCACGGCCATCAAGTAGCCACGCGCGCGTTCGGTCTTGGGATAACGATTGACGAGCGCCCAGAAACGCGCACCGTGGTTTGCTTCCTCCAGATGGGCCAGTTCATGGACAATGACGTAATCGACGACAAAGCGCGGAAACTGGGCGAGGCGATGAGAAAGACGAATTGTGCCATTGCTGGGCGTGCAACTCCCCCAACGCGTGTTCTGGTTGGTCACCCAGCGGATCGACTGCCATTTGAGCCGCCCGTCGAAGTAGGCCTGGTTGAGCGCCTGCGCACGGCGCTCGAGCGCCGCATCATCCAGTTCAGCCTTGGCCTTGCGCCGCGTTAGTCGTCGCCGCAATTTGTCGACAATGGGCGTCAGCTCGGCATCGCTCATATCGTGGGGCGCGCGCACCTCCAGCACGCCGTCCACCTCCCGGGCCGAAACAGTCTTTTTGCGTTTGCGACTGCGAATGATGCGAATATCCATCCGTCTCTGCCGATCCTATCGCACTACCAGCCAGGCGCCCAGGGCCAAGACTGCCATCCCAATGATGCGCCCGGCGTCAAGCGGGCGCACCTCTGCACCCAAGAGGCCATAGTGGTCTATAAATGCACCGGAGATGTATTGCGCCGCCAAAATTACGCCAAAGGCTGCGATCAACCCCACGCGCGCTGTTGCGTAGCCGATGGAGCTAACGATGATCAGGCCAAAGACGCCGGCGAAAAGCGCGTAAGGCGGCACGCTGCGCCATTCAGCCAGGTTGCCCCCGCGCCAGACAAAGATCATCAGCAGTGCGATGATGAGGCCGCCGCCGGCATAAGTGATGAAGGCGCTCTCGCGCGTGCCCATGGCTCGATCCATTGTACCCATGAATTGAGCTTGGAGCGTGACGGCGATCCCGCCGATGCCTGCAATGAGAATGACCAACCAGGTGTTTGACATGAGAATGGATTTCCGGTTGTGAATTGGCACGGCGTGCAAAAGCCGAAGATTTGCCATGCGCTAGTGCATCAGCAATCTATATTTGACGAGTTTGTGAACTTGTTCGTGCCGATGCATTTAGGTTCCGCCACAGCAAAACGAGTCGCCAATTCAAGATTGGCAGAACACTAGTGCATCGGCGACAACGCCCGGTATTATACTCGAAGTCAACGCGCAGAGTCTATGCTGATGGGGCAGATGGATGAATTTCAGATCGGAGGCGAATCATCGTTGAATCGTAACTGTATAGCCACTGTGGGGGGCAGAGCCGATTGACTTCACTTCGTCCTGTCCTGTACTGAGCCTCGGTATTCGACCCGCTGTTTCGACAAGCTCAACCAGCGCTGATCCACTTTCGACAAGCTCAACCGACGCTAGCCTCATGGGCTGTACAGGGACCTTGCGTCCAACAGACAATGCCCGTCGCCATTTCGTCGCACATTAGGCAGACGCGCCGGCTAAATGATACACTGACTGAGCTGAAAACATGTGCAAAGTGCCAAATTCTTGCCCAATGACCACAGATTTTTCGGTCGTTTCGTCCAGAAAAACGCAACGAAGCTTGTTCAAGCCGCACATTCTCCAGCCATCCCATTTGCAGTAGATTGCTATAGTTGCCCAACCGACATAACGCCACGGAGCTTCCCTGCATGCCGGAGATTTCCAACCGTCAAGAGGTATTGAACCTACCGGCCCCATTTGAAACCTACAGGCTCGGCGCTGCCTACGACGAAATGTTTCAGGCCGACGGCACGTTGCGCCCCCAATATCCGCGACTCTATCGACGACTCAGTACGGCTGCGCCCGAGGAGATTTCGCTCAAGCAGCAGGCGGCTGACCTCTACTTCCTCCAGCAGGGCATCACCTTCACGGTCTATAGCGAGTCCGAGGGCGTTGAGCGCATCTTTCCCTACGACCTGCTGCCACGCATCATTACACAAGAGGAGTGGAAGACAATCTCCAAGGGGCTCAAGCAGCGCATCCGGGCGCTCAACGAGTTTCTCAAGGACATCTACCACGCCGGGCGCATTCTAACGGACGGTGTCGTACCCCACGACCTGGTCTTCAGCAGCCGCCACTATCGTCGCGAGATGCGCGGCGTCCACGTTCCGCGCGGCATCTATATTGCGTTGGTTGGTACAGACTTGATTCGCCTGCCCGACGGACAGTTTGCGGTTCTGGAAGACAATTTGCGCGTGCCCAGCGGCGCTTCCTACATGCTCGGCAATCGGCGCGTGATGAAGCGGATTTTTCCCCGCTTATTCAATGCCTTTGGCGTTCAGGCGCTTGACTCCTATGGCCAGGACCTGCTCGGCACCCTGCGCTCGTTGGCGCCCCAGGAACGGAGCGACGCCAATATCGTGCTGCTGTCGCCCGGCGTCTTCAACTCGGCCTATTTTGAGCATACCTTTCTGGCGCGCGAGATGGGCATCCAGCTGGTCGAGGGCCGCGACCTGGTCGTTCATGATAACTATGTCTACACGCGCACCACAGCCGGCCTCAAACGGGTTGATGTGATCTACCGCCGCATCGACGACGACTTCATCGATCCGCTGATCTTTCGGCGCGATTCCGTGCTCGGCGTGCCGGGGCTCTTCAACGCCTACCGCAGCGGCAACGTAACCATCGCCAATGCCATCGGCACCGGTGTGGCCGATGACAAGGCGATCTATGCCTATGTGCCGGCAATCATTCGCTACTATCTGGGCGAGGAGCCGATTCTGCCTAACATAGAGACCTATCTGCTCGAAGATCAACAGCAGCGCGACTATGTGCTGGAGAATATGGAGGAGCTGGTTGTCAAGGCGGTCGGCGAATCGGGCGGCTACGGCATGCTCATCGGCCCCCACAGTACCGCGGCTGCGCGCGCCCAGTTCCGCGAAGCAGTGCTGGCCAATCCGCGTAACTACATCGCACAGCCGACGATTATGCTTTCAGCCGGGCCCAGCTACATTGACGGTCGCGTTGAGCCCCGCCATGTCGACCTGCGCCCATTTATCATGTATGGCAGCGAGATCACCGTGCCGCCGGGCGGCCTGACGCGAGTGGCGCTCAAGGCCGGTTCGCTGGTCGTCAACTCGTCGCAGGGTGGCGGCAGCAAAGACACCTGGGTCTTGGGAGGCTAGGGCGAAACCATCATGCTCTCACGCGTCGCCGACAATCTCTACTGGATGAGTCGCTATCTGGAGCGGGCCGAGCATACGGCGCGCCTGCTTTCCGTTCACCTGAACCTGGTCCTTGATCTCTCCGACACGGCGGCCCAGGCACGCCGCAATCGCATGCTCACCTTACTCAATGCGCCGATCGAACGGGTGACCGACGATGACGAACTCTTTCACGTCCTGGCATTTGAACCCAGCAACCCCAATTCGATTCTGACAGATGTCCGCGCGGCGCGGGAGAACGCACGCCAGGTGCGGGAACAGATCAACCAGGAGATGTGGCAGGAGCTCAACGAGCTCTACCTGCGCGTCGGCAGCGCCGATCACTCGCTGGATTGGACCGAACGCAACATCGAGCTTTGCGAAGACGTCATCGAACGATCCCAACTCTTCACCGGCATCACCGATGCGACCATGAACCATGGTCAGGGTTGGCAATTCATCCAGGTGGGGCGCAACCTGGAGCGATCCGACGCCACCGCGCGCCTGCTGGACCTGGAGTCACGCGTGCTGTGGGTCAAGCCGGAAAGCCGCCTCAACGCCGGGCAACCGGTCTTTCTGGAATGGTTGGCGCTGCTACGCTCGTGTGCAGCCTTTGAAGCGTACAGCAAGATCTACACGTTCGACGTGCAGCCGACCAGCATCGCCGAGTTTTTACTCCTCAACGGGGAATTTCCGCGTTCGGCCGCATTTTCAATCACGGCAATTCACAATGCGCTGGGGGCAATTTCTGAAAGCACCGGCGCCAGCCGCAGCAACCGCCCCAGCCGTTTGGCCGGTCGACTGCAGGCCAAGCTCGAGTACACCGACATCAACGAAATCATTACGGGGGGCATGGGCAAATTTCTTGTCAGCCTGCAACATGGCTGCAGCGAGATCCACAATGCTGTCTACGACCGCTACATTGCCTATGCGCCGGAAGAAGAAGGGGAAATCTGAGATGGACTATCGCGTACGCCACACAACCCGTCACGTCTACGATACGCCGATCAGCGAGAACGTGATGGAAGTGCGTTTGCATCCTCGGGTTGATGCAAGCCAGCAGTGCAGCCGCTTTGCGCTGGCGACGCAGCCGCGCACCAGTCCAGCCAGCTTTGTCGACTATCTGGGCAATACGGTCCATACTTTCAACGTACGCGCCCGCCACCAGGAGTTGCTCTTTGTTGCCGAGTCGGTCGTGACGGTATTGGACCAGCCCGCGTCACCCAACATGGCGCTACCCGATCGCGTTGACGATGCGTGGTCCGTGCTGGATTCTCTCGGCCGATCACCTGAGTATTGGGACATGCTGAACCCGACCGAACGCACGGCCAATACGCCCCTGCTGCAAGGGTTGGCGCAAGAGCTAGAAATTGACCGCACTCGCGCACCGCTGGACGCAGTGGAAGCCCTCAACCAGCAGCTCAATTCGCTCCTTGTTTATGATCCGGAAGCGACCCATGTCCACTCCAATCTCGACGATGCCCTGGCGACACGGCGCGGCGTCTGCCAGGATTTCACCCACATCATGCTGGCGCTCTTGCGCAACTATCTGCGCATGCCCTGTCGCTACGCCAGCGGCTACCTCTATCACAGCGGCAACGATACGTCCGTCGACGGCGCCAGCCATGCCTGGCTCGAAGCGATGATTCCCGGCCATGGCTGGATCGGCTTTGACCCGACCAATAACCTCCGTGCCGGAGAGCGCCACATTCGCGTTGCCTACGGTCGCGACTACAGCGATGTCGCCCCGACACGGGGCGTCTTTAGCGGTGAAGCAATCAGCGAACTGAGCGTGGCCGTCTCTGTAGAACGAATGGAGACGCCGGTTGGCAAGGATGAAGATGAGAGTTGGCTGCTTGCCCAACGCCCGCCGGCCCAGCCGGACGACACGCTACCGCTTGATGAAGGAATCCTCAGCCAGCTACAGCAGCAGCAATAGTCGTGCTGTGTGTCGGCCCCTTGGCACATACGTATTGATTTGAGTACCGAAATCGGCAGTTAACTTACGCTCTACTTTATCCAACTTCGATCAACCTTGAGCGCAATTTCCGCCGGCCTAATCTCCATGAAACGTTGCATATCGTCACGCTCCCTGACCAGATTGCCGGTGGATGTCGAAAGTAGCGGTGCGCAGCACGCGGCGCTATACGCCAACAGACCCAAGTTCAGTCAAGCAGTGGAGTCGGGTTAACTTGATGTAACGCATCTTTGGTGGCACGATGTACGTGATAGAATCCGGGTCCGTATGCAAACAATGGTGCCGCATGGAAGATAAATCTCCGCACACGCTACCGCTTGAACGCATATTCGCTTTGGGGACGGACGCAATTATTACCGTCGATGCAGCTCAGCGGATCGTACTCTTCAATCGGAGCGCTGCTCAGATTTTTGGCTACCCTGAACACGAGGCGTTTGGTCAGCCGCTAGATATGCTCATTCCGCATCGTGTTGTGGAGATGCATCGGCGCCTGGTGCGTGACTTTGCGGCCACAGCCGAAGCGGCGCAACCGCGTGCGATGGGCCAGCAAAACGAGATCTTCGGCCGCCGAAAAGATGGCAGCGAGTTTCCCGCTGAGGCATCAATCGTCAAGCTGATTGACCAGGGGCAAACGACCTTTACGATCATATTGCGCGATATTAGCGACCAGAAGCGCGTCGAAGCTGAGCTTCGTCAGACCGAAACGCGTAATCGTCTCCTGATTGATAGTGTCCAAGACTATGCAATCTATATGCTTGATCCAACCGGCCATGTTATGAGCTGGAATTTTGGCGCGGAGTGTATCAAGGGCTACAAGGCGTCTGAGATCATTGGGCATCATTTTTCATGTTTATTTACGTCAGAGGACATTGCACGCGGCAAGCCGGAGACCGAATTGCGCACCGCTGCGGCCGCCGGGCGTTGCGTCGAAGATGGGTGGCGGTTGCGCAAGGATGGAACGCTCTTCTGGGCGAGCATCGTGATCACGGCTGTGCGCGATGAGCAGGGCGTGCTGCGTGGCTTTGTCAACGTAGTCCAAGATAGCACCGAGCGGCGCCAGGCCGATGAGACGCTCCGGTGGTATGCTAATCAGTTGCACATACTATATGAGATTAGCCGCGCGATTCTTGTGGCCCAATCACCCCCAGAGATTGCAGAGGCCACCCTGTATCGGCTCCGACGCCTAGTGCCATGTCAATATACGCATGTTGTTAGTGTTGCAAATATTGATACATCTGCCACCGTGTTGATCAGCGATGCAGATGATACATTCAAGTTACCTCCGACCAGTTGGGGCGTTGCGGCCTCCCTGACATCTTCGGCAGCGCTGCCTCAGGGGCAAGCGGCAACAGTCATTGATCTCGAAACCGCGGATTCGTCTGCGTCTGCTTTCGATCCATTTCGTGAGGTTGGTCTCCGAGTGCTCGTCATTGCGCCACTTGTAGCGCATGACGAACTAATCGGTGAACTGGTGTTGGCGAGCACTGATCCGGACGTTTTTTCTGCCAGCCAGCTTGATATCATACGACAGGTCGCTGATCAACTGGCAATTGCGTTGCAGCATGCCAGGCTCTTTGAAGAAGTCCAGCAGAGTCGTGAACGATTGCAGGGCCTCTCGCATCGGCTGATTGAGGTGCAAGAGGCTGAACGTCGCACAATTGCCGGTGAACTGCATGATGAAATTGGCCAGGCACTCACGATTGTCAAGATGAACTTGCAGGCGGTTCAGCGCCTATCTGGAAATATCGAGGCCAGCGCCCGCCTCGGCGAGAGCGTCGCAATTGTCGAACGAGCGCTGGAGCAGGTGCGCAACCTTTCGCTCGATCTCCGCCCATCTTTGCTTGACGACCTTGGATTGGTCGCTGCACTACGCTGGTATGTTGCCCGTCAGGCACGCGTGGCCGGTTTTATGGTGCACTTCAAGGCTGAGGATCTTGGAAGGCACCTGGCCCCGACTCTGGAGACGACATGCTTTCGTGTTGCCCAGGAGGCTCTCACAAATGTCGTTCGGCATGCACGGGCGCGTGAAGTCTGGGTCCAACTGACGTGGGAGAATGAATTATGCCTGACGATCCGTGACGATGGTAGCGGCTTCGACGTTGTTGCGGCTCAGGCGTGTGCCTCACGGGGCGAAAGCTTTGGACTCCTCGGCATGCGCGAGCGGGTGGACATCGTCAACGGCCGCCTGACGATTTCGTCGTCACCCGGCGCGGGTACGCTCGTATGCGCTTGCTTTCCGCCGCAGATGGTTCTGACTGCTGATGACGATAACGAGCGAAGTGTGTCACTATGAGCGCGATTCGCATCTTGATCGCTGACGACCACGCTCTGGTCCGCGGCGGGCTTTCGCGCGCTCTTGGAGAAACTTGACGATTGCGAAGTCGTTGCCGAAGCAGACGACGGTCGCCAGGCCCTGCATCTGGTCGAACTGTTACGGCCTGATGTAGTGCTAATGGACGTTAAGATGCCCAGTCTCAACGGCCTGGAGGCAACGGCGCTTATTACCCGCGACTATCCCAACGTTCGTGTGGTGATCCTCTCGATGTATACCACTGAAGAATATGTCATCCAGGCGCTGCGTGCCGGCGCCTCCGGTTATCTGTTAAAGGATGCAGCAACCACCGAACTGCGGATAGCCGTGCAGGCTGCTGTGCGGGATGAGATGTATCTCAGCCCATCGATCTCGAAGCGTGTGTTGCAAGACTATATCCAACTCGTCGGGAGCGGCGGCGGCATGCTCGACGCGCTCGACAGCACGCCAGCGGGAAGTGCTTCAGCTGATCGCTGAAGGCCGCTCGATGAAAGAGATTGCACAGATTCTGCATATCAGCGTCAAGACCGCGGAAAGTCACCGATCTCAACTGATGGAACGCCTCGACATACACGATGTCACCGGCCTGGTGCGCTTTGCCATCCGGATCGGATTGGTGACACTGGAGTAGGCTGAGTTTGCTGTCGAGCAGACATGCAGGGCGCCCCATGTTTGTTTTTACTCCGATCGCCGATCTTCCCTTACTCGTCTTTCCCCAGTCAATTTCAGGTTTCTCCCGAACCAATCTCAGGTTTTTCCTCATAGCCGGCCCATTTCGAATCATATATGTTGATAGGTGAACAAAGTCGCCAGAATTTCCATGCTGCCGTCATGACGTTGGGCAGATGTCGCCTATATGCGGGTAGCGACGAGGCGATGCCATACCGACTGCGCATCACCTCGGCGCATTCTCCAATTGCATGTGCTGACCAATGCCGTCCTTGGTTCTGTTCAAAACGACAAGGCCGCCACTGGAGGGCAGAAAAATGCGTAGATTTCGAAATATCCTTATCATCGTCGATGACGTCAGCGACAATCACGTCGTTCTTGAGGAATCCAGCATGTTGAGTCTGCAGAATGAGGCTCGGCTAACTGTGGCCGCTGTGGTCAAAGAAATACCCCACTCCGTGCGTCTGCTTGCGGCGTCGAAGTTGTCCACCCAGTTTCAGGAACAAATCGTTGAAAAACGCCGTAGTCAGCTGGTCGGCCTGGTTGCGTCGTTGCGGGACAGCGGCGTTCAGGTCGAAGTGCGGGTATTGTATGGTACACCTTTCCTGGAGATCATCCGCCAGGTCCTCTCCGCCCGGCATGATCTAGTGATCATCGGTGCAGAAGGCAGCGATGGGCTGCGCAGGGCGCTATTCGGCAGCACCGCCATGCATTTGATGCGCAAATGTCCATGCCCGGTTTGGGTGCTCAAGCCAACACGGGCTGGGCCGTTTCGACGTGTTATGGCTGCAGTGGATCCTGATCCCGCGCACACGGATCACTTTGCGCTCGATGCCAAAATCATGCAGTTGGCCACATCGCTGGCCCGACAATATGGCGCAGATCTCCGTGTCGTTCATGCCTGGACCTTCGAATATGAGTCGATCTTCCGCTGGCAAGAGACAAATGTTACCCAGATTGAAATGAACCGGCTGTTGCATGAAGTCCGTGAGGAACAGCAGCGACACCTTGATGCGCTTCTTAGCCGGCATGACTTGAGCCACTTGCCTCACAAAGTACATCTGGTGAAGGGGGAGGCTCGATTGATGATCCCTAAGTTGGTGCGTAGCCAGAAAATCGACCTTCTGGTCATGGGCACGGTCTGTCGTACAGGCGTGGCGGGGTTGATCATGGGCAACACCGCCGAAGATGTATTGCGCCACGTCGATTGCTCAGTGTTGACTGTGAAGCCTGACGGATTCAAGACGCCCGTGACGCGTGATCTCGGGCTGGACGCTCCATCATCCGCGAAATGATGGCCGAAACCGCCGAAAAGAGAATATTGGTACAAGGTTGTCAATCCTTCCATTGACAGGAGGTATAAATGTCTGCCTGGTTTCAAAGAGAGTGCGACAGCGTGCTACAGGATCTAAACACCAATGCGCGGAGGGCTTGAGCCAGTCAGAAGCCGAGCGTCGCCTGGCCCAGTACGGCCCCAACCAACTGGTCGAACGCGGGCAAAAAGCCCGTGGCTCATTCTGAAAGATCAATTGATGGGCGCCATGATGATCTTGCTCATCGTGGCGGCCATCATCTCTGCGGCGATTGGCGACTTCAAAGACGCAGTCGCCATCATGACCATTGTGATGCTCAACGCCATCCTGGGGTTTAGCCAGGAATATCAGGGCGGAACGCGCGCATGGCCGCGCTCAAGCAGCTGGCCGTCCCGATCGTCCGCGTTCGCCGCGACGGCCACCTCCGCGAGATTACCTCGACGGATCTGACACCCGGCGATATCGTGTTGCTGGAGGCCGGAGCGGCGGTGCCGGCCGACGCACGCCTGCTGGAGAGCGCCAGTCTGCAAACGCAAGAGGCCGCGCTCACAGGCGAATCGCAGCCGGTGGACAAGAGTCCCGATGTGCTCACACAAGAGAACCTGCTCTTGGGCGACCGACACAACATGCTCTTCATGGGCACAACCGTCACCTACGGACGCGGCGTGGCCGTGGTCACCGAGACAGGCATGCAGACCGAGCTTGGGCATATCGCCGACCTGCTGCAAACAGTCGAACGCGAGCCGACGCCCTTGCAACGTCGTCTTGCCCAATTGGGGCGCGGGTTGGCTGCGGCGGCCCTGGTCATCGTCGCCGTCGTCTTTGGCCTGGGATTGCTGCGCGGCGAAGAACTGCGTCTCATGTTTCTCACCGCCATCAGCATGGCCGTGGCCGCGGTGCCCGAGGGGCTGCCCGCGGTCGTGACCATCGCCCTGGCGCTGGGCGCCCAACGTATGCTCAAGCGACGCGCGCTCATCCGCAAGCTGCCCGCGGTGGAGACCCTCGGCTCTGCCACTGTCATCTGCTCGGACAAAACGGGCACCCTCACCGAAAATCGCATGACCGTCACTGCGCTGGATGTTTCGGGCGCGCAGCAGCAGTATGACAGCCTGCTCGACCATGGCATTCCAGTGATGGATGCCATCTTCAGCCCGGAGGCGCAAACCCATGTGCGCAGCCTGGACCTGCTGCTCAAGGCCGCCGCGCTCTGCAACGACGCCGTGCTGGAACCGTCCGAGGAAGGAAGATGGGCGTTTCCGCGCAGTCGGCGACCCCACCGAGGGTGCGCTGCTGATCGCCGCGGCCCAGCTTGGCATGGAGAAGGCCAACCTGGACAGCCGCTGGCCGCGCGTGACTGAAGCGCCCTTCACTTCCGAGCGCAAGCGCATGACGACCGTGCATCACATGGCAGTTGAACCAGACGAGACCGACGCTCCCTGGCATGATTCGCCCTATGTGGCCTTTTGCAAGGGAGCGGTGGATCTGCTGCTCGATCTCTCCAGCCAAGTCTGGGCCGGCAACGAGGCCATGGCCATGACGGACGAAAATCGTCAGCGCATCATCGAAGCCAACAATCGACTGGCGCAAGAGGGGCAGCGTGTGCTAGGCGTGACCTTTCGTCCGCTGGATAAGCAGCCCGATGCGACCGACGAAGCTGTCCTGGAGCAGCGACATGGTCTTCATTGGCCTGATCAGCATGATCGACCCGCCGCGACCTGAAGTGCGCGCTGCCGTGCAGCACAGCCGTCGATGCCGGCATTCGCTCCATCATGATCACGGGCGACCACCCGCTAACGGCCCAGTTCATTGCCCAGGAGTTGGGGATCGCGCAGAACGACCATGTGTTGACCGGGCGTGAACTGGCCGATCTCTCTGCCGATGCGCTGTCCACGCAGGTGGAGGAGGTCTCCGTCTTTGCCCGCGTCTCGCCCGAGCACAAGCTAAGAATCGTCGAAGCCCTGCAAGCCAAGGGTGAGTTCGTGGCCATGACCGGCGACGGCGTCAACGATGCGCCGGCGCTCAAGAAGGCCGACATCGGCGTCGCCATGGGCATCACGGGCACCGACGTCGCCAAGGAAGCGGCCGACATGGTGCTGCTGGACGACAACTTCGCCACCATCGTCGCCGCCGTCGAAGAAGGGCGCGGCATCTACGACAACATTCGCAAATTCATCAAGTACACGATGACCTCTAACATGGGCGAGATCTGGGTCATGCTGCTGGCGCCCTTTGTGGGGATGCCCTTGCCGCTGTTGCCGCTGCAGATTCTGTGGATCAACCTGGTCACTGACGGGCTGCCCGGGCTGGCCCTGGCCGTGGAACCCAAGGAACGGGACACCATGCAGCGACCGCCCTACAACCCGAGTGAAAATATCTTTGGTCGCGGGATGGGCCGCCACATTGTCTGGGTGGGCCTGTTGATGGGGTTGGTGTCGCTGCTGGTCGGCTGGTGGGCGTGGCGCACAGACCATCCCGCATGGCAGACGCTGGTCTTCACCACGTTGACCCTGTCGCAGATGGGGCACGTGCTGGCGATTCGTTCGGATCGCGATTCGCTCTTCACCATTGGCTTCTGGTCAAACAAGCCGCTGCTGGGCGCCGTATTGCTCACCTTTGTATTGCAGATGGCGGTGACCTATGTGCCCTTCCTGCAGAATATTTTCAAGACCCAGGCGCTGTCGCCGCTGGATCTAACGATTGCATTGGCGCTCAGTACGGTTGTCTTCTGGGGCGTGGAATTGGAGAAGTGGTGGATTCGTCATAGGTGCCATACAGTGCACAATGTTTCGGGGCATCAGGCGCCGGTGACCGATGGCACATAGGATGCGGAGAGTCTGACAAAGGGCGATGAATCGATGCTACGGTTCACACATGTGCCGACGGTCCTCGATGGGCGCACTCCATTGGGAGAGCGGTGTACGAACGGAATGGTCGCCGTCTCACTCCTCGCTGGACGATCCGGCCCAGGAGTCCTTACTCATAGCGCAATGCCTCGGCCGGATAGATGCGCGCGGCCTGATAGGCCGGGATGACGGTTGTGAGGAGCGCAAAGAGATAGGCCAGCAGCACAACCCCGCCAATTTGCAGCCACGGGATTGGCAAGACAGCGTCACCAGCCAGCGCGGTATAGAATGCCAGAACGATCTGACGTCCCAGCGAAACGCCGGCCATCGTGCCGATCAGAATGCCTGAGAGCGCGATAAAACTGGCTTCAAAGAGGAATGAGAAGGCCACCATGTGCGGCTGAAAGCCAATCGCACGCATGACGCCCACCTGCTGCCGGCGCTCGACCACAGTCCGGGTCATGATGACGCCCAACGCGGCAATGCCGACGAGCAGCCCCAGCGCCATAAACCCCTGGAAGAGACGCAAGATCCCGCGCGTCAACGCCTGCCCTTGGGCAAACTGTTCTGCCAGCACAAAGGCGTTGAGCCCGCTGCTCAGAAAGGTCCGCTCGACTTGCTGGGCCACTTCCCCCACGTCCGCGCCATCGACTACCTTGAGATAATACTCATCGCCCGTGTAAGGCTCGCCCGTCACCCGCGCCCAGGCCGCAGGACCAAGCTGCACGCCGCTGTCGGCCAGGACGCTCGGGTTCTCCAATACGCCAATGATCTCCACATCCTGAGCCGGAGCCGCATCGGCTTCAGCGCGATCAAATTCAAATTCGGCCTCAAAGCCATCGGGCAACGGTCGCAGGCGCAGCATGACTGGCGGCAACGTCGCGCTGTCGAGGGCAAAATCATTAAAGAGGCGACGTTCGGGCTGAAACTCGCGTTCGAACTCTTCGCGATCTTCCGGATCGACAAAGAAGGGTAACTCATCGCTTTCCGTGCTGTTGTCGAGCGTGGCGAAGACCTGGTCGCGCGTCAGAATGGCCACATCGTCGCGCGTGCGCAGCGCATCCCACACGGCGGCATCGTCTGCATAACCGGGGGCACGCAGCGCGAAGGCATATGTTGCCTCAGCCTGCTCCAGATAATCCTCATTCACACCCACCATCTGCAGGAAGCGCCAGGAATCGTCATTCTGATCGCTGCGCTGGGCCTCTACGGGTGCGGTGGCAATCGCGCCGATGGCGGCCACCTGCTCGGCTGGGAACTCCGGATTGGCCGCAATGGCCGCGCCCAGATCGTCCAGCGGATTGAAGAAGCTGAGCAGCGAGAACGAGGTGCCGATTTCAAAGCCGGCGTTGCGCTCGCTATCGGGCGTCACCAGGGTCTGGGTGGCATCAATGACTACCGCCATGAGCGTGACGGTGCTAATCACCATGGCAAAGAGCAGCATGGCAATCCCCGTGCGAAAGCGCGTGCTCAGCGGATAGGCGATAGCCGTCTTGAGCACCGGCGTCAGCGCACCGATACCGCCCAGCAGCCGGCTGATGGTCCAGGTCAAGGCGTCGGCATTGAACATGATGACCAGGATCGCACCCAAAATGATCAACGGCCCCGTGAGCCCCAGGCGGATGAGCACCCACGGGCCATCCGACGCAAGCTGCGCGATTTCTTCGCTTCCCGTCGCGTCGAGCACCGACCACCAGGGCACGGCCCAGATCAGCAGCAATCCCAGGCCGATCACGGTGTAGACCAGTCGTTGAATCTGCTCGCGGCGCCAAGATGTTCGTTCCAGCAGCCAGCCCAGCAGCAACATGCCGCCGACCAGGAGCAGGGAGAGGCCGACCAGAATCAGACTGAATCGATCATCCACGCCCACCGTGATGGCATAGATGCCGCCGCCAACCAGCAGAAGGTCGAGGGCTGCGCGGCCAATCACGCTCAGGGTTGACGAGCGGCCGCTTCGTTCGGGCTCGGGCAGGTCGCGGATGGCGGCGACAATGTTGAGGCGACTAACGCGCCAGGAGGCGATGGTCACGACGATAAAGGTAAAGAGCACGCCGATGCAGTAGGCGATCACAATGAGCGGCGTTGAGGCGCGGAAGCGGAAACTGAAGACGCCGCCGTAGTCGCTGAACTGACCGGCGACATCGTTAAAGAGGCCACCGATAAAGCCGACCATGGCATAGGAGACAAGCAGCCCGACAAGTACGCCCACGCCCGCAGCTACAAAGTCGTAGACCAGGCCTTCCGTGGAAAACATCTGCACCAGGTGTCGCCGCTGCACGCCGATGGCGCGCGCCATACCCATTTCGTTGCGGCGCTCCGCGGCCAGCATCACGAAGATCAGAAAGATGAGCAGGATGGCCGCCAGCACGGAAAAGAAGCCAAACAGTGAAAAGACCGAGCTAAAGATTGTCCCGCCAACGCCAGCCACCGTGACGACAGACGACTTGCTGAGGGGGTCGATGACGTCAAACTGGTTGAGAGAGCGGATGGAAGTACGCAGCGCCTCCCGGTCGTCGCGGGGAATGTCCAGTCCGAGCAGCCACTCGCGCACCATGGTGTTGGTAAGGCCAAGGCGCAGCGCCTCGTTTGCGCCTGGTTCCGCCAGCGCTGCGGGCAGTTCGACGACCAGTTCATTGAACTCACCCAGATTGAACAGATCCTCGATCACGGTGCCGATAAAGGCAGGGCCATCGAATTCCTCCTCAAACCCGGAGAGCGCTTCCGGGGCCTC
The DNA here is from genome assembly GCA_963807905.1 of uncultured Chloroflexia bacterium. Taxonomy (GTDB): domain Bacteria; phylum Chloroflexota; class Anaerolineae; order Caldilineales; family Caldilineaceae; genus JAGRCP01. The sequence continues at coordinate 59,823 of CAWEEJ010000013.1, read as the reverse complement.
GCGCTCGATCGCCGCACGCACGGCAGGACGCCGCAGGATCTCCACGGTCTCGGCCAGCGCGGTTTCATCAAGCGCCAGTACACGTAGACGGCGGCTCACTTCGTCCGTATGCACCAATCCGGAAAGTTCGTCCCCCTCATTCGAGACAAGAATGTTGTTGACCCGATCACTCATGAAGAAGAGCTGCTGGGCCTCTGCAAGCGGCATGACCACAACGGGCGTGAGGGCAGCCGTGGGCCCGGCTTGCTCGACAATGCCGGCCACGCGGTAGGGGACCGGCACCGGTCCCACGTAGACCTCAAGAACGTCGCCCACGCGTGCGTTGAGTCGCTCCGCGCCCAGGCGGTTGAGGTAGACGTCGCCCTGACGCAACTGGAGCCCAAATTGGGCCAGCACTTCGTCTAGCTCCCGACCCAACGTATTGAGGTTGAGGGAGCCGAGCAGGTCGGTCGTCACCTGCCGAACTGCGTCAACGTCGACGCCGGGAATGTCAATGGTTTCCAGCAATCCACCCTCGCCGGTCACGCCGGCTTCATCCAGCGCTTCCGGGGTGATGCCGAGCGTCTCCAGGCTGAGCGTCTCAATGCCGGCTTCTTCCAGCGGCGTGGTGTCGATACCAAGCTCACGCAGCGTGGCCACATCGATCTCCAGCGCGGCGGGATCAAAGTTCTCGTCACCGATCACCGTCGCGGCCGCGCCAACGGCCGCGGTCAGCCCTGCCACCTGCGACACGCTGACATTCTCCAGCCCGACGCGCTGCCCCAGTTCGCCGGCCAAATCAAAGAGATTGGTTGCCTGGGCGAAGATATTGCCCACGCCGGGCTGCAAGCGTTCCAGTTCGGCCAGCTCCCCATCCACCGTCTGGAGACCAAAGGCCTCGTCGTAATCGTCATCGACGGCAAAGACAAAGCCCAGCGGCTCACCCTGGCCGCTGTTGACGTTGCGGATGATGGTTGGGAAGAGGATTGAGCCGGCCACGCCGTCAATCAGCGGTTCGTCTTCGGCCTGGGCCTTCAGTTCCCGGAAGCGCGCCTCGCTGATACTGGGCAGGCCGCCATCCAAAATGGAGAGCACGGTCGTCAGACCGCCGGCAGTCAGCTGGGAAAACTCTTCCTCCATATCCGCCAGCGCTTCATCATCGCCATCCTGGATCCCGGCCAGCAAGGAAAAAACCGGCGGGGCCAACACCTGATCAATGGCGCCATAGGCATCGACGGCCTGGCGCTGCACCGAGTAGTTCAGCGTGTCGCCTAAGGCCAGCGAAGCCAAAATGATCACCGTGCTTAACGTCAAGCCAATCACGATGAGGATTGACTGCGCGGGCCGGCGCGGAATATTGCGCAGGCCGATCTTGATCAGGACTGGGTTGCGTACAAAAAGAAAAGCAAACCAGAGCAGGATCAACCCGACCGCGGCCAAGAGAGCGAACATGTAGTTAGTGAGTGAGAACATAGCGTTTGTCCAGATGATTGGTGGTAGGGGGGTTGGGTCTTAGGGTCGTGGGGTATGTAGGGTTGTGGGGGTGTGGGGGAATTGGTCGGGATCGTTTGCGCTCTTTGCTGAGGACTGGCCAGCCTCCGCAGAGTTTTGTCCATCTCAAGACCCCGACCCATCCACCCCACCACCCTAAGATCCCACTACCCCCCCAAGCTCCGAACCCTCTCCCACCACAACCTCCCCATCCTGCATGCGAATCACCCGGTCGCATGCGTTGCCGATGGCGGCGTCGTGGGTGACAACGACGAAAGTCTGGCCCTGTTCCTGATTGAGAGAACGCATGAGGGCGAGTACCTCCTCCGCCGATTTTGAATCGAGATTGCCCGTGGGCTCGTCGGCCCAAACGATGGCCGGATCGTTCACCAGGGCGCGGGCCACGGCGACACGTTGACGTTGGCCACCCGACAATTCAGCCGGCCGGTGGTCGGCGCGATCGGCTAAGCCAACCTGAGCCAGCGCTTCCAGCGCGCGGCGTCGCGCATCCGCCGGCCGCACGCCACTCACCAGCAGCGGCAATTCCACATTCTCGACCGCGGTGATGACGGGCAGCAGATTGAAGGTCTGAAAAACAAAGCCCATGTTTTCGGCCCGATAGCGGGTGCGGCGCCGGTCGTTCATGGCGAGCAGATCCTCACCGTCGATGTAGACCTGGCCGTCGTCCACCTCATCCAAGCCGGAAAGACAGTTGAGCATGGTCGTCTTGCCACAGCCCGATGGCCCCATAACGGCCACCATCTCGCCCGGATCGATGGCGATGTCGATGCCGCGCAAGGCGTGAACGGCGATCTTGCCACTCCGATAGGTTTTGTGCACATCTGTCGCCTGGATGATTGGTTGGTTCATAAGATTCATCTCGGATTAGGCCGCCAAGGCAAAGACGCGTAGCACCGCCATGACGCCCAGAATAAAGAGGACGGCGAAGAGCCCGACCATCGGCCACTGCTTGCGCTGGGCGAAATAGCCGGCGCTGTTGGTGACCGAGTAAAGCAGGGCGCCAATGCCCAATAAGTAGATTGCGAGCCCCCAACGAAGGCCCATCAGCAGAACGATGCCGCCAATAATCAGCGTGAAAGCAGTCACCAGCTCAGAGAGCAGGTGAAACCCCAGCTCAACAGGTTCCGTACGCAGTTCCGTCGCCTTGCCGTTGAGCAGGTAATAGACCCACTGACCGATCATCAACACGCCAACCGCGATGGCGAAAATTGCCCATATATTCATGATGAGTGCTCCTGGGTTGGCTGCGCTGTCCCACGCTCTCACTACGCAGCGATAGTCTTTTGGTTGCAAGAATCTTATGCGACGAGACCACGGCTGTACAGCAACCACATGCCGGCCACATACGTGACTGCGATGATCAAGGCATCAATCTCGATAAAGCCCAAGCGTCGCTCAATGCGGGCGACGTTGCCAAAGAGGCCCATGGATGTTAGCAGCAAACCCAGCAAGGCGGCAATTGTCATGACGGGCGTAATGGCGCCCAGAAAGCGTCCCTGCGTATAAAAGATGTCGGTGATCGCCAACGCAAAGATATTGAAACAGTTGCTGCCAAAAAGGTTGCCGATCGCCAAATCGTAGGCGCCGATGCGCACCGCCGCGATCGTCGTGACAAGTTCAGGCAGAGAGGTAATCACAGCCACCAGTGCCGCACCGATAAAACCAGCGCTCACGCCGAGCAGCACGGCAATTTCGGCCGAGCTGCGCACGAGAAATGGCGTGACGACGATCAGCGCCAGCGTGGCCAGGGCAAAGCCAAGCAGGCCCGTGCGCAGGCTGGGCATGCCGCGCAAGTCGTCTGGGCTTTGTTCTTCATCTGTGTTGCCTACGTTGTTGCTGTTCAACACCCAGACGCCGCCAATGTAGACGGCCATGAGCAATAGGCTGTCTACGCCCACCCATCCCAGCCGGTAAGGCAGGTCAGCCAGAATGAAGAAGATGGCCAATGCAGCCAGCAATACGGCCAGACTACCGCTAATGGCGTGATTCAGCTGCACGGCGCGCAGAATCCGCGTCTGCCGCACGACCAGGTCGAGGATGGCGAGCATAAACATGTTGAACATGCAGCTGCCAAAGATGTTGCCAGCGGCCAGCGACGGCACCGCCTGGTTGATCGAGTTAATCGTCGTCAGCAATTCGGGCAATGAGGTGGCGCCGGCCAGAAGCAAGGTGCCCACAAACATGCCACCCAGGCTGGTGCGAACCGCGATCACGTCGCCATATTCAGCCAACTTCATGGCGGCAAGGATGACGACCAGCGCACTCAGGGAAAAGACAAGCCAAGTCACTGTTTGTCCTCGCTTTCCCCCGCTCCCCATCTGGCCACGCCTTTGGTCAGCGTGAGGTCCCATGCCGCGAAGACACCCGTGCTCGCCCTGTCGAGGTCGCCGATGACAGACTCGGCTGCAGCCAGACAGCGCAGGGCCTCGGCCTGGCCGTCCACGATCACGAAGAGGGTGCAGTGGTCCTGCTCGGCGCGCTCAATGAAGCGGGGAAAGCCGATGGCATAGCGCGCGCCGAGTGTCCGCGCGCGCCGCCGGTGCATGCCCGTGCTGTCAACAATCGTGGCGCCGGAAATGCCGGCTTCGTGCCAAGCGTCGAGCACGTCGTCCAACTTTTCGGGATCATCCAAGACAAAGAAGACCATCTGCACGATTTGACTCCCTTCGCTGCGCACCGGCGCAGCGGAAGATTCCAGACAAATTCACGATCAACGAAAAAGTTGCACAGTCAAAACGCAAGACTCCCCTGATGCGGCAGCGCACCAAGGGAGTCTTGTTCAACTTCGGGAGCGTTTGTGCCTCCGCTCTATTTGCGACAGAGCGCCCTTAGGCGTTGACGATCGCAGCTTGGGCGGCAGCCAATCGCGCAATCGGCACACGGAAGGGGCTGCAGCTCACGTAGTTGAGACCGGTCAGGTGGCAGAACTCAATGCTGCTGGGATCACCGCCGTGCTCCCCACAGATACCACAGGAGAGATCCGGGCGGGTGCTGCGGCCGTTCTGAACCGCCATCTCAATCAGCTTGCCCACGCCGATGCGATCCAGCTCCTGGAACGGATTGGCAGGCAGCACGCCGTTTTCCACATAGTCAATCAGGAACTTGGCTTCGGCATCGTCACGGCTCATGCCAAAGGTGGTCTGAGTCAGATCGTTGGTGCCAAAGCTAAAGAACTCAGCTTCCCTGGCCATCTCATCCGCGGTCAATGCAGCACGCGGAATCTCGATCATCGTGCCGTAGAGATAGTCAACGGTGGTGTTGTATTCAGCAAAGACCGCTGCTGCTACTTCTTCCACGACCTGCTTGAGTACCGTCAGCTCATTGACGTGGCTGGAAAGCGGAATCATGATCTCGGGATGGACATCGATCCCATCGCGCTTCACGGCTACCGCGGCTTCAAGAATAGCCCGAGCCTGCATGGCTGTAATCTCGGGCATCATGATGCCCAGACGATCGCCACGCATGCCGAGCATGGGGTTGGATTCGCTCAACGCTTCGACGCGGCTCAGCATGTCTTCCTTCTCGCGGACCTGCGCCAGGGCGTCATCGATCTCGCTGAGGGTATGGAAGTGCTGGAGGCGCACCTTGAGGTCGGCTAGTTCCGAAACCAGCTCGTGATAGGAGGGCAGGAACTCATGCAGCGGCGGATCGAGCAGGCGGATGATGACCGGCTGGCCATCCATGGCCCGGAAGAGGCCTTCAAAGTCTTCACGCTGCATAGGCAGCAGCTTGTCCAACGCATTCTGGCGGCGGGCCTTGCTGCGGGCGGTGATCATCTGCTGGACAATGGGCAGACGCTCTTCTTCGAAGAACATGTGCTCCGTGCGGCAGAGGCCGATGCCCTCGGCGCCGTAGCGGCGAGCGCGCTGCGCATCCTGGGGATAGTCTGCATTCGCCCAGACGCCCAGCGTGCGGATTTCATCAGCCCACGATAGTAGCGTATTGAGCTCAGCTTCATTCTCGAAGTCGGGATCCTGTGTTTCCAGCTGACCGATGAAGACTTCGCCGGTACCACCGTCAATGCTCAGCCAGTCGCCTTCCTTGACTTCCAACGTGTTGTCGCCAACCTGCACGGTGAAGAGGCGATGGTCGGTCTCGATCTTCAGTTCTTCCGCACCGCAGACGGCCGGCGTGCCAAACTGGCGGGCGACCACAGCGGCATGGCTGGTGGCGCCGCCACGGCTGGTCAGAATGCCCTTGGCGGCAATCATGCCGTGGACGTCGTCGGGACGCGTTTCCGGGCGCACCATAATGACGTCTTTGCCCTCTTTGCCCCACGATTCGGCGGTATCGGCGTCAAAGACGGCCAGGCCAACGGCTGCGCCGGGGCTGGCGTTGACGGCCTTGGCCACGATGCGCTTGCCTTCGCTGGCGGCTTGGCTCTTCACTGCGCCGCCAAATTGGGGATGGAGCAGCATGTCAACCTGCTCGGGCTTCACGCGCATGACGGCTTCTTCTCTGGTGACCATGCCCTCATCGGCCATGTCAACGGCGATCTTGATGGCGGCACGGGCGGTGCGCTTGCCGTCACGGGTCTGGAGCATCCACAGCTTTTCGCGTTCGATGGTGAACTCGACATCCTGCATCTCTTTGAAATGATTCTCAAGCTTCGTGCAGATTTCGTCGAACTCCACATACACCGCGGGCATATCTTCCTTGAGCTGGGCAATGGGCAGCGTGTTGCGAATGCCGGCTACAACGTCTTCGCCCTGCGCATTGAAGAGATAGTCGCCGTAGAGTTCTTTATCGCCATTGACCGGATTGCGGGTAAAGGCGACGCCGGTACCGCTGTTCTCGCCCATGTTACCAAAGACCATGGTCTGAATGTTGACCGCAGTGCCCAGATCGTGGCGGATGTTGGTGGCGTTGCGATAGTCGACCGCACGCTTGCCGAACCAGCTGTTGAAGACGGCGCGTGTGGCCAATTCAAGCTGCTTGTAGGGATCCTGGGGGAATTCGCTGTCTGTATAGGAACGGATCAGACCCTTGAAGCGCTCGGTGATCTGCATCCATTCGTCGGCGGATAGCTCAACGTCATCCTTAACGCCACGTTCTTCCTTCACCTCGGCGATGACCTCTTCAAACGGTTCATCGGGCACGCCCAGAACGACCGAACCAAACATCTGCACCAAGCGGCGGTAGGAGTCGTAGACAAAGCGAGGATCGCCGGTCAACTCGACCATGCGCTTGGCGGTCTCATCGTTTAGACCGATGTTCAACACAGTGTCCATCATGCCTGGCATGGAGAACTTGGCGCCGGAGCGGCAGGAGACAAGGAGAGGATTCTCGGGATCACCGAAGATCTTGCCGGTCTGCTCCTCCAGCTTATGCATTGCTTCCACTTCCTGATCCCATTGGCCGGGCGGGAAGTTGCGCTCGTGATCCATGTATGCGTTGCAGGCCTCGGTGGTGACAGTGAAGCCAGGGGGCACCGGAACGCCCAAATTGGTCATATTGGCCAGATTGGCGCCTTTGCCGCCCAATAGGGAGCGCACTTGGTCCCAGCTCTCCGGCTGAACGATCTCGTAGAGCTCGTCCAAATCGCTGAAGAGATAGACCCACCGTTTGGTCTCGCCTTGGTCTTGAGACTGGTTGGGTTCCGAAACTGCGGTTGCCATTTTGGGATCTCCTTTAATTGACACAAACCTATTGATAATCAGGAACAAGAAAAGAGAAACGGAGCAATTCCGAGGATCGTCAGACGCCCCGGCCCCATTTCTCGTCTCTATCGTTTACGCTGCAATAACAGTTCAATTGAGTACTGGTCCACTGACAAACAAAAACGGCCAGCTTATGGGCGATTGGGCCCCATTGCCGATCCGCAGAAGATGTTCTTCACTTGGTCTGATCACATAACGGCCGAATGGTCGTTGCGTGCACTCCCTCAGTCTAACCAAGAAACTCCCCACTTGCGCCGGGCACGTGGGGAGTTTATCGCTAGTCAGTGGTTTGGTTGACCACCTAGTCAGTTGGCCAGGTGGGCCAAATCCGTGCTGTCACCAGACCCGCCAGGGCTGGGACCACATGGTCATATCGCGTACGAGCTGATAGAGCATCGGACCATAAGCGAAGACGACCAGCGCAATCGCGCCAACGACCCACGGGGTCCAGTTATCGAGCCATTTGGGCGCCGGCGTCGGATCGAGCGGCTCGGCGATCGGCATGCGAATCGGCACGGTAAGCTTGCGGTTGAAGAGCGTCCCGATGATCACGACGAAGAAAAGAATGCCACTTACCGTCAGCACCAAAACGCCGGCGGCAGACTCCATCAGATACGGATTCCACTCGGGCGTGGCATAGGGTGCAGACCCGAGCATGCTGCGGCGGGGCGCGCCCGTGTGCAGGCCCAGCAGATGCAGCGCATTACTCATGAGCAACATGCCCACAAACCAGGTCCAGGCCTGGGCCAGGGCAAGCCAGGGAGCGAAGAGGTTGCGCCCGGTCAGCTTCGGCACCAACCAATAAGCAATCCCCATAAAGGTCAGCGTCACGGCCGAACCGACAGTCAGGTGAAAGTGGCCGGGGATCCACATGGTATTGTGGACGGCCAGATTCAGGTTATAGGAAGCGTTGGTAATGCCGCTGATGCCGCCAAAGGCAAAAAGAATCATGGCCAGGTTTTGGGAGGCATAGGAGGGATTGCCCCAGTTGAGCCTGCGTATCCAGCCAAAGTACCCCTTGCCGCCACGAACACGGGCGCCGACCTCTAGCGAAGCGACGACCGTAAAGGCAGTCACCAACGACGGGAATGCCACACCATAGGTCAACATGGCGTGAATATATTTCCATGCCTGGGGAATGCCGGGGTCCGTATATTGATGATGGAAGCCGACCGGCGTCGAGAGCAGCAGGAAGAGCCAGAAGACCAGGCGTCCCAAGGGTTCGCTAAACATTTTGCCATCGGTCTGTTTCGGCAGCATGGCATACCAGGAAACATATGCCGGCAACAGCCAGAAGTAGACGAGCGGATGACCAAAGAACCAGAAGAGCGTACGGCCCAAGAGCGGGTCAGTCCCCGCCACCCAACCGAGGGACCAGGGCAGCAGCAGGAAAAGAATCTCGGCCGCAACGCCCAGGGTGGCCAATTGCCACATGGCCATGGTGATGCAAATGGTTAGCGCAATAAAGGGCTGATTCTCGCCGGGGTGCTCTTTGCGCCAGGCGTGGAGCGTGAAGAAATAGCCATAGCCCGCCATCCAGGAGCCAACCACGACAAGCGTCAGGCCCATGTAAAACGTCCAGTCGGCCTGCATCGGCGGGTAGAACGTATAGAGTACCGTTGCGTTGTTGGTCAACATCGGCACAGCTGCCATCAACAGACCAAAGACCATGACGATCAAGGACAGCAGATTCAGCTTTGGATAGCGCAAGGGGCGTTCAAGGCTGCGAACCAGCGCAAAGGTAAAAAAGCCGACGATAAAGAAAGTCGTCCAGACCAAAGCGTTTAGCACGCCATGCATGGTCAAGCCATGATAGTAGGATGCGACCCACGGCTCCACATATTGATAAAGATTGATGCCGACGTGCTCAAGTCCTTGCATCACGCCCAAGCTGATGCCAACGCCCAGCGCCGCGGTGGCAATGGCGATGCTGGTGCCGGCGATGCGGTCGGCCACGTTGAGATCCGCCTGCGTCAGCGGTACAGGCTGGATTTCTTCGATAACGGTTGTGCCGGGTGCAGTGCTTACTGCCATACGTTCCTCCTCATTGCTTCAACCCAAATGAATAGGTCGTGTTTCCTGTTACTCACATCCCAGGCGGCTACTGTGCATCCGCCACCGGCTCATCACCTTCCACATAGATCGTGGCATACATGGTGTGATGAAGCTGCCCGCAATATTCGTGGCAGATGATCTGGTATTCACCCGGTTCCTCGAAGGTATGTTTCAAAGTCGAGACCTGTCCCGGCAAGACCATGACGTTCACGTTCGTTTTTGTAATCTTGAAGCCGTGCATTACGTCCTGGCTTGTAACGTAGAACGTGACCTCTGAGCCTGCTGGAACCGTAATCTCGTTGGGCAGGAAGACCCAGATCTGACCCCGGTAGTAAGCCTCATACTTGCCTGGCGCCAGCTCACGCAGACCAGGCTCGGCAAACGGGTTGCCCGGCTCATTCAGCGAATTGGGATCCATGCGTTCGTAGGCGCCCGGCAGCTGAATACCGATGGCCCAGCTGGAAATCGAGATGGCAATGAAGAAGACAATCAGTACGCCAACGGAAATTCGCATCCAGGCCGCTTCATAGCGATCGACATGGATCGACTCGTCGGCAGCACTATCGAGCGAATCGTCGACGACGACTTCGTCCATATGCGCATCACTTTCTAGTTGCGCGTCATCTTCGTGCGTCTCTTCTTCCGAAAAATCGGCGATGAGTTCCTTCTTCTCCTGCTTGTCTTGTTCGCTCATTGGGTCACCCCGCGCGACAAGACCGTGAAGTATGCATTCCCCCACAGCAACGCGATGAGAAACGCGTAGCCCAGCAAGAGTGCAATTGTCCCCATGGGCGTCTTAACATCTTTCACAGTGACAGTCCTCCTCAAATCGTGCCCTGTAATCAATTAACCAACAAACCAATTAATCAACAAACAAGAAGTTTGTAAACCACATCTTCGGTGTCGCTACAGGCCAGTGTCACTACGGCCCAATGCCGCTTCTGGCCCGCTTGCGGCCTAGCGACGCATCATGTAGCGCAGGTCGCCGGCAATCGCTTCGCCCGGCGTACCATATGGAAAGACCATGCGTACATAGCCGTCGTCGTCGATCAGCGTCACCGTGCTGGTGTGATCCACCAGATACTCGGACGCGCCCTCAACTTTGTTGTGCTCGTAATAGACCCCGAACTGCGTTGCGGCAGCGTCAATTTCTTCCAACGGGCCGGTCATGCCGATGAAGGTCGGGTCGAAGAAACTCATGTATTGGGCAAGTCGTTCGGGTGTATCCCGTTCCGGATCAACCGAGACCATGACAACCTGGACGTCCTCCATGGTCTTTTCACCGAGGTCCTGCGCCATCATGCGCAGATCGGCCAGCGTAGTCGGACAGACGTCCGGACAAAACGTGTAGCCAAAATAGAGCAAAACGTGCTGTCCGCGCAAGTCGCTGAGGCTCAACGGCTCGCCGCTCGAAGCGGTCAACGTGAAATCGGTGGCGCGTTGGGGAGACTGAAGCACCACACCGTGCAGTTCCGGTGGACGCATCCGCAAGACGACAAAGCCGGCAAAGGCCAGGATGCAGAGGGCAAGCAGTGAGTACCAAAGTATCCTTGGGGCGCGCTGCCACCAGGCGCGATGGTCATCCGCTATCGGCTCAGAATGGTTCGGGTCATGCAGGCCGGTTGTAGACATGGTTCACGATTGTTGAGACCGCGTAACGAGCAATAACGACGCGATACTTGTGATTAGTCGGGATAACAAAGAAACAAGTGGGCGGCTTCGTAGGCGAAGCGATTCACGCCCTCACTGTTGGTCAATTCTTTGGCCAGCAAGCCGATATCCCGCTCAATGATCGCGGGGTCGGGCGCTGACGTCTTATACTTGGAGCGAATAATGCCCCACCCGTCGACGAGTACAAAGGCCGGGTCAAACTTGAAGGATCCGTCCTCCATCTCCTCGTAATAGGTGCTGAACCCGCCGCCGATGACGTTCTTGAGACGGGTCGGATCACCGGTAACGAAATGCCAGTTGGACAGATCTGCGTCCAGAGATTCCGCATACGCCTGGAGTTTTTCGGGCGTATCATGTTTCGGGTCAAATGAGATCGTCACAAACTCGACCGGGAGACCGCCGGTATCCAACCCTGCGACGAGTTCCTGCATTTCACGCATGGCGACAGCCGGATCAGGACAGTCACCCGTACAGCCGGTACGTGTAAAGGTGTAGAACACGAACTTGCCGCGCAAATCCTCGTTGGTCAGCCGGTTGCCGTCCTGATCGGTGAAGGCAAAGCCCGGGGCCAACGAAATTCGAGGCAAAACTTGAATCGGTTGAAAAATGGCGAATCCCATGACGGCCAAGATGGGCAAGGCCAGCAACGAAAGCCAGAGATAGGATAGTTTGAATCCGCCTTCGTTCCACTGCGGGTGATCAACTTGAGCGATAGTGCGCATAACTTGATGTCGTACCAAACAGATCGTCGTGTCTGTAACAGAGCGACCGTAGTGTAGCCTACAAAGTTTGTCATCGCAACTGCACACGTGTGTTGTTGCACAAATGCAGCAGCGCATGAAATCAATGAAGCTGACGACAGCGCGCGCCGTCCCAATAAACGTAGCGCTTTTATATGGCCAGACAGAGATGCGGGGCACTCTACCAGCGGAAAACGAGGCCAAACACTAGCCACTAGCAGAGTTGTTACCTAGTCACTTGGCCAGTATTCTGTGGTTTTACGGCAGGTCGGACGACGGTCGAGAACGCGGGCACACCTCATCCGCAGCAACTTAACTTAGCGGCGCGTACGACCCCGGATTTGCTTACAAACTTGTTTGTCGAGCTTTTTCGCCACAGCCGCTATACCATCTTGGCCGAGCAGCGCCTCAACTGCCGGACTCAAGCCCTCACCAAAGGCGAAATCACTGCCGGGAACCGTCACGATCCAGGCCGGTGGGCGCTTGCGATAGAGCAACTCCCCATAAGTCATGAGCTCGGCCGCATCCATGTGGTGGCCAAGCCCAGTCTTTGCATACGTTTGAGGAATGGGTTCGATGCGAATCTCATGCGGCGCCAGATCATCGTCTTCCAGGGCGATTCGAGCATCGGCAAAGATGGTGACTTCGACATCATGGGCGGTGATGTCATAGGCAAGATCCGGCGTCAACTGCTGAACCAGCATGGTACGGACGTCATGCCCCTGGCTCTCCCATTCGGCGGCCAGGCGCTTCGCCAAGATTAGGCCTGCGCCGTCATCACGGCGCAGGCTGTTTCCATATCCAATAATCAATCGGTAGCGTCGTTGCGTCATCGATCCTCAGTTACGGATCGCTTCGTCCTCCAGCGATCCGTCGGGGCCAAAGAGCTGCACGTGCAGCGGCATCTGGCCTACGGCATGCGTCGAGCAACTGAGGCACGGATCGTAGAGGCGGATGCCGTGCTCAATGCGATTCAAGACGCCTTCAGTTAGCTCACGCCCATCGATGTGATGCTGGGCAATCTGCTTAACCGTGCGATTCATGGCCATATTGTTCTGGCCCGTCGCAATGATCATGTTGGCGCGCTCAAGGATGCCATTGTCATCCACGTGATATTCGTGAAATAGCGTACCACGAGGCGCCTCGCTTACGCCAATCCCGATGCGCTGGTTGACCCCCGCTTTGGAGCGCACATGGTCGCTCGTAATATTGGGATCATCGACCGTCGCGGCGATCTTTTCCAGGCAGAAGAGAATCTCGATCAGTCGGGCATAGTGATAGTGGAAGCTGCTGGTCACCAGCTTGCCACGCGGCGCCAATCGGCGGAACTCGCGCAGTTCGTCATCGGCCCGCGGCGTCCCCGCAAAGTCGCAGATGTTGACACGCGCCAGCGGTCCGACGCGATACATGCCATTCCAGTAGAAGTTGTCCGGCCGTTCGCCGCCGTTGTAGCCGCGCTCAGCCGCCGGGCGGTAATACGGAAACTTCAGGTAGGACCAGGGCTCCACGGCCTCGCCAATGATCTCCCGATAGCGGGCAGGGTCAAGACCCGGCTCCACTACCGTGCCGTCGGAGTCGACGACGCGTAGCACGCCGTCATAGTGCTCCAGCCCGCCGTCGGGCGTCACCAGCCCCAGGAACAAGCTGGGGAAGTTGCCATACATGACGCTCTCGTCGTGATAGGTCTCCATCGACTCTTTGAAGAGATCCAGCGCCAGGTCGACAATGTCGAAGGCCTCGGGCAGCATACGGCGAATCGTGCTGCGATCTTCGTCGCTGAGCGGCAGGCGCACGCCGCCGGCCACCGTCCACGCCGGATGCACGCTCTGGCCGCCCAATAGGCGAATCACCTTCTGACCAAAGCGACGCAGGCGGATACCATTGCGCGCCACGTCCGGGTATTTGGCGATCAGCCCCATGACGTTGCGTAGCGCCGGATCGCTTTCCATGCCCAGCAGCAGGTCGGGCCCACTGAGATGAAAGAAGCTCAGCGCATGGCTCTGCACGATTTGGCCCGAATTCATCAGGCGCCGCAGCTTGTCCGCGGTGGCGGGAATCTGCACGCCCAGAATTGCGTCGCCGGCCTTTGAAGAGGCCATGAGGTGACTGACCGGACAGATGCCGCAAATGCGGGCCGTAATGCCCGGCATCTCCCAGAAACTGCGTCCCTCGCAGAATTTTTCGAATCCTCGAAACTCGGTTACGTGGAAACGTGCATCATCCACTTGGCCGGCATCGTCTAAATGAAGCGTTATTTTGGCATGACCCTCAATGCGTGTCACAGGGTCAATGACTACTGTTTGTGTCATCACACATCTCCCGATTGCATACGGAATGTGAAACGCGGAACGCGTGGTCCGAATTGAGCAGCCGGACAGGCCACACGCTGCAATGCAGCATCGTCCTCCGCGCGCTGCGCTCAGAGCTAGCCAAACGTTCTCATCTCCGGCTCCAGCATCACTGGCTCACCCTGGAGCAGTGCGCTCACCGCGGCCCAGATCCGATCCGGATCGGGCGGGCAGCCGGGAATGAAGGCGTCGACGGGTACAACCTGATGCAGCGGCAAGACTTTGGGCAGCAGCCGCGGCAGGATCTCATCGGCCTCGCCGCCGCGCGGTACGCTGCCCGGCCCTTCGGCATAGACCTTGGTCAACAGATCGTCGACGCCCAGCTTGTTGCGCAGGCTGGTGACGTTGCCCGTCACCGCGCAATCGCCGAAGCTGACGACCAGCTTGCTGCGCGCCCGAATCTGCTGCGCCAACTCCAGGTTATCTACGTTTGCGACTGCACCCTCGACCAGCGTCACGTCCACATTTTCCGGGAATACCTTGACGTCGGCGATGGGGCTGTAGACCAGTTCCACGGCATCGGCCAGATCAATCAGGAGTTCATCCAGATCGAGAAAGCTCATATGGCAGCCGGAGCAACCGCCCAGCCATGCTGTGGCCAACCGCACCTTTTTCTTTTTACTCATCAGTCACCTTCCCCGGCATAGTTCCACATATTCTTCTCGCGCCCGTCCAAAATCCAGCGCAGGAAGTCGTGCTGCTTTTCCATTTCCGCTACGGTCGCGCCCTTGTTCGAGAGTGCGCCGGTCGGGCAGACGGCCACGCACTTGCCGCAGCTTGTGCAGGCCATGCTGGTGCCCCAAGGCTGATTCAGATCGGAGATAATCCGACTATTCACGCCCCGCCCCATGACGTCCCAGACGTGGGCGCCTTCGATCTCGTCACAGACGCGCACGCAGCGCGTGCACAAGATGCAGCGATTGTGATCGATCACAAAGCGTTCGTGGGACGCATCCATGGGCAGATCCGGGCTCAGGTAGTCGAAGCGAACATGATCCATGCCGATGGTTGCGGCCTCCCACTGGAGTTCGCAGTTGCCATTCATGACGCACGCCGCACAGACGTGATTGCGCTCGGCAAAGAGCAGCTCAAGGATCATTTTGCGATACTTGACCAGGCGATCGCTATGGGTAGAGACCGTCATGCCTTCCTGGACCGGCGTCACGCACGCAGCCAACAACTTGTTGCTGCCCGCCATCTCGACCATGCAAAGGCGGCACGCGCCACGATCGGAGAGCCCGTCCAGGTGACAGAGCGTCGGCAGCTCGATGCCATTCTCGCGCAGGACAGCGAGGAGCGACTCCCCTTCTTGTGCGCTGACCAGTTCATCGTTAATTGTGAGTGTGACAACTGCCATCAGTCTGCCTCCTCCTTGGCGTCGACGGCTCCCGCCGGATCGCCGCCATTTGTCTGCGCCACGACCGCGACGGCCGGTTCACGCAGCACGCCGGCCAATTCCTGGACCGGCACTTCGGTCATTTCGCACACGCCGGCCAAGCACTCGCGCCGCACAATGTGTGCTTCATATTCGTCCATGAAGTAGTGGAGCGTACTCAACACCGGATTCGGCGCCGACTGCCCCAACCCGCAGAGGCTCGTCTCCTTGACCATGACGCACAGATCGCGCAGCATTTCCAAATCCGCCTGGGTGGCGCTGCCGTCGGTAATCCGGTCGAGCAGGCGATACATCTGCACCGTCCCGACGCGACAGGGCACGCATTTGCCGCAGCTCTCATCCATGCAGAATTCCATGAAGAACTTGGCTACATCGACCATGCAGCTCTTCTCGTCCATGACGATCAGACCGCCCGAGCCCATGATGGAGCCGAGTTGGCGCAGGCTCTCGTAGTCGACCGGCGTGTCCAAAAATTCGGCCGGAATGCAGCCGCCGCTGGGTCCGCCCGTCTGTGCAGCCTTGAAGTCGAGCCCGTCGGGGATCCCGCCGCCGATGTCGTAAACGATCTCGCGCAGGGTGATGCCCATGGGCACTTCGATGAGGCCCGTGTTGACCACATCGCCGGCCAGGGCGAAGATCTTGGTCCCCTTGCTCTTCTCCGTCCCGATGCCGGCATACCACTCCGCGCCGCCGTTAACGATCGGCGCAATGTTGCCAAAGGTCTCCACGTTGTTGATCAGCGTCGGTTTGCCCCACAGGCCGCTCTGGGCCGGATAGGGCGGCCGCGCCACCGGCTGGCCGCGTTTCCCCATGATCGAGGCCATCAATGCGGTCTCTTCACCGCAGACAAAGGCCCCGGCGCCGATCCGGATATCGATGCGGAAATTGAAGCCGCTATCGAGGATGCGGCTGCCAAGCAGACCGCGTCGCTCGGCCGCGCGAATGGCCCGCTCCAGCCGCTTAGCGGCCACGGGATATTCACCGCGCACATAGAGGAAGCCTTGCTCGGCGCCCACGGCGTAGCCGGCAATGGCCATGCCTTCGAGCACGCGGTGGGGATCCGACTCCATGAGTGTGCGGTCCATGTAGGCGCCCGGATCGCCCTCATCGCCGTTGGCGACGACGTACTTGCGGTCGGCGTGCTCCTTGCGCACCATCTCCCACTTGAGGCCCACCGGGAAGCCTGCGCCACCCCGCCCGCGCAGACCGCTGGCCACGATTTCGCGGCAAACTTCCTCGGGCGTCATCTCGCGCAGGACATGGGCCAATGCGCCATAGCCGCCTTGGGCGACATAGTCCTCCAGGCGTTCGGGATTGATGAGGCCGCTGTTGGAGAGCACGACCTTTTCCTGCTTGGCAAAGAATGGAATGTCGCCGGGCAGCATATGCTCTTGCACCGGCTCGCTCTGCATGACGTGGCGGGTGACAATCGACTTGGCCACCTCCGGCGTCACATTTTCATAGACCGTTGCATCTTCCTCACCATTCTGTACAGTAACGACCGGGCCCCGGCTACATGGCCCCATGCAGCCCGTCGCTACCACTTCAACTTCAGCATCCAGCCCCTGCTCGGCCACGGCGGTCAGCAGCGCTTCCTGCACGGCCGTCCCGCCGGACGAAAGACAGGGCGTGCTGGCGCAGCAGAGCAAACGGCAGCGGAAAGCTGCTTGCTTCTGGCGCTCGCGTTCGCCCATGAGCTCTAAATCGGCGCGATTCATACGATCTTGCCTCCGAAAAAAGGTGATAGAACGCGGATCCGCGGGGTCCGCTAGACCTGCGTTCTATTGCTGTTGCACTTCCATGATGCCCAACAATTCCTGCACGCGCGCCAGCGCGGATTCAGGCGTCTCCCGGCCCACCACTTCTCCATCCACGACCAGCACGGGGGCCAGGCCGCAACTGCCGAGACAGCGCGCGGTGGCCAGGCTAAACTGACCGTCCGCCGTGGTCTCGCCGGCCTCGATGCCAAACTCACGCTGCAGCGCCGCCACAACCTCGGCCGCGCGTTTTACGTAGCAGGCAGTCCCCATGCAGACAATGCAATTGTGCTCGCCCTGAGGATCCAGCGAAAAGAAGTGGTAAAAGGTCGCCACGCCATAGACCCAACTGAGGGGCAATTTGAGCTGGCGCGGCGACATAGATAAGCAGGTCGTCTTCTAGAAAACCAAACGCCTCCTGCGCGGTATGCAGGACCTCGATCAGCGCGTCCTGCTGATATTGGAAGCGCTTGAGCGTTCGGTCGATGAGCTTGAAGCGGGGGTCGCCGCTCGGGTGCGCCTGCTCCACGCGCCGCTTGGGGTGACTCCTCGCCACACTACTTGCAGCCATAGGTTAGATCTCCGATCGGTGTAATAAGATATCGGCTCAATTGTGAATTGAATCACAAACAATGGCGAAAGAAAAGCGTTTGGAGAGCTTTTTCAGGTTAAAGGTAAGGCTAGCAGAAATCGTTCGAAAGCGCGAGTGACAAATGTCCCAAATTATTGGGCATAATATAAGGAAAGCCGCCAGATGCGTGCGGGGAGTGCAGCAAGCTGCAGCACGGCATAGCGGCTGTGATGATTTATTGACCGATTGCAGACAAGACCAAGGGCGCCCGGCACAATTTTTTACCCACCCGAAGTCACAAATCTTTGTTCACACGTTGCAGCCGGGCGCCCGTGTCACAAGGAGGTCATTCGGCATGGCTTAACCATGCGTGCCCACAGTGTAGTCGATTTTGATGGGGGCGGGATCGGCTAGGTGGGGAGTTTTTCGCTGGACAGGGGATGGGGTTCGTTCCTGGTCAGATGGACAGGTTTGGGGAGTGCGGAGTGGGAGAATGCGGAATGCGGAATGTAGAGTGGGGAGTGCGGAGGGGGGCTGGAGTTCGGTGCGGTGAGAAAACCGTCTGATGCAGAAGCGGCGCGGATAAAGATGATCTTGAATGTCTTTGAGATCGGTATGAATCTGCCGCCGGCCGTCCGGATCATATAGAATGACCGACTGGGCCGTTGCGTCCAATTCGTCGCGCACGTAGCGATCGTCTATGCCGTCGGCCGCCAGGGCTACCCGTACCTGCCCGCCGGCCAGATCGCGACCGATCAGCGAGCAAAAGCGTACGGGATTGCCCAACACGGTCAATGCTTTGGCTACGTTGTAGCCCACGCCCGACACGGAGCTATTGACGCCAAAGAACGGATAGTTGACCGGGCTGTAGGCCAGCAGGAAACCGTCGATGCCGATCCTGGTCTCGATATTGATCAGGCCCGAGACCAGAATCGGCGCGACCATCAGAGCGCAACAACCATCTTGCCCAGATTTTCGCCGCTGAAGAGACCCAGGAAGGCAGGAACCGTATTCTCAATGCCGGTGTAGACCGTCTCTTCCCATTTGATCTGGCCAGAAGCGATCCACTGGCCCATGTCGCGATAAAAATCAGCCATACGGTCGCCGTGGTCCGAGACGATGAAGCCCTGGAGCAAGAGTCGCCGGGATATCATGAGGCCCAGGTTACGCGGGGCGGGCGTCGGCGCCGTGGCATTGTATTGGGCGATGGCGCCACAGATGGGAATCCGGCCAAAGTCGTTCATGCGACCGAGCGCCGCTTCCAGATGATCGCCGCCCACGTTGTCGAAGTAGACGTCGATCCCGTCGGGGCAATTTTTGGCGACACCGGCGGCGACCGGCGTCGTCTTGTAGTTGAACGCGCCGTCAATGCCGGCCGTCCCGAGCAACCAGTCGATCTTGGCGTCTGAGCCCGCACTGCCCACCACGCGACAGCCCTGGATCTTGGCGATCTGACAGACAACCGAGCCAACCGCACCGGCCGCGCCCGAGACAAAGACCGTCTCCCCCGCCTTGGGCTGCCCAATGTCAAGCAGGCCGACGTAGGCCGTCAAACCGGGCATGCCGATCACGCCCAAGTAGGCCGGCAGCGGCGCCAGCGCCGGATCGATGGCGCTGAGGCCGCGCCCGTCGCTCACAAAATATTCACGCCAGCCCAGCATGCTCTGCACGGTATCGCCGACCTGAAACGGGCCGCCGTTGGACGCCACGACCTCGCCAATCGCGCCGCCCGTCAAGGGGGCGTCGAGTTGAAAGGGCGGGACATAGCTCTTGCGATCGATCATGCGCCCCCGCATGTACGGGTCCACCGACAGATAGAGGTTGCGCACCAGCACTTCGCCGGGCTGGGGCGCAGGCAGGTCAACGTCGACCAGACGAAAGTTTTCCTCCGTCGGCACGCCAATCGGACGCGAGGCAAGGTGAAATTCGCGGCTACGGGTCATGGAGAGTCCTTTCAAGTTAGCGGTAGCGGGTCAGCTGTGGACGGCATAGGCCTTGTGGACTTCGTCGGCAATCATCTCGATGCCGGCCTGAAGCACGGCAGGGTCGGCAGCGTAGGAGACGCGGATGCACTCGTGGCGGTGCGCCCATTCGTCCGCAAGGCCGGGAAAGAAGTAGTGGCCGGGCACGACGATCACGCCCCGAGCCTTGAGGCGGGCGTAGAGCATCTGCGCAGTGATGGGCATGTCCTTCAACCAGAGCCAGAGAAAGAAGGCGCCTTCGGGCTTATGGATGTAGCTGTCGGTGCCGGCCAGCGCGCTGCGCATCCAATCCACCGCCTGCGCAGCCTTGCGCGCATAGTGAGGCTTGACGATTTCGTTGGAGACGCGCACGATGTCGCCCGATTCCACCAGTTCGCGCACGAGGCTGGCGCCAAAGGAACCGGGCGCCAGGCTGATGACGGCGTTCATGCCGGTGATGGCGCGAATGATCTCTTCCTGTGCGATGACGATGCCCGTACGTGCGCCGGGCAGGCCCAGCTTGGAGAGGCTCATGCACATAATGACATGGGGCGCCCAGCTTGGCGTGGCGTCGGTGTAAATCACGCCGGGAAAGGGGGTACCGTAGGCGTTGTCAACGATCAGCGGAATGCCGTGCGCTTTGGCCAGTTCGCTCAGTTTGGCCATCTCTTCCTCGGTCAACACGTTGCCGGTCGGATTGGTCGGGCGCGAGACGCAGATGGCGCCGATTTCGTCGGTGATCTCCAGCGCATCAAAGTCGACATGATATTTGAAGAGTCTGTCATCGAGGAAAGAGATCTGTGAACGGGCCGAGACAAAGACATCGTCTTCGATCCCGGCGTCGGCATAGCCGATGTATTCGGGCGCCAGGGGCAGGAGAATCTTGCGCTTGCGGCCATCGTCATACGTACCGGCGAACATGTTGAAGAGGAAATAGAACGCGGTCTGACTGCCGTTGGTCAGCGCCACATTCTCCGGTCCGATCTCCCAGCCGTAGGTGCGACGGAAGAAATCCACCAGGGCGTCGATCAGCGGCTGATCACCGGCCGGCGAGCTGTAGTTGCCGATGAGCGTTTCGAAGTCCCGTTCGCTGTCGAGGATGTGCCCCATGCGCGCACGGAAGAGTTCCTGCACTTCGGGAATGTGCGCGGGATTGCCGCCGCCCAGCATGATGACGTCCGAGTTGGTCACGCCTTCACCCAGATCGGCCATGAGCTGCAAGATGCCGCAGTCACCCAGATATTTTTGGCTGTAGGTAGAGATCTTCATCGCTGGCTCCCAAGCTGATTTCTGTTCATCTTACCATCGGCCTCTGAATGGCAAGAAAAACAGCTCAGGCGCCTGATCACGCCTGCGCCCGTCCAGCGCCTGCCAGCGCCGGCTGAGTGAGGCGAGCGCAGCGAGAATCGTATCGAAGCCAAGCGGCTCCACAGGGACAGATTGCCGTTCGACCCGCTTGATTTCACATCGACAGGCTCAGCATAAGCGCTACGCTCTCCGTAAGCTTCGAGTCACTCAAGGGGCTAAACGCTCACTTCGTGAACGGCGCTCAGCGGCCGAGAAGGCAAGCAACCGTTTAGGCGAGCATCAGCCATCACGGCGCATGAGATTGAAGCTCTGCGCAGTTGGGCCGACCGCCGGCTGCGTTGCCAGGAAGAGGGCCAGGGGCACGACATCTTCCGGCTGCTTCTTCCATTCGGAGTCAATGGCGAAGACGCTGTTGTCATCTGTGGGTTGGCTTGTCATGGAGGTCTCGACCGGGCCGGGAATCAGCTCGTTGACGCTGATGTTGTCGGGCCAGAGCTCCTGTGCAAGGACGCGAGTGAACATCCATAAGGCAGCCTTGGAGCAGGCATACGCGCCCAGCCCCGCCTTGCCGTTGTGGCCCAACCCGGAGCCAACGGTGATGATCTTGCCGGCGCCGCGCGCTTTGAGATGGGGAATGGCCGCCTGCGCGCAGTGATAGGCGCCGTTAAGGTTGACGTCAAAAGTGCCCTGCCAGTCTGCAAAGCGGCTCTCTTCAAACGAGTGCCGGTCCAGATTGACGCCGGCATTGATGACGAGGATGTCCAGCCCGCCGAAGGCAGCCGCGGTGGTATCGACCATCGCCTGAACTTGCTCTGGGTCGGCAACGTCGGCGGCAATGGCCAACGCCTGTCCGCCCGCCTCGCGAATGGCGGTGGCGGTCGCGTCAATCTCCTTTTGCGTACGGGCAGCGCAGGTGACGGCTGCGCCGGCGTCGGCGTAGGCCAGGGCAATCGCCCGGCCAATGCCGCGGCCCGCGCCGGTCACGATGGCGACTTTGTCGGTAAGCGGATGAGATGCAGGCATAAGAAGTGGCCTCCGGATGTGGTAGTCGGTCGTTTGTTGGAAGCTATGTAGAAACTAGCGCTGCGCCCACGGGGCATCCGGCGCCGTAGAGGCTGCAGCCAGCGTTCGCCGACCGCCGCTCTACGTGGCGGCAGGGTCAACAAAGTGTCGTGCGTGCGCGCGACTCTAGCAGAGGCGGAGGGGGACTGCAAACACGCAGAAAGAACGAAAGGTCGTGGGCGCAGAGCGCGACAGGGCGCACTGAGTCCCGCCTGCGCATGTCGTTATGGTATGATCAGCTTCACGTGGGACGATGCGTGAGGTCGGCGCCAAGGGGCCCACAGATGTGGGCACAGACGCGTGCCGGCCGCCGGCCATGCAGCAAGGAACTATGAAGCTATTTGCCATCAGCGACCTGCACCTCGGCTATGCAATCAACCGCCAGGCGCTGCAAGACCTACCCGAGCATGGCGACGACTGGCTCATCCTGGCCGGCGACGTCGGCGAGACGGCCGCGCACCTCAACTTTGCGTTACGGATCCTTACCCAACGCTTTGCCCGCGTCATTTGGACCCCGGGCAATCATGATTTGTGGACGATGCCCGAAACAGGGAGCGGCCTGCGCGGCGAGCAGAAATACCGGCTACTCGTCGAAGTCTGCCGCCACTATGGCGTCCTCACGCCGGAAGATCCCTACATTGAGTGGCCCAACCACGGCTTCGAAGCCGTGCTGGCGCCTGTCTTCACCCTCTATGACTATAGCTTCCGGCCCGCCGATGTGCCCGCGCAGCAGGCACTGGCCTGGGCAGAGCAGAGCGGCGTGATCAGTACGGACGAGGAATTGCTGCACCCCGACCCTTATCCGACGCGAGCGGCATGGTGCGCGGCGCGCTGCCGAATACACGGAAGCGCGCCTGACCGCGATTGCGCCCGGCAAGCGGCTCATTCTGATCAATCACTTCCCGCTGCGCGCGGATCTAGCCGTCTTGCCCCGCATCCCGCGCTTTTCGATCTGGTGCGGCACGCGCCGCACCGAAACATGGCCCAGCGCGCTTTCCGATCCACATGGCCATCTACGGCCACCTGCATATACGCAACAGCCTGCATCGCGACGGCGTGCGCTATGAAGAGGTCTCGCTGGGCTATCCCCGGCAGTGGGATCAGGATTTCGGCATTGCCGGCTACCTGCGCGAGATCGAGCTGACGCCAGAGGGCTAACCTCAGTAGTTCCCGATTTCCGAATACCCGTCATGCCGACGGCGCGCAGCGACGAGGAATCTCGACTCTGCGAGCGTGAGATTTCCCTTCCCGCCGGTCGTAGCGCTTTGCGCCCACTACGTGAACGGAAGGACAAGTTGTGAATGGCTGAAACTGAAGGCGCGACGAGGGCAAGGCTTCTACTGAAGCGTGCGTCCAATGCGCACGGGGGCTATCAGGCGAGTTCGTTGGCCGGATCGCGCAGATAGTCCTGGAGAAAGTGGTGCGTGGCCCCGATTGCCGCGCTATTGTGCGAGACAAACTCCACGGGATGAATCATGACGTTGTTGCCGATCAACGCCGGCAAGTGTCTGCGGATGGCTGTCTCCAGTTCGGCGAAGAGTTCATCCGGCAGATAGCTCAACAGACCGCCGATGACGGTTGTCTCCGGCTGGACGACAATCATGACATTGGCCACAGCAACCGCGAGCGCGGCAATCAGGTCGCCAACAATGGCGGCGCAGAGGGGCAGCGACGGGCCGGCATTGCTCAAGATGAGCCGAAAACGCTTGCGCGGATTGGTTTCGACAGCAATTTCCGCATAGGCTGAACGCGCCGCGCCATCGAGATCGGCCAGGCGCGTCTCGAATATCCGGTTGACGCCCTCTACGGTCAACAAGCTTTGCGCGTCCACGCCCTGGGGCAAGCCGTCGACCCGTAGCAGATGACTGCCGATCAAACCGGCATTGCCCGTCGCCCCCTTATACAAATCACCCTGAAAAAAGAGGCTGACCTTGACGCCTTCATCGAAGCCAACGTAGGCGAGCGTGTTGTCGCTCGGCCAGCCGACCTGCTGAAACTCGGCAAAGGCCATGCAATCGACATCGTTGGCAATCCGCACCGGCAGGCGCAAGGCAGCCTCGAGCCGGCGACAAAGCGGAAAATTTCCCCAGCCTGGCACCCGCCCAATTGAAATAATATCGCCGGTCACGGCATCGATGAAGCCGGGCGCGGCAATGCCCACGCCCAGCAGGCGCCGGTCGGGAAATTGCCCGCGCATGGCGGCCACATACTCGGCAATGGCCTCCATGGAGCGATTGGGCGCCGGGATTTCGTTTTCAAAGAGCTTCTGCTCATCGAGGACCGTGCGGCCACTCAAGTCCGTGGCGATCAGACGCATGCCGGGCAGCTGGATATGGGCGCCGACCAGCATGAAATGACGGTCGTCCAGCCCGAAGAGCATGGCCGGCCGGCCGCCATTGGCCTGGGCCTGCCCGACGACGCGGATCCACTGGGCGTCGGTCAGCTCCTGGACGGCACGGCGCAGCGTTGGCAGGCTGACTTGACCGGCGGCCTGCAAATCTGCCAACGAGAGCTGCGTGTTCAAGAGGTTCTGGATAATCGCACGTTGCAATGACATGCCGGCACTCACTTTGTTGAGGGTGCATACCACATTGGGGGCTTCTCTAGAGAAAGCGATTAGTCGGTTCGTGCACCGCCCCCAAATGGGATGCACCCCTTCGTTGATTCGATATTGACAATCTTTTTATAAATGATATTATAAAAGTGTTGTTAATACAACTGGGGGTTGATATGAGGCAGGTTCGTGGCGTGCATTCTAGCCTAGACCCAGATTCAGCGACAATTGATGGCGGCAAGCGCCTGACTTGCCATTCATCCACAAGAAGAAGAGACGCATGGCATCGTTTCAGCTCAGCCCGTACCAAAGCCTGACGGCCTACTATGGTGATATCCACAATCATTGCGATATTAGCTATGGCCACGGTCCGCTCGAGGCTGCGCTGCACAATGCCCGTCTCCAGCTCGATTTCGCCAGCGTGACGGTCCACGCAAGCTGGCCCGACTTGCCGGAAGATGACCCGGATTTGGGCTATCTAGTCGACTATCACCGTCAGGGCTTTGCCGACGCGCAGGCGGCATGGCCGCGCTATGTTGCGGCGATGGAGGCCGCCAACGAGCCGGGGAGCTTCGTCACCTTTCCCAGCTTCGAGTGGCACTCTCTCACCTATGGCGACCACTGCGTCTACTACCAGAACGGCCATGATAGTCCCCTGATTGAGGCTGCGGATCTGCCGGCCTTGCGCAAAACGCTCCGTGCAAGCAAGACGCCAACGCTGCTCATCCCCCACCATATTGGGTACAAGCAGGGATCGCGTGGCATCAACTGGCAGGCCTATACGGATGAACTATCGCCTGTCGCCGAAATCTTCTCCTTTCATGGTCTCTCGGAGAGCAGTCAAGGGCCCTACCCCTACCTGCACTCCATGGGACCGCGCCATGGGCAGAGCACGGCGCACTATGGCTGGTCGCAGGGCCACCGCTTTGGCATCATCGGCTCGACCGATCACCACAATGCCTTTCCCGGCAGCTACGGCTATGGGCGCATGGGCGTGTGGGCCAAATCCCTCAGCCGCGAGGCAATCTGGGACGCCATCGCCAGGCGCCGCACCTATGCACTCACGGGAGACCGCATCGAGCTTGCCTATACGGTAAACGAACATCTGATGGGAGCCGTCTGCCCGGCTGACACGGAGCGCTGGCTGGAGGTGGCGATCAGCGGCGGCGACTCAATCGATTATGTCGACCTCCTGCACAACAACCGGCTTATCCATCGCGAAAGCGTCTTGCCCTCTCGCTCAACGAGTGGAATCTTCAGAGTGGCAACAGAGTTTGGCTGGGGAGAACGGCATGGCTTTACGCCGTGGGAGGTAGAGATTGAGGTCATCGACGGCCGCCTGTGCCAGGTTGAACCGCGGTTGCGCGGCTATGGCCCCACGGATAAGCCTGACGACGAGCACTTTGCCGCCAGCAGCTGGGAACAACTGAGCGATAAGCGGGTTCGCCTCCGCACGCGCACGCGTCAAAATCCGGCGCTGCATACGTCCGGGACAGAAGGGATGCTGCTGGAAATCGAAGGCGATCAGAACACAGTGCTGCGGGCAACGGTCAATGGCCACTGCCAGAAGGTTGCCCTGGCCGAGTTGATGGACGGCTCGCGCACCTTCTACCTGGGCGGCTTTGTCTCGCCGGCGTTCTCGTTTCATCGCGCAGTGCCCGAGGACGAGTACACGCACCGCTTCAGCTTGTTGCACCGGGACAGCAGCGCTGATCCGGACTGGTACTACGTGCGGGTCCGCCAGCGCAACGATCAGTGGGCCTGGGGTTCGCCAATCTGGGTCGAGGGGCCGGCTGGATGACGGCTTTCTTCCAGCGATGAAACGCGAATTGGGCCTGAAATGGTCTCGCGCCAGACCACGAATGGTAGCGAAGCCCGACACGGGCCTCGGTCGCTCATTGATGCGACCGCCGCTGCATTCGCCACTGGGTAGCCGCCGCCTGAGCCTGTCGAAGGCAGAGGCGGGCGAAGTGTCGAAGCCGGGTCTACCGCAAGGGCTTGCAATACTACCGCAAGGGCTTGCAATACTACCGCAAGGGCTTGCAATACTACCGCAAGGGCTTGCAATACTACCGCAAGGGCTTGCATGACTATGCTCGTCGCACCTTCAGTTTGATGTCGTCTCAAGCGTGAATTGATGGATAGGCACGCCCACGTAACGGATCGTCCGCACAAAGACGGTCAAACTGGACAATCTATCATTTCAGGCTTAACACATCACTTGGAGATATTCAACTGTCAGAAAGGATGTGATCATCAAGATAAATCGGCTCAACAAGCTCTACATTTCACGATTTCACGCATACCGTTCACACTGAAAGGACAACACAATGCGAAGACTATCTCTGCTAACGATGATGCTGGTCCTGGCGCTGGTCGCGAGCGCCTGCGCCGCGCCCGCAGCCGCGCCGCCGCGGCGCCGGAGACCCCACCCCCGGCGGAAGAAGCAGCCGGTGACGAAGCGGCAGGTACAGCAGGCGAGGCGTCTGTCTGCGGCACCGATGAAGAAGTGACGATTACGTTTCTCGGCGACCCGGCCGGCAGCCACCCTGATGCTGAAATGGCGACCATTGAGCGCTTCACGGCGCTCTGCCCCAACATCACCGTGGAACGCGTGGACAGTCCTGCCAACGTGCAGGAGCTGTTGGCCATCTACCTGACCGCGTTTGAAGCGGAAAGCCCCGACTTGGACGTACTCCGCGTTGACGTAATCTGGCCGGGTCTGCTGGCCCCGCACCTGCTGAACATGGCCGAATTCGTGCCGCAAGAACAGATCGATGCTTACCTGCCGGCGCTCATCGCCAACAATACGGTGGACGGACAGCTGATGGCCATGCCCCTACGCATCGGCTTTGGCATGCTCTACTATCGCACCGATCTGCTTGAGAAGTATGGCTTTGAGGCGCCGCCCGCCACCTGGGACGAGCTGGAGATGATGGCTCAAACCATTCAGGAAGGCGAACGAGCGGACGGCAATGCTGAATTCTGGGGCTTTGTCTGGCAAGGCAACGCGTACGAGGGTCTGACGACCAACGCGCTGGAGTGGCAGGTTTCGAACGGCGGCGGCTCCATCGTCGGCGCGGACGGCTCGATTGAGATCAACAATGACGCCACGATTGCCGCCTTCGATCGTGCGGCCGGCTGGGTTGACACCATTAGCCCGCCGGGCGTTACGTCCTATACGGAAGAGGAGGCTCGCGGCGTCTGGCATGCCGGCAATGCGGCCTTCATGCGCAACTGGCCCTATGCCTATAGCACCTCGCTGGAGAGCGAAGCAGTCGGCGACGTCTTCGACGTTGCGCCGGTTCCGGCCGGCGACAGCGGCGAGGGCGCGGCCACGCTGGGCGGCTGGCACATTGGCGTCTCGCGCTACTCCGCACAGCCGGAGGCAGCCGCGGCCTTTGCAGCCTTCATGACCGGTGAGGAGAATCAGAAGCAGTACTCTATCGACACCTCGTCGCCGCCGGCCATGCTTTCGCTCTATTCGGATCCCGACATTCAGGCCGCCATGCCTTTCAGCAGCCCTGAGGTCGTGGAAGTGACCACGGCGCGCCCCTCTACGGCCACCGCCGACAAGTACAACGAAGTTTCGACGCTCTACTTCACCGCCGTTCACTCCATCCTGACCGGCGAAGAAGATGCAGCCACTGCGCTGGAACTGCTGGAGCTGGACCTGCAGGACCTGCTTCAGTAACAGAGGTAAATTACCATGAGCGGAGCAGCAGTTGCTGCTCCGCTCACTCATCGACAATCGTCAGCGTACCGGTGTCCTCCGCCTTCCCCAAATGATTGAGTAGACATGACTTCTTCCTCGCTTCAGCGTCCAATGCAGGATCCAGACAGATCAGGGCGTTTCGCGGCCACGCTCTTTGGCGCGCTCTTTGTGGTCTTGGGCATTCTGATGATTGCGTGGCTAGGTATGGCTATCGCCCGTGCCGAGGGCATCCGCATGGCGCTGGGCATGATGCCCGCACCAGATGGCGAGACGCCGTCGGTCATCATGGCCTTTCTCACAGAATTTGGCATCGTCCTGCCGCTGCTGACCCTCGGTCTGGGCGGCCTCTCCATCGCGCTGGGCTTCTGGCTACACACGCAGAACATTGTTGCTGCACGCTGGGCGAGCGTTGTGTTGGGCTGGCTCATCGTCGGGCTGCTTGTCGTCGCCGGCTTCAACCTGGTGCGAATCATCGCCGCCAGCATCTCCGAGCGCGCCGTGCAGCTCGATCCAGCCTTCCTGACACCGATGGTCGCGTCGCTGGGCGCGGCACTGCTCTGCTACGGCGCCTATCGCTGGCTGACGCAACACATGGAAAGCGCCTTCTACGGCCTGGAAGGTCTGGGGTCGCGCGAGACGCGCCTGGCGTGGACGCTCCTCATCCCGACACTGGCTGTCTTTGTGCTGGTGGCGGCACGCCCGCTGGAACAGACCTTCATTCGCAGCCTGACCGACAAGCGCTTTGCCAGCGCAGAGATCCCCTCCTTTGTGGGCCTGCAAAACTACCAGGAGTTGCTTAGCCTCCGCCTGGACATCGTTCCCTGCCGCCTGGACGAGGAAACGGGCGCCTGCGACGTGGGGCGAGACGGCTCGATTCGCTGGCAATCCATCGACCGCACCTACCTGGAAGAGGGCTTCCGGACCGTCTGGAATCTTCCGCTGCCCACCGGCGACCCGCCGCGTTCGCTGGCGATCAGCGGCCTCGATGCCGAGTTCATCCAGAGCATTTGGACGACCGTACTCTTTGCAGTCGTCTCCGTCAGCCTGGAATTGGTGATCGCCTTCTTTATTGCGTTGACGGTCAACTCAAGCTTCCGCGGCCGCGGCATGATGCGCGCCGTCATGCTCATTCCCTGGGCCATCCCTACGGTGGTCGCAGCAAGGCTCTGGGAGCTGATGCTAAAGGACACGAGCGCCGGCATCGTCAATCGCATCCTCATGGACCTCCGGATCATTGATGCGCCCCTTGCCTGGCTATCGGACGTCTCACTCCAGCTCGCCACCGCGATTACGGTCGATGCCTGGAAGACGGCGCCATTTGTGGCCCTGCTCTTGCTGGCCGGCCTGCAGTCGATCCCCTCAGATCTCTATGAGGCGGCCGACGTCGACGGCGCATCGAAGTTCCGCCAGTTCTGGGCCATCACCCTGCCGCTGCTGCGGCCGACAATCGCCGTAGCGCTCGTCTTCCGCACGCTGGATGCCCTGCGCGTCTTTGATCTATTCAACGTGCTCTTTGGCCGCCAGCAACTGTCCATGGCCACCTTCAACTATGAAACGCTGGTCAACAACCAGCAGGACGGCTACGCATCAGCCGTCAGTATCTTACTTTTTCTGATCATTTCCATCTTCGCGATAATCTATGTTCGGGCGCTAAATGTGGAGGCCGACTGATGAAAAACTGGCAGTGGAGCACGCTCTTACAGCGCACGTTCTTCTATTTTCTTGTGATCGTCATCGCGGTCTATGCGCTCTTCCCGTTCTACTGGGCCGTCACGACTTCCTTTAAGACCGAGAATGAGATGTTTAGCACTGCGACCTATCTGCCCCAATCGCCAACGCTGGACAACTACCGCTATGTGCTACAGGACAATACCTTTTTGCTCGCCCTGCGCAACTCTGCCTTTGTGGCCGGCTCCACAACCGTATTGGCGCTGATGGTCGGCTCCTTTGCCGCCTACGCGCTGGGCCGGCTGCGCTTTCGCGGGCGCACGGCGTTGCTCTATCTGGTTCTGTCGATGACCATGTTTCCGGCCATATCGATCCTCTCCGGTCTCTACACAGTCGTGCGCGAGTTCGGCGTCTTCGGCACGCCCTTCGCCCTGATCTTGACCTACCCGGTCTTTACGCTGCCCTTTACAGTCTGGGTGCTGACCAGCTTCTTCAGGGGCTTGCCGGCAGAGATCGAGCAGGCCGCAATCGTCGACGGCGCCAGTCCGTTTCAGCGCTTCCGCTACATTCTTCTGCCCCTGCTGGCCCCGGCGCTGGTGACGACCGGGCTGTTGGCCTTTGTCACCTCCTGGAACGAGTATCTCTTTGCGCTCAACTTCACGATTACTAACCCGTCGGCGCAGACGGTGACCGTGGCGATTGCCCAGTTTAGCGGCGTAGAAGCCATGCAGGAACCCGTTGCCGAGATCATGGCCGCGGCTGTCATCGTCACGCTGCCGCTGGTCGCGCTGGTGCTCATCTTCCAGGATCGGATCGCCGCCGGACTGACAGCCGGCGCGGTGAAAGGCTAGCGCCGTGCTCAACCTTGTGCTCATTGACTGCCACGACCTGGGCCGGCATCTGGGCGCCTACGGCCAGGCAACGGTACCCTCTCCACAGCTCGACCGCCTGGCAGCCGCAGGCGTTCGTTTTGCCAACAGCTTCTCCACCGCGCCCCAGTGCAGCCCGAGTCGCGCTGCGCTCTACACGGGGCGCTACCCCCACGCTAATGGGATGTTTGGCTTGGCCCATGCGCCGTTCAACTGGCGCCTGCACGCCGACGAGACGCATCTGGCCCGCCTCCTGCGCGACGCCGGTTACTGGACCGTTCTGGTCGGCGTCCAGCACGTGACCGCCTCGCAGGAGGATGCCGTCGGCGAGCTTGGCTTTGCCGAGAGTCGCCGCACGCAAAACGCGCGTCATACCGCGGACCAGGCCGTCGATTTTCTTGAGGACGCCCCACGCGAGCCGTTTTTCCTCAACATTGGCTTTGATGAGCCGCACCGGGACAGGCAGGGTGCGTACAAGCAGGCGCCGGCCGATCGCAGCCGGGGCGTTGCCATTCCGCCCTATTTGCCCCAGACGCCGGAAGCCGAAGCGGAATTTGCGGATCTGCAGGGGGTGATCGGAGCGATGGACGAAGCCGTTGGCCGCGTTCGGGCCAAGTTGGAAGAGGCGGGGCTGATGGAGCGAACGTGGCTCATCTTTACGACCGACCACGGGCTGGCCATGCCGCGCGCCAAATGCACGCTCTTTGATCCCGGAATCGAGACCGCGTTGATCATGCTGGCGCCGGCGCTGGGCCTCACTGGAGGTCGCGTCATAGACGAGCTGATCAGTCATGTCGATTTGGTTCCAACCATCGCAGAAGTCTTAGATCTACCGGCGCCGGCGGGCGTGCAGGGCCAGAGCTTTGCACCGCTCTTGCAGAGGGCGCCGTACAGCGCACGGGAAGAGATCTTTGCGGAGAAGACCTTTCACACCGCGTATGAGCCCCAGCGCGCCATCCGCACGCACCGCCACAAGCTCATCTGGAACGTGGAAGCATCCATCATCAACGTGCCGGCCGACGTCATGAAGAGCCCGCTCTACCCGCAGATGATCGGTGAAATCACACGTGAACGGCCGCCGTTCGAGCTGTACGACCTTGTTGTTGATCCGCTTGAACGGGTCAACCTGGCTGAGGATTCAGACTACGCGTCGGTCCTTGCCGACCTGAGGAGGCGCCTCTTGCATTGGATGGAAGAGACGGGTGACCCGATTTTGCAAGGCCCCATTGCATCGCCATTTTACGTCGAATCGCGCCGGCTTATGGGGGAATAGTATGCGCGATCGCCTCCCTGCCCACACCGCCCATACACCCACGCAGCGTGCTCACTGAGCAGACGTCAGGAGAGACCTGAGGCCAGCGCCGGTTGAGCCTGTCGCAAGTAGTCCAGCGCCGGTTGAGCCTGTCGAAACCAAGCGGTCGCCGCCCCGACAGGCTCAGGACGGCGCAAGCTCAACCGTCGCTGACCTTTTCCTGGATCAGCACCTGTTTCTCAACAGAGCGTGCTCACGATGCGGGTGTGGGGCGGACGGCGCGGCCGGGCGTGGCGTCGGTGTGACGTCCGTCGGCGACGACGCGCACGCCGTTGACCCAGACGTCGCGCACGCCGGTTGCGAGCTGATGGGGCGCATCGAAGGTAGCGTGATCGGTGACGGTTGCGGGGTCAAAGATCACGATGTCGGCAAACATGCCCGGAGCCAGCAAGCCCCGATCGCGCAGGCCCAGGCGCGCGGCCACCGACCACGTCATCTTGCGAACGGCATCCTCCACCGGAATGATCCCTTCTTCACGCACATAGCGGCCCAATACGCGGGGATAGGTGCCATAGGCGCGGGGATGATAGGGGCCCAACGGCTCGGCCCAGGCTGGATCAAAACCGCCCGCATCTGTGGAGAACTTGATCCACGGCTGCTGCATCTGCACGCGCAGATTCTCCTCGCTCATGGAAAAGTAGATCGTGCCGATGCGCTGCTCTTCGCTCACCAGCAGATCAAAGACGGCGTCCACCCAATCCTGGCTGCGCGCGGGTCGCGATATCCGTGAGGCGGCGCCCCACATACTGCTTGTTCTCCGGCTGCTCAAACCCAATCGGCATGACGGCGGAAGGATCGCGCGTGCCCATGGGCTCCCAGTCGCCCGAAGGACGGATCATTTCGGCCTTGATCCGCGCCCGCATCGCGGGGTCGCGCAGGTTGTCGTAGAGCTTGCCCTCAGCCATGGCCCAGGGCGGCAGGACCGCGCTGAGACCCGTGCCGGAGGCGGCGTAGGGATACATGTCGGCGGTGATATCGATGCCCTGGGCGCGCGCCTGATTGATCTGCTCGATCACGGCCGGCATCTTGTGCCAGTTGTGCGCGCCGGAGGCTTTAAGGTGATAGATCTCCACCGGCACGCCGGTGCGACGCCCCAGTTCGATGGCCTCGTCCATGGCTTCCTGCAGGCGGTCGCCTTCGTCGCGGATGTGGGTGATGTAGAGACCGTTATGCGCGGCCACCACCTCGCAGATGGCAGCCAGTTCGTCGGTGTCCGTGTAGGCATCGGGCGGATAGATCAGGGCATAGGAGACGCCAAACGCGCCGTCGTCCATGGCCTCGGCCATGGTCTGCTGCATGAGGGCCAACTCAGCGGCTGTGGGCGCCCCCATGTCGAGGCCCTTGCCGACCGTGCGCAGCGTGCCGCCGCCTAAGAAAGGAGCCGACATTGGGCGAAACCCCGTGCTCAACCAAGGCGTCCAGCCAGTGGCGGAAGCGGGTCCAGGTGTGGATGCGCGCCGGCCACTCGTCGCCGATGTCGAGCGAGAAGTAGACATCGGCCAGGGGATCGGTATTGCGTCCGATGATCGGCGCCGGCGTCCACCCTTCGCCCATGATCTCGGTCGTCACGCCCTGGAGCAGCTTGGAGACGGACCGTCCGTCCACCATCAGCGGCAGAATGGAGTGGCTCTGGATGTCGATGAAACCGGGCGCGACGACAAGATCGGTGGCGTCGACCACGTGGCGCGCGACGCGAGACGGCTCCGCGCCCACGGGCGTAATGTTCGCGATGCGGTCGCCGCGCACGAGCACGTCGCCGCGAAACCATGGATTGCCGCTGCCGTCAACGATTTTTCCGTTACGGATCAAGAGGTCGTAGTCGTACATGTTGGCTATCCCTTACTTATTGGCGTGGGAGGCAGGTCATCCACCAATTCATGAATCGTTTCTTCGAAAACCGCCAACCGGCGCGGCACAATTGGCTGTCCAAAGCGGTCAGCATAGAGTTTTGCGAATTCGGCGCCAAACAAAAGAATTTGGGCGGAATAGTATACCCAGATCAGCAGAACCACAACGGACCCGACCGTACCAAAAAGCGCCCCCGTGCCGCTTTGCGCCAGATAGACCGTGAGCAGCACGCGGCCAATCATGAAGAGGAGCGTCGAGACCAGCGCGCCCACCGCCACATCGCGCCAGCGTGCGTGAGCGTCGGGCAGCAATTTAAAAATGATGCAGAAGGTGACAAAGGCCAGCAGCGGAATGATCAAACGGTTGAGGTGGAAGTATGGATCGGATAGCTGCGGCAAGAGTTCAACCAAGAAAGCTGATATAACGCCCAACAGCGTGTCAATCATGACGCTTGATGTAAAGAGAAGCCCAAAGAAGAAGAGAACAATAAAAGGCGCCATCCTGCGACGAATCAAGATCATGCGCTCACTCATGCTTTGGGGCGCGACAGTCCTGATGCCCCAGAGTTCGTTCAATGCTCTGTCGAGCTGGTTGAAAATACCTGCAGCACTAAATACGAGCGCGAAGAGGCCAACAATGGTTGCACCGGGGCCAAACGTGCGCTGATTGACGGCTCGCGCCAGTTCGGCCAGCAAATCGGCCACATCAGGTCCCACCAAGAATTGAATCTGGGCATTGATTTGATCGACCGCAACGGAACGCCCAACGAAAATACTGGCGAGCCAGATCACGAAGACCAACAGCGGTGCGATGGCGAAGACCGTATAGTAGGCCGATCCGGCGGCATAGATTGAGGCACGGTTGGCAAAATAGGCCTTGGTTGCATCTTTGAATAGATGAAATGTTGCCGTTATAAAGCCCATGGTCGTTTCTACTTCGCTGCACTGCGCCCCGTGGGCCAGATGAAAGCGCCCGGCGCGATCCAACACGCCGGGCGAGCTTACCAAGAGAGGCAATGAACACTCACTGGTCAGTTGTTGGAGCACGCACAAGCTAGCTTCTTGTCACAACACGCCCCGGCGTCGCGCCGGTGTGCTCGCTGTCGGCCAGGACACGCGTGCCGTTGATCCACACATCGCGCACGCCGGAAGACAGCCGGTGTGAGTCGGTGTAGGTAGCATAGTCGATGATGGTGGCGGGGTCAAAGAGCACGACATCCGCCAGCATGCCCTCGCGCAAGAGACCCCGATCCCGCATACCCAGCCTGGCCGCGACCGCGCCGCTCATCTTGCGCACGGCATCCTCCAGCGGAAGTACGCCCTCTTCACGCACATAGCGTCCCAGAATACGCGGGTACGTGCCATAGGCGCGCGGGTGGGTCGGACCCACCGCCGCGGCCCAGGCCGGGTCGAGTCCGCCGGCATCGGTGCCGATCATCACCCACGGTTCCTGAATCTGACGACGCAGGTTCTCTTCATCGACCCAAAAGTAGAGCGCAGAAATGCGCTGCGCTTCGGAGAGGAAGAGGTCGATGGCGGCGTCCACCCAAAGCTGGTCGCGCAGCGCGCCGATCTCGGCCAGCGACTTGCCCACATAGGCCTGGTTGTCAGGATTTTGCAGCCCGATCGGCATGACGCCCTCCGGCCCACAGAGCGCGGCCAGCGCTTCCCAGTCGCCGGCGGGATCGAGCGCCTCGGCGCGGATGCGGGCACGGGTGGCAGGATCGCGCAGATTCTCCAACAGCCGGTTGCCCTCGGCGGCCCACGGCGGCAAGACCGAAGCCAAGCCTGTGCCCCCGGCGACATACGGATAGAGATCGGCCGTGATGTCGAGACCCTCCTGGCGCGCCCGGTTGATTCGCGCGATGGCCTGCGCC
Organism: uncultured Chloroflexia bacterium; assembly: GCA_963807905.1. Classification (GTDB taxonomy): domain Bacteria; phylum Chloroflexota; class Anaerolineae; order Caldilineales; family Caldilineaceae; genus JAGRCP01. The sequence continues at coordinate 23,961 of CAWEEJ010000013.1, read as the reverse complement.
ATCTTGGGCCAGTTGCGCTTGCCTGCAGCCTTGAGATGATAGATCTGAACCGGCACTCCGGCGGACTGGCCGATCGTCATGGCCTCGTCGAGCGCGGCCAGAAAATCGTCTGCTTCAGAGCGCAAATGGGTGATATAGAGGCCGCCATATTGGCCCACGACCTTGGCGATTTCGATGATCTCGGCGGTGTCCGTGTAGGCGCTGGGCGGATAAATGAGAGCCATGGAGACGCCGAACGCACCATCCTCCATAGCCTCGGCCATGACGCGCTGCATGACGGCAAGCTCATCTGCACTGGGTTGGCCCATGTCGTAGCCTTTGGCAATGGTGCGCAGCGTGCCGCCGCCCATGAAGGCGCCGACATTGGGCGCAACGCCCCAAGCGACCATCGCCTCCAGCCAGTCGCGCAGCCGTGTCCACTCCTGGATCTGCGCCACCCACTCGTGCATCAGGCCGGAGAATTGATGGCGCGTCAGCTCTTCGACCGTGCGCCGGCCAATGAAGGGCGCGGGCGTCGAGCCCTCGCCCATGATCTCGGTCGTCACGCCCTGGGTGATCTTGGAAAGGGATCGCCCATCGACCATGAGGGGCAAGATCGAGTGGCTGAGAATGTCGATGAAGCCGGGGCTGACAACATGACCGGTTGCGTCCACGAGCTCGGCGGCGTTGCTTGGGTCAATGGCGCCCGGCTGCGCCAGCGCGACAATGCGGTCGCCGGCCAGGGCCACATCGCCGTAAAACCACGGGTTACCGGTCCCGTCTACAATGCGGCCGCCTGTGATGAGACAATCGTACATAGGATTTCCTGTTGCGGTTGGTGGGTTGAGGATGAATGTGTGGGGCTGCGTTGCGTGCGCAACGTCGCCAGGACGAGCGATCATCCATGGGCGATGGGCCAGAGCGTGCGCCGTGCTCGTTGATAAGGCAGTTGGGCAAAGTCCGTCACCAGTGCACCTGGCGCCGCCACGTAGAGGATCTCGGCGGCAATGGGCGCAAAACCGGCGTAGAAGTGCTGCATCGACTTGACAATCAACGCCTGCTTTGCGGTCGGGTCAATGCCCAAATTGGTAAAGGCATCGGGGTTGAAGGTCTGGGTGCGCAGCGTGTTGACCACGAGTTCCGCGCCCTCATCCGTGCGCAGAGCAACCGAGGCGCCCATGCGCCACTCGTTGGTGTCGGGCGGCAGACCAAACGTTTGGGTCGCATCCGCCACGATCTTTGTTACCGTCACTGTCAGATCCAGAGGCGGACCGGACATGGGTCCCACTTTGCCGCCGATGCGCATGGGCAGGCGTGCGCCCTCGCCCGCTTCCATGGCCAACATGACCGTGACGGGATCCCAAATGGCGGCGACGGCGATGTCGTTGAGATTGGCGTCGAGCAATGCACGCAACAAAAACGTGGAGTCGTTGGGTGCGCCGCCGCCCGCATTGTCTGCGACGTCGGCCAGGACGATGGGACCGCTCTTCGCCCGCGCGCACGATCTCGATGGCCTCGGCCATGCTCTTGTAATCCGGCTGCGTCGCCACACGCAGATCAAAAATCTGCCGGCCCAAATCAGCGGCCAAGCTTGCCGCCAATGCCGGCTGATCGTCCGTCACAACCAGGACGCGCGTGCCCATCTCGGCCACATCGCCCCAGGGAAAGCCATGGCCCAGCGAGACCGAGAGCACAGCGTCTTGGCTTTCCAGCGCAATCATATCGTCCACGAACTGGCGCATGGGCTGACGGCTGGTATGGAAGACGCCGATCATGGCGCAATCGTAGAGCGCCATGCGGGGCTTGACCTCGCCCGCCAGCGTTGCGGCGATCAGGGCAAAGAGCTCATCGGCGCGCGCCAGATAATCGGTGTGGGGATATTCTTTGTACGCAACCAGCACGGTGGCCGCCTCCACCATCAGTTCGGTGAGGTGGCAGTGAAGGTCCAGTTCCCCGCCGATGGGCACGTCGGGCCCGACGATGCGGCGGACCGCGGCAATCAGATCGCCCTCGCAATCCTCGTATCCGTCAGCGACCATGGCCCCATGCAGGCTGAGCAGCACGGCGTCCACGGGCATGGCTGCCTGCAGATCGGCCAGAATTTCATCCCGGTAGTCCTCGTAGACGTGGCGTAAGGTCAGCCCCGCCGGCGTGGCGAAGGCGCAGAGGCTCTCGACTACTTCCCAGTTCTTGGCCACAGCCAGCTCGCGCCAGCGCACGAGGGGCAGGGCGAACATGTTGGGCGTAGCGCCATGGTTGCCGCCCCGCGCGACATAGGTCTCTTCAAAGGTGCGGTAGCCGGTGACAAAGGGCGAAAAGGTATTGGTTTCGGTGCCAAGACAGGCAAGAAAGAGTTTCATATTGGTGAGTACGCTGCAAGTTAGGAATTCACGTCTTTGGGATCGAGCGCATCACGAAGGCCGTCGCCGATGAAGTTGAAGGCCAACACTGTGATCACGATCATGATGCCGGGGAAGATGGCAATGTGCGGATAGCGTAAAATGAAGGCGCGTCCGTCAGCCAGAATGCCGCCCCAAGAAGGCGTCGGCGGCCGTACACCGAGGCCCAGAAAGGAGAGAGCAGCCTCCAAGATAATGATGCTACCGACGCCAAGCGACGCCAGCACAATGACAGGGCCAAGCACATTGGGAAGCATGTGACGCCAGATAATCCTGGAGTTCTTAACCCCAGTCGCATGCGCGGCAACGATAAAATCTCGCTGGCGCAGACTCATGACGTCAGCACGCACGACCCGGGCATAGCGGGCCCAGACCGTGATGCCAATCACGAAGATCGTCGTTGACAAACTGGGCCCTAAAACTGCCGCCAGGACAATCAGAAGTGCGATGATGGGAAAAGCCATCAGCGTGTCGATAATACGCGACAGAAATTGGTCAATCCAACCGCCAAAATAGCCAGCTACCGCGCCAACGATCACACCAATTGTAACGGAAATCGCGGTCGCAACGATTCCCACAAGCAGAGCCACGCGTGCGCCGTAGATGACACGGCTGAAGAGATCGCGTGACAGGTGATCGAAGCCCATCGGGTGATCGGTGGTTGGCCCTTCGCCACGCATGCCGCGAAAAATATCGGTTATAGGATCGTATGGTGCGATGAATGGCGCAAAAATCGCAATCAGAATGAGAAGAATGACAATTACCAACCCTACGATCGCCATCCGGTTGGCAGAGAAACGCCGCCAGACTTGAGACCACTCAGACCGGTGTTTCGTTTCTGCGATCAATATTGGCCGATCATCCGGTGCTGCGGGAATAGCAGTCATGTGCTTGAAACCTGACTTATAGGCTTGCGTTCATCACAGTAGAGAAGGTTGCGAACCAGATATGGCACGATACACAGCTCAACGCGTCAACTAGTGAGTAAACGGCGAGCCAGTTCACTGATTCTGCTAGTCAAAGTGGATGCGAGGATCCACCAACGCGTAGACCAAGTCCGTGACCAAATTGGCCACGACGACCAGAATGGCCAGCAGTACGACCAACGACTGAACAACTTGATAATCCAATCGAAAAACTGAATCGGTGAATAAACGGCCAATGCCAGGCAGTGCAAAGACCGTCTCTACCACAATCGTACCGCTCAAAATAAAGGCGATATTGAACCCAATCACAGTCACAACCGGTAGCAATGCATTGCGCACAGCATGTCGAACCACGACGGTATGCTCGTTTAGTCCTTTCGCACGTGCAGTGCGGACATAGTCCTCGTTGAGCACTTCGGAGGTGGAGCTGCGCATGACGCGCATCAGAATTGCCATCTGTTCGGTTGCCAGTACGATGACCGGCAATATGTACCCCTGCCACGAACGGAGCCCGAACGGCGGCAGCCAGGCCCAGTATGAGTGAGAAGATCACGATCAGCATGAGCCCTAGCCAAAAATTCGGCGTCGCAATGCCGACAGCGGAAAAGACCGAAGTGAAATAGTCAAGTGAATGAATTGCGGCGCACCCCCGCCATAATCCCCAAAGGAATTGAAATGATCAATGCGAGCAATAGGGCGTAAAAATTGAGCGTAAGCGGTGACGGGCATCGCCTCAAAGATCATCTGTGCGCACGGGAACGCCAGTGCGAACCAGTGAATCGCCAAAATCCCCCGTAAACATGTTACCGCGCCCAGACCAGATATTGGACGTAATAGGGCTGATCCAGACCCCAGCGGGCGCGAATCGCCGCCATCTGCTCCTCAGAGATGCGAACTTGCCCTTCGCCAAAGAGTAGATAGACCGGATCGCCTGGCATTAAGCCGCATGATCACAAATGTGAGCGACACTAACCAGAAAGATTACGATTGCGCCCTGCACAACACGTACAAAAATATAGCGACCCATAACGTTTCCGATCAGACACGTAAAGGCACCCTGCTACGTGCATCGGCAATCTCTATTTGACGAGCCTGCGAACTTGGTGGTGCCGATGCATTTAGGTTCCACCACAGCAAAACGAGTTGCCAATTCAGATTGGCGGAAAACTGGCTCGTTCGGGCGACACAGCGGAGGCAACCGGCACGATGGGTCAACCCATGGTTGACCCATCCCTTTACTAGGCTTGATTGACTAACCGTTCCCTAATCTCCACTGATTCGCACGCACATAGTACACAGTTCGATGCTTTGCGGATCTTCCGGCAATCCCTCAACGCCGAAGATTAAATGGAATCAGCCAATCGTCGAACTGCAGGAAGAGACAAGGGACTTCATCCACAAAGATTTCCTGAATCTCATCATAGATCGGCTCTGCGCTCCTCGGGATCTACGATCTGTACGCCTTGTGCGATCAGTTCGTCCATCCGCGGATTGCTATAGCGGCAGAAGTTGTTGCCGCCATCAGTATGGAGCGTCGAGAATGGATCAGGTTCTACCGCGTTGGTGTTGTATGTCCAGTTGAAGAGTGAGGCATCCATCGTACCATTGCGCATGGACTCCAGGATCGACGCGACGGGGCGCCTCGGCCAGTTGCATATCGATACCGACCTCCGCCAGCATGAGCTGAGACAATTCGGCGATGGGACGCCGTGCCTGATCCCCCGTAATCGTCGTGCAGGTAAAGGCAAGCTTGACGTCCATCCTTTTCGCGGATCCCGTCATCGCCCATGGTCCAGCCGGCCTCATCCAGCATGGCCGCAGCCTTGTCAGGATCATAGTCATACTGGGGAAGGTCTTCTTTGTAGTAGAAGCTAGATGGCGGAATGTTAGAATTTGAGACTTGCGCTGTTCCGGACCACAGCTCGTCGATGATGCGCTGTCGATCCAGGGCGTACATCATTGCCTGTCGCACTTCTTTCTCAGAAAGTTGGGGCAGCGTGTTGTTGAGCGGCAAATGCTTGATGGAGTTGCCCGGCGTGCTGTAGACCAAAAATGCAGGATCTTCAGTTCAAGCGTCGAGACTGTCCTCTACCAGCAGCGGCCAAGCTGAAGAATCTGGCATCGCCAGTCTGCATTGCGATCATGCGCACGGACGGTTCCGGCACGACATCCAGACGGATGAAATCAATCATTGGGTCGGCCCAAGAAATAATCGTCGAACGCCTCAAGCTCAGTAAACTCAGCCGCACGCCACTCCTTCACCTTGTACGGTCCCGTTCCGATTGGAGCAGTCTTGTAGACGTCCTCGCCAACTTCAGCGTGATATTCTGACTGAACGATTGGAACTCAGCCCAAGTTTGCCAAGGACGCGGCATTGACGCTGTCCATGTTGACAACCACGGTATAGTCATCTGGCGGTATCGATGCTGCCGATCCCTTCAAAGTCGCCAACGCTCACCGTAGCATTATCCGGATTGCGGTAGTAGTCCCAGGTATACTTCACATCAGCAGAGGTCAGTTCCTTGCCGTCGTGGAAAAGCACGCCCTCCTTCAACTTAAAGGTATAGGTTAGGCCGTCATCTGCGACTTCATAGGATTCTGCCAGCACCTGTTCCAGCTCGTTGAATTCGTTGTAGTAAACGAGCGGGCTGTGAATGTTGCGGATCATTACGAACTGAATGTCCGGGCCGTCATCGTCCGGGCTCAAGCTGGCGACCTCCTGATGGCCCATCCAGACGTATCGTCCCGCCACCATCAGCCGAATCGCCTTCAGCGGCTGCAACGCCTGTCATCGCCGCCAGCTGGCGCTTCAGTGGGTACTGCACAGCCTGCCAGCAATACGGCTGCTGCCGAACCACCGACGGCCGTCATGCGCAGGAACTGGCGTCGGTCCAGTTCGAGTCTCATGCGATCGGTGCTCTTCTTTCGCTCGTCTTCCATGGGATTCTCCTTGTTAGATTCGTTATAGTGAGACATCGATCTGGACAGAGGATGTCTGGCCAATAAGCGCAAGTCATGCGGGAACATCCAACTTGGTGGGCAGGCAACGTTGCCTGAGCGATGAGGTAGTATCAAGTCACAGCGGCAGTCTATCATCATCAAAAATGATCGAATGTCAGAACGGTGTTTGCGAGTGCCAGCAATGCCAAAAGGACTATAACGATAGGCCGTCGAGAGACGCAGCGCGCGGATGTCTAGCAGTATTCTAACTGATTGAATCCGCCCAAACCGCCTCATCTGATTTGATCAAAGATCTGTCGTCCAGCGGCCATGCGCGCCTGCAGCTTGGGCGGCCACTGGGCAGGGTCCTCGGCCGGATAGACGGCCAGGGCAGGACCTGGATTGCTCAGCAGGTCGCGCATGCGACAGTCGAGCACTTTGGCCGCCGCGATCAGGCCGGAGACGACGACGCCCTGGACGCCGTGGGAGAGCGTGCTGGCGCCACAGAGGTAGAGGCCGTCAATCTCGGTTTCGGCGGCAAACGAGCCCTGTCCCGTCTGGGCGACGGTCTTGTCGATGCCGTAAATGTTGCCCCGATAGCCGTTGACGTAATGGGCGTTGGTGAGGGGCGTGCCCAGTTCTCGGAAGACGACGTGCTGACGGAAACCGGGGATGATCGACTCGGCGGCATCAAGCATCGCCTCGGTGAGTTCCTCTTTGAGAACCAGATAGTCGGCATCGCGCGCGCCGGTAGGCTGATCGGCCCAGGGTGCGAAGGCATCGTAGCCGATGAAAGTGAAGAGCTCAATCGTATGGTGGCCGCTGTGCATCTTGGTCGGATCCTTGAGCGTAGTCACCGTGAGAAAGAGCAGTTGAGGCTTGAGATCGCTCGCCAACGCGCTTGTCTGGCTGTAGCGATAGAGCCCGTCGACATCGGGCGTCTGGTAGAACCAGTAATTGCCGGAATCAAAGCCCGCGGCGCGCAGATCCATGTCGACCGCGGCGTAGAGGCTGAGCGAAGAGGTAGACCAGCGCAAGCCGTCCAAACGCGTCTTCAGCTTGCTTGACAGATGCTCGCGCCCGATCAAGCGGTCAAAGGTGACGTAGGGATCGGCATTGCTGATGACCGTCTGTGCGCGGATCTCTTCGCCATCTTCCAGCACGACGCCGATCGCACGTCCATCCTCGACGAGGATGCGCGCGACCGGAGTGGAGAGGCGCAGTTCGCCACCCGCCCGCTTGAGCGCGCGTACAAAGGCCTTGGGGATGGCCCCGCCGCCGCCGACCGGATAGTAGCCGCCGTTGAGATAGTGATTGATGAGCATGGTGTGCATGACGGCTGACGCTTGGGAGGGCGGCGTGGCATAATCGCCGGCCTGCGCGAGCAGCACCGCCTTGAGATAGGGGTCGGAGACGAAGTGGTCGACCAGTTCTTGAGCCGAGCGCTTGTGCCAGCGGGCCAGATTGGGCGCAACAAAGGGCATCTTCAGCGCCCCGACGGGTCCAGACAGGCCACGGGCACGTCGCAACTCGCCGGGCATGAGTTGAATTAGCTCAAAATAGCCGGCGATGCCCGCCTGCTCGTGGGGGAACTCAGCGACGAGTCGCGCCTGATAATCGTCCACACCCTTGGGAATGTCAAACCGAAACGGATCCTGGTCCGGTCGACCCACGATCACATGATCAAAGCCTTCAGGATTGAGTTCACTAAAGGTCAGATCGACCGAGACGCCCAGCGCCTCGAGAATGCGACGCATGGATTCACCCGGTCCCAACTCACCGATATAATGCACGCCGGGGCTGTAGCGGTAGCCCTGGAGCGTAAAAGAGTGGCACCAGCCGCCCGGCACGTCGTGCTGTTCCAGCACCAAGACTTGCTTGCCCGCCTGCGCCAGCGCAAGCGCCGCGGTCAAACCGCCGGCGCCCGAGCCGACAACGATGATATCGGGGTGATGAGTCATGATAGATGCCTTCTCTCTTCAATGAAGAATGGAAAATAGAGAATGAAGAATTGTTAATGTGAGCGGCCAAGCGGCTGCACTCCATTAACAATTCTTCATTCTCTACTCGCATTAAGTACTCCTTGTAAGCATTGCTTCCGTAGCCTCAAAAAAAACGCCCGGACTCGCTTGAGTCCGGGCGTTTTCATCAAAACCATATCAGCTGGCGTGGACTGACTTATTCAGACGATTCCAGCATCTGTACAACGGTTTCACCCGGTACAACCATGGCGTTCTCAGGCGGCGAGATGCTCTCGATGCCATTGTGGTCACCATAAAGAACTTCCGAATTGAAGCCGATGAAGGTCTGGGTACCGGCAGGCGCAGGCGGCAGCGCGCCGGTCATGGCAGCCATGGAGAGCAGGCTTGTCAGATCCCACTCGAAGGTGGTGCTGGCGCCAACGGTGTAGGCCGTATCGCGATCAACTGCCTGGAGGCCATAGCTGCTCAGGCCACCGAAGAGCATGGGGGCAACCATGGGCAGCATCGACTGAGCCTGCTGGATGTCGCCGGCGCTGATGGGGGCGCCTTCGGTCGCTTCGATCTGACTCACGACCATCTCAATGAACTCAGGGCTGGTCACAAAGGCAGCCAGGTCAAAGGTCGTGCGGAAGATGGCCGGATTTTCAGGGCCGCCAGATTCGATATTCAGGTATTCACCAAAGAATTCCATCTGCGCTTCCGGTGATGCCATGGCCATCATGGGAGCCAGTTGCGCCATATCGTCGGAACTCGCCGCTTCCAGATCGGCATTGGCCAGCGCCCACTCCAGGACGGGGCGCAGTTCGGTGCCAACCCAGCCGGTCATGCCAGCCATCTCGGGCACGATTGCAGCCAGGTCATCCAGATTGATGTAGCCGATGCCGTCAACAATCGTAAAACGCAGGACCATTTCGCTGGGCAGCGGATAGCCGATGTTGGCAGAGAGCAGTTCAGCAGTCTCATCGCCGAGCACGATGGTGGTCTGCTGAGCCGTATTGATGGCATCGAGGGCTTCCATGGCAAACATAACGGCCGCTTCCGGATCGCCGGCCATCGCCATGGCCTCCTCATCGCTCATCGCAGCCACCTCTTCGCTGAAGGCCGGATCGGTCACGTACGCGGCCTGCTGATTCCAGTTGACGGCGAGTTGATCGAAGGGTACTTCCGGGAGACCGGTGACCAACAGGTCCATGGTGGCGTCATAGGTGCCGGAGGTCATGGTCTCCATTGCCAACGCCGATTCTTTCAAAAGGTCGCAATCTTCTTCAGGGAGGTCGCCGCAAAAGACGACCGGTTCGTCCATATCTTGGGCGAAAGCAGCCGCACCTGGGACCAGGGCGATAGCCAGAACGAGTAAGAACAACAGCAGAGTACGCATTCTGCAATTTACTCCTTTCGAGTAAGGGTCATAAGAAATGATGGATGCAGCGGGAATGGGTATGGATACAGTTGACGTCCAACGAGCATGCAACGCTATCCACGGTACTTCAGGTTCCAGAACAAAGCATGCCTCGGCCCATCTTACCAAAAGCGATCCGGTTTGAAAAACGGTTGATACGATGGAGAGATGCAACCTGTGGGTAGAGCCTCCAGGGCCAGCGTCGGTCAATTGTCTTCACAGCAGAATATTCGACCTGCTCGATCACGTGCCGCCGCCGCCAGTCAGATCCTCAGGCAGGACCTCATCCTTGGAGGTGCAAAGAAAGGGCGCGCGTGCCCCGCCGCTGTGATAATTGTAAGTCACGCCGTCCACTTCGAGCTGAATAAACTGGCCCGGAACCAATGCCTGGGTATAGGCCATGCCAGGTTCGGGGCAGCCCACGCCGCCATCGGGCCAGGTTACTTCCTCTACACGAAGAATCTCGATCGCGTCAGGATCGACATCGAGGCGTTGCGCAAGGTCGGCAGTTGCCTGCTGCACGGGGGGATAATTGGCGAGATCGGGTTGGGCCATGGGCTCCTCCGGGCTGGGCGTCTGCGTCGGGTCGGTGGCAGGCGCTTCGACAACTGGTTCGGAAACCGGCGTAGCAGTCGGCGCCACCTCGGCCGGTGCGTCTAGGGCCGGCGCTGTCGCGTCCTCCGGCGGCTCGGGCTGGGGCACAGTGCTGCACGCCGCTAAGAGTGCGATCAACAGCGTGAGGACGATCATGTGCAAGATAGGTCGTTGCTGGTGCATCTGTAATCCTTTGTGGTCTTGATGGGCGCTTTGTGGCGGACGGAAAGCCCAAGCCCACGGGTCTGTCCAATCTGATACGAAATGGACCCCCGCCAAGCTGTGCGACAATCTGATCGCCGCCGCTGCAACTATACTCGCAATCGGCTGGATCGTCCAAGACCCGGTTCAAAAATTCAGACCGATTTTGCAAGACGCCCGCACTCATCTATACTACTGGACATCCCAAGTTGCCTCAGCATCCTGGCCCTAAATTGTCGACACAACGAAAACATGAGTTTCGTAGGTTCTCCGCCAGCCGGACGGGTCTCGGTGACCGGAGAAGTCACGCTGGTAGCGATGACCTACAAAACTCGTGATTCGTAATGTCTTCGGTTTAGGTACCGCAATCTCCCACGAACGTTGCTATCTGCTGTCATTGGTCGAGTAAAGATTAAGGAAACCATGTCTCCAGACAAGCAAGCGGATATCATCTACTTTGGCGGGCCCATCATCACCATGGATGAGGACCGCCCCGAAGTCGAAGCGATTGCCGTAGCGGACGGACGGATCATCGCCACCGGCCAAAAAGAGTACGTCATGCGCACCCGGGAAGATCATACCGTGCTGGCGGATTTGGACGGCAAGACGCTCATGCCTGCGTTCATTGATGCCCATAGCCACTTCATGAACGCGCCCCAAATCGTCAAATGGGTCAATGTCTCCGGCCCGCCGGTGGGCCCCATCACCAAGATTGCGGACTTCGTGCCGGTGCTCCAGGAGCACGTTGAGCGGCTCGGCATTCCCAAGGGTGAATGGATCATCGGCTATGGCTACGATCGCTCAAACCTTGCCGAAGGGCGTGAGCTGACCCGCGACGATCTCGATCCTGCCTTCCCCGACAACCCGATCATGCTGATTCATGTCTCCAACCACGGCGCGGTGCTCAACTCGGCGGGATTTGCGGCGGTCGGCATGGATGAGAACACACCCACGCCGCCGGGTGGCGTGATCAACCGCAAGGAGGGCTCAAGCGAGCCGGCCGGCCTTATCATGGAGACGGCGTTCCTGCCCATTTTTGGCGCCATGCCCCAGCCGAGTGAGCAAGAGATGCTGGATACGCTCGATGAGGCGCAGCAGATCTATGCCAGCGCCGGCGTAACCACGGTGCAGGAAGGCGCGACCCATGCCAAGGATCTGGCTTTTCTGCGCAAGGGTGCGGCCCAGGGGCGGCTCTACCTCGACGTGGTCTCGCTGCCCTTTATCCTTGAAGTGCCGGCCCTCGGTACGCGAATACGCGCCCGATTTCCGGGGCGGCCCCGCGGAATTGCCCGAGGAAGCGCCCGAGGCCTTTGGCGTCTACCACAATCGCCTAAAACTCCAGGGCATCAAGTTCACGCTGGACGGATCGCCCCAGGGCAAGACCGCCTTCTGGACCGAGCCGCTGCTCACGTCCGGCCCCGGCGGAGAGGCGGACTGGCGCGGTGCGCCCCTCTTCCCGCCGGAACAGATCTTCGAGGCCTTGACTGAAGTCTATGCCAAGGGTATTCAGGTCTATTGCCACGCCAACGGCGATGCGGCCATTGATATGATCATCGAAGGCGCGCAACTCGCCGGCGTCAAGGCCGCGGACGACCGCCGCACCGTGATCGTCCACTCCCAGTGCATGCGACCGGATCAGATTGCGCCCTACGTCGAGTTGGGCTTCTCACCGAGCTACTTCACCATGCACACCTTCTTCTGGGGCAGCGAGCATGTCGCCAATTTGGGCGAAGCCCTGCTCCAACTTGTGGGCAAGCGCTGGACGCTGACGGCCGACCGGCCCTGGGGCGATCAGCAGCCGGAAACGCAGGTCGTCTTGATTGGCCTGCCCGGCAGTATCGATGATCAACGATTCAAAACGGCGCTGACCGGCCTACATCTATAAGCGGAGCACACGATGCATCTCACCCTCACCGAAATTACCCACGCCGCTCCACAGGTTGCCAAACAGCTACGCGCCGACGGTTTTGATAGTACGCACAGTCTCGCCAAGGCGCTTGCAGATCCGGCGATGCGCGACGTTGTGGCCAGCCGCCTGGGCCTGAATGCCGAGGCGCTGCTGCAATTGGCCAATCGAATTGACCTGCTAAACGTCCGTGGAATCGGCACGATTTACGCTGAACTGCTGGAATCGGCCGGCGTCGATTCGCTCACAAGGCTAGCGCGCGAGGAGCCGGTTGCCCTACACGCTCGCCTGCGGATCTTGGCGCAAGATCACGATCCGCCGGTCTTTCACTCACCAAGCCTGCGCGCCGTCACCGCCTGGGTAGATCAAGCTCGAGAACTCGACTTTCCCAGGCAGCCTGCTGCATCTTCCAAAAAGCCGTCGTCTTCAGAGACGGCGAGGGCGGACAACTGAGCAGGCACTGTGCCGCCGCTATGGGGTCATCTTGAAGATGGCATGTTGGTAGGCGGCATACGGTCAGGCAAGCGCCGACAGAGTAGACTGCGGATTCGGCAGATTAGGCGAAACTGCCCAGATAAGCGCAGAATAAGGTCGTCCCAAACAAATAAGCATCCGGGCGCATCTTCCTGGAAGCTTTCCGGAAGAGATGCGATGCTGGACACAGCTTCCAGGAAGATTGTAATGATATTCTCTTGGAGTGGCCTAAGCACAAGACCATTCAAATAACGTTCAGTGAGCACGCCCACGTGCGGCTCTACCAGAGAGCGACCGGCACGTGGGCGTGCCTACTGAACGGTCATTCCGGCTTATTTGAATGGTCTTGGGCCTAAGCAGCGTCATTCTGGCCAATCCAAGTAATCCCGGTCCCCCGTATTCGAGCCGACAGTGAACCAAGATCATGCCGGCGGCTTTTCGATCACGAAAAAGTAGACAAGAAACCGACTATGCCCAAACTGATTCGCATCGCTATCATTTCCCTACTCTTGGCCTTGACCGCCGCGACTGCCGTTAACGCGCAGTCAGATTCACCTGACGACGGGCGCCCAACAGAGTCCTTGCGCGTCGTCACCAAAGAGATCGAGCCCTTTGTCTTTCTCGGCGAGGAGTTAACCGGTTTCAGCATCGACCTCTGGGAGGAATTGGCGCGGGCCGCCGGCTTCGACTACGAATTCGTAGTCGTCGCAACGGTGACGGACCAGTTGGAGACGGTTGAGCGCGCCGAGGCCGATGCCGCCATGGCAGCGATTAGTATTACCAAAGATCGCGAGCGGACGGTTGACTTCTCCTTTTCCTACTTCAACGCTGGGCTGGGTATCCTAGCCGCCAAGAGCGAGCGTGCGTCCGTCTGGAGCGTCTTGCGTAGCGGCGATTTCATTCTTCCGCTGCTGGAATTGTTCGCCTTTCTCATGCTTGTGATCGTCATCGCCGGTCACGTGATTTGGCTGCTGGAGCGACAGCGCGACGCAGATTTTCCCAAGAGCTATGTCAAAGGCGTGTGGGAAGGCATCTGGTGGGCGGCCGTCACCGTTACTACGGTCGGCTACGGCGACAAGACCCCCCGGGGCATATTTGGGCGTACGTTTGGCCTGATCTGGATGTTTGCGGGCCTCTTCATCATCGCCAATTTCACCGCCAACGTGACCTCACGCTTGACCGTCGAACAGATTGAGGGCGCTATCAACGGCCCCCAGGACCTGCCCGGCAAGATTGTCGTCACGGTTGAGGGCAGTACGGCTGCCGCCTGGCTGACGCGTGAGAACATCTCGCACCGCACGGTGACCGTGATCGAGGAGGCCTATGAATTGCTCGAGGATAGGCGGGTTCAAGCCGTTGTCTTTGACTATCCCGTGCTGCTCTTTTATGCCCTGAATTTCGGGGACAGCAACGTTGAAGTGGTCGGCGCGCCCTTCAACGACGAGGATTACGGTATTGCCTTTCCAACCGGCAGTCCGCTGCGCGAAGAATTTAATCAGGCGCTCTTGCAGGTACGGGAGGATGGCACCTATGATCGTCTCTACATGGAGTGGTTTGGGGATCAATAATGCTCATGTACAAGACAAATTCAAGTTTGCTGCCGGGCTGAGTTCAGCGTAACGGCAACGAGTCAGTACTCAACGAATCGGACCCATCTTTTCCCTTGTCTGAGAAGGACCTTCCATGAAGAAAATTGAAAGCAACCTCCCGTTGATCCTGGCCGGCATCGGGCTGCTCCTGCTGCTGGGTATGATCGCGCAGGTGGTGTTTACGCTCCCGCCGCGTACATTCACGATGCTCACCGGCCGGGTTGGCGGCGCCTACTACGAAGGCGCAGTGCTCTACCGGGACTTTGCCGCGCAGAATGGCTTTACCATTGACATTGTAGAGACGGCCGGTTCGCGGAGGCGCTGCGCATGCTGGAAGCGGGCGAAGGCGATGTCGCCTTCATTCAAGGCGGCGTGGCGGCGGAGGGTGATCCGACCACGGTCAGTGGCCTGGCGACGGTGGCCTATGAACCGGTCTGGATCTTCTACCGGCGCGAGCTTGCACCGAACGCCCCCTTCACTTCGCCACGGCAGTTGGCAGGGCTGCGCATCGCCATCGGCGAGGACGGCAGCGGCACCAATCCGCTGGCGCGCTTGCTGCTCGAAGACTACGGCATCACAGAGGAAGACGCGACCTTGCTGGAATTGCCGTCCACTGACGCGCTGGCTGCACTGCGTGCCGGGGAGGCAGATGCGGCGTTTTTTGTGTCAAATGCCCTCTCGCCACTCTTGCGGGAAACCATCAATGATCGTTCGCTGGAATTGATGAGTCTGGCTGACGCTGAAGCGATCACGCGCCGTCACCGCTTCCTGACTCAGTTGAGCCTGCCCCGGGGCACCGTCAATCTCATTGATGGCGTGCCGCGTGTTGACATCAACCTCGTGGCGCCCGCCGTCAACCTCGTCGTCCGCAATGACTTGCATCCGGACATCGTGCGCTTGCTGGCCTTCGCAGCGGTTGAAATCAGTAGCCCCGGCGGCTTCTTTGCCGGGCGCAATGTTTTTCCCAGTACGTTGAACACGGATTTGCCGGTCAGCAAGGAAGGCGAAACCTACCTGCAACGCATCAAGAACGGCGAATTCATGCTGGACCGCTATTTGCCGTTCTCACTGGCAGCCCTCTTTGATCGCTATATGCTATTTGTGATACCCCTCCTGTTAATCGCACTGCCACTTCTTTCGCGCAGCCCGGTCCTTTACCAGGTCTACATGCGGCGCAAAGTCAACCGCTGGTACAAGGAGGTGCGTAGCATCGAGCAGCGCGCCGAATCAATGGGATTGACTGAAACCAGAAAGGCTATCACAGAGTTAGAAAGCATCGATGCTCTCTTGGGCCATGAACTGTCCGTGTCGAACGAATACATGCCCAACGTTTATTCGCTGCGGATGCATGTCGAATACGTCATTCGACGCTTAGAAACACGCGAAGAGGATTTGGGCGCCGATGGCGCTGACGGTGACCCTGAAAGGGATCCTGACAGTTCCAGCAAGCTTTGATGCCCTGGCTCTTTAGCCACGAGTAGGCGACTGCGTAGGACGCCACAAAACGATAACGATACCGGAGGCGGATCAGCAAAGGATCCGCCTCTATCCGCCCTATCCGTAAGGATCTATGGCCCTCCTCTTCGCATGGAGCACTTTTCGCACAAACAATTCCCCACATTGAAGCAAGCGAAGTTCTGCGCTATCCTACAGATTGATGATTTTACCTTGATGATTCTTCTGTGACAATCGTTCTGTCGCGATGGCTCGACGTCGTCAAGCGCAGCAGCGTGCACGGCATTTCACCCACACCCGGCGCCGGAAAGCCAGCGCCGGCCACTTCAGGCAAGGCAATTTCATGAAACTGCTCACCTATCAACAATCTGGCCAGACCGGCTACAGTCTTGGCGTTAAGCTGGCGGATGGTATTCTCCCCGTCGCCGGGACCATTGCCGCAATCCTAAGCGGCGATGCCGCGCTGCCACAGGTCAACGCGGCGGGCGCGCCCGATCTGCTTGACGAAGCCGAGCTACGCATTGGCCCGCCCGTGCTCAATCCCGGCAAGATTCTGTGCGTGGGGCTCAACTACGGGCGTCACGCCGCCGAGTCGGGCATGCCCGAACCGGAAACGCCGGTCCTCTTCTCCAAGTTCAATAACAGCGTTGCCGCGCCAAACGAGGAGATTCCTCTCCCGGCAAGCGCCGTCAAATACGACTACGAAGTCGAGCTGGCCGTGGTCATGGGCCGCCGCGCGCGTGATGTGAGCGAAGCCGAAGCGCTGGATTACGTCTTTGGCTATACGACGGCCAATGACCTGAGCGCCCGCGACCTGCAGATGCGCACCAGCCAATGGCTGCTGGGCAAGACGTTGGACAAGTTCTTCCCCTTTGGGCCCTATCTCGTCACCAGCGACGAAGTGCCCGATCCCCAGGCGTTGGCGCTGCGCACCTGGCTCAACGGCACGCTCTACCAGGACTCCAACACCGCAGACATGATCTTTTCGGTCGCCGAAATCATTGCCTACACCTCGCGCTATATGACGCTGGAGCCGGGCGACGTGATCTCGACGGGCACGCCGGAAGGCGTGATCATGGGCTGGGCTGAGCCCGTCTGGCTCAAGCCGGGCGACGTGGTCGACGTTGAGGTCGAGGGTCTCGGCCGGCTCAGCAACACGATGGCGACGGCATAATGGCGGCGGAACGGGTCCTCATCACCGGCGCGCTGGGCTGCATCGGGGCCTGGGCGGTCCGTCTGCTCTTGGCGACGGATGCCGAAGTGACGGTCTTTGATCTGGATGACGATGCCCACCGCATGCGCCTGATCATGGACGACGAAGAGATCCGTCGCGTCCGCTTCCTGCGCGGGGACATTACCGATGAGGGCGCCGTGGCTGATGCGTTCCGCTCCGCTCGCCCGACCCACGTCCTGCATCTGGCCGGCTTGCAGATTCCGGCGTGTCGGGCCAACCCGGCGTTGGGCGCACGCGTCAACGTCGTCGGCACGGTCAACCTCTTCGAGGCGGCCCGGCAGGCTGGCATCGAGCACCTGGCCTATGCCAGCAGCATCGCGGTCTATGGTCCGGCCGAGGAGTATGGGCGGGCCTGCTGACTGCGGACGCGCCCCTGTTGCCGCGCACGCTCTACGGCGTTTTCAAGCAGGCCGACGAAGGCATCGCCCAGGTCTACTGGCACGAGCACGGCCTGAGCAGCATCAGCCTGCGTCCCTACATCGTCTACGGCGCGGGGCGCGACCAGGGCCTCACCTCCAGCCCGACGGTGGCCATGTTGGCCGCAGCAGCCGGGCAGCCCCATCACATTCCCTACGGCGGACGGGCCGACATGCAATATGTGGCGGATGTGGCGGACATCTTCGTGCGGGCTATGAGAACGCCCCTCCCCGGCGCGGCGGCCTATAATATCCAGGGCAGCATCGTCAGCATGGCGGAAGTCATCGCGGCCATCGAAGCGGTTGTTCCCGAACTGCGCGGTCAATTCACCTTTGACGATCAGCCGCTGCCCTACTCTGTCCGGCGCAGATGACAGCGCCGTACGCGCGGCGCTGGGCGATCTGCCCGCGACGCCGCTGGACCAGGGCGTCGCCGCAACCATCGAGCTCTTCCGCACCGCGCTCGCCGCGGGCATGATTCGCTTACGATGGCGCAGGCTAAAGAGTCAGATGGCGCGCAGGAAGCATTGTGCAACCTGCTAAAATTGATGTCTCTTCATCATCTACCAATTGACGCGAGGTATCGAACGCATCATGAATCCATATGAGCGCATGACCGCCCGATTGGCCGGCGAACCCGTCGATCGCCCGCCGAATTTCGACATCTTTATGCAATTTGGTGCCCGCAAAACGGGCAAGAAGCAGCGTGAATACTATCTCGATCACCGCGTGCTGGTAGAGGCCAACATGCAGGTCATCGAGCACTTCGACGTGGACATCGTGCAGGCCATCTCCGACCCGGTGCGGGAGACGGCCGATTTCGGCGCCGAGATCGAGTTTCCAGAGGACGACATGCCCCTGAGCATGATCCCCGTCATCAAGGAACCGGAGGACATCAAGAAGCTGGTCAAGCCGAGCCCCTACACCGGCCCGCGCATGAGCGACCGCCTGGAGGCAATCCGTCTCTTCCGCGAGCAGGTGGGCGGCGAGTATCCGATCATGGGCTGGGTGGAAGGCGCGCTGGCCGAAGCAAGCGACCTGCGCAACATCAACAACCTCATGCTCGACGTCATGCTGCGGCCTGAGTGGGTCGAAGAACTATGCGAAATCTGCGTCGAGGTCGCCATCGACTTTGCCAGGGCGCAGATCGAGGCAGGCGCCGACATCATTGGTCTGGGCGACGCCGTAGGCTCGCTGATCAACCCGGACATGTATCGTCGCTTTGCCCTGCCCTACGAGCAACGCATCTTTGCCGCCGTGCACGAGATGGGCGCGATTGCCCGGCTTCACATCTGTGGCAACACCAACAAGATCGTCGACGACATGGTCGACAGCGGCGCCGACATCGTCGATCTGGATCACATGGTCGATATGGCGTCGGCCACGGCCAAGCATGGCGACAAGGTATCGTTCTGCGGCAACTTTGACCCGGTGACGGTCATGCTGCAAGGCACGCCGGAGGCAGTCTATGCTGCATCCACCCACTGCATGCAGATCGGCGGGCCGCGCGCATTCAGCGCCGGCGGCTGCGAGATCCCCATGTGGACGCCCGACGAGAACCTGCATGCCCAGGATCGCGCGCTGGCAGATTGGGGCGCGGCTTAATCCTCATGGCTGAACATGGTATCCCCGGCTTTCGCCGTGTGCCGCGCACCGGCGTGATTTACGTGATGCACCGGGCACGACTGCAGGGCTTTGAATATGGCGATCCTGAGTGGGCCAATCTGGGCCAGGGCATGCCGGAAACGGGCGAACTGCCCGGCGCGCCGCCCCGCATCGGTGCGATCACCATCGATCCCCGGGCGCAGGAATACAGCCCGATTACGGGCGACATGGCGCTGCGGCAGAAAGTGGCCGATCTCTACAACACGCTCTACCGCGAGGGCAAGCCGTCTCAATACACGTGGCGAAATGTGAGCATTGCCGGCGGCGGGCGCGTGGCCCTTACGCGTCTGGCGGCTGCCCTGGGCAACATCAACATGGGCCATTTCTTGCCCGACTACACTGCGTATGAGGAGCTGCTCAGCGTCTTCAAGGCCTTCATTCCCATCCCCATCCTCCTTGACCCGGAAGAGGGCTATCAGGTTTCGCTGGCCCATCTCAAAAAAGAGATCCAGGGCCGCGGCTTGCAGGCGCTGCTGGCCTCCAACCCGTGCAACCCCACCGGCCAGCTGGTGGAGGGCGAACGGCTGCGCCTCTGGGTGCAGATGGCGCGCGACCTGGGCTGTTCGCTCATCTTCGACGAGTTCTACTCGCACTACATCTACACCGGTCACCCTGGCGGCAGCCCGCCCAAGATCGTTTCGGCCGCGGCCTATGTGGAAGACGTCAACGAAGATCCGGTGATCCTGGTCGATGGTTTGACCAAGAACTGGCGCTATCCGGGCTGGCGCATCTCGTGGACGCTGGGGCCGGAAGAGGTCATCGGCGCCATCGCCAGCGCCGGCTCCTTCCTGGACGGCGGCCCCAACCACCCCTTTCAAGCCCAGGTGCTCGACCTGCTCGAGCCGGAGCACGTCTACCAGGAGACCGTTGCGATCCAGCTCAATTTCCGCCAGAAGCGCGACTACATGCTGGCGCGGCTGCGCGCCATGGGCATCCAGCCCGATGCGCAGCCGGGCGGCACCTTTTACATCTGGGCCAATCTCGCCCAGCTGCCCGAGCCGCTCAACGATGGGCTCGCCTTCTTCAAGGAGGGCTTGGCGGAGAAAGTGATCACCGTCCCCGGCATCTTCTTCGACGTGAATCCGGAGCAGCGTCGTGCCCAGGGGCGCTATGGCAACTACAGCCGCATCAGCTTCGGGCCGGAGATGGCGGAGCTCGAACGGGGGCTGGACGCGCTTGAACGGCTGATTGCCAAGTATTGAATCCGCGGTACAGAAGTAGGCGGGTGGCAGCGACGCCGGTTGAGCCTGCGTCGTCCTGAGCTTGCCGAAGGTCGAAACCAAGGCGTAGCTTGGCCTCCTGGTTTCGACAGGCTCAACCGGCGATGCTAATCAGGGTCAACCCGCTCGGTTTCGATACGCCCTCCGGGCTACTCAACCGGCGCTAGGCTCATGGGCACTCGAGGATCTTGGCTTTGGCACTTCGTTCGCCCACATTGCTTTTGCGCAACAGCGGATTAAGGCTGGGCAACCAGGGCAGCGGCGATCTCTTCGGCCCAGTCATTGATGGCGGCCCAGTCACGGAAGTCGCCCGTCGGCGCCTTGACGTTCTTGATCATGAAGCGGTCCATGAAGTTGAGTTTTTCCACAGCCACTTCGCCATGAAAGACGACGATTTCGCGCGGCTGAATCCGTTCGGCCACCGGCTTGAGCTTGTCGGGGAAGGTCCAGCCGTCCATCTGCTCGACCGGATCGCCCTCGCCCGTCGGACCGGATGAGAAGAGCCAGACCGGCCGAGTGGCCAGCGCCTCTTTATTCTCCTGCAAAAACTTCACTGCCTCCTTGCGCCAGCCGCCGATGTAGACCGCGCTGCCCAGAACAACTGCTGCGTAGGCATTCACGTCCTCGACCTTGTCCACGGCCAGCACCTCGGCCGCCACACCGGCGTTGCCCAGCGCCAAGCCGATGCGTTCGGCGATCTCTTCAGTTGCGCCATATTTTGTGGCGTAGGCCACAAGTACCTTCTGGTTCATTGTTGCCTCCTCAATTGAGTCTGTGAAATCGATCCCAAAACCACTACGCAGCAAGATCAAAGGTGAAGCCCGCTCCTTCACTGCGACCACGTTGCGGCATAGCCACGCACCGATGCGGTGAAGCACAGGCCGACAATCAGCATGCCAACGCCAAAGTAAAACGGTTGCAGCCAAGAGGCGTAGCCAACGATCAGCACCTGAATAACGATCCAGGCGACCAGGATCATGCCCTGCAGCAATGCCGCCCCCCAGGACCAGTGGCGACCGCCCCAGCCAAACACTCTTTGGAGCCCGCCCCAGTCCGGCCGCTGCCACAGGCCGTAGGCCACGACCAACGACCACAAGCCCAGCACGCAGAGTAGGAAGAGGCCCGGAATCAGGTAGTCGGGCAGGAAACTGCCGGCCAGCCCCTCGGTCGTCATGCCCAGGGACGCGCCGCTTGGGTCAAGCACAAGAGCAAGCCCTGCGGGCGCTGCGCTGATGCAGAGAAAGACGAGCAGACCAGTCAGGCCCCAATATGTCGACGGACGCCCATTTGTAGACAGCATCATGGGCAACGCTTCTTACTTGACCGACTACGACCACGCACGAACCAAGCCAGCGCCAACGCCAGCGTTGCAAGGGGCCAAAGCCATGCCAGGTCACCCGGCCCGCCAGGGCCCGTGCGCGCGCTGGTTAGGCGGATCCGAATCAGACGGTAATCGGCAGAGATCTTCGCTAATTCAGCGTCGCTGGCTTGTTTGGGGTTAATCCGAGCGAAGAGCGGAGCGGCAAAACCGCTTGCAATCAACACCTCTCGCATGAGTTCATCTCTTCGTGGATTAGCAGACGGCACTTCCGTCGCAACACCGGCATACCAGCCGTTGGGTAGCCAGACCTCGACATTGGTATCAGCGAGGATGTTCCTGTACCAGTCGGCCGTTGTGCCAAAAGCAGCGGTGCAGTAGAGATCATCGCCCGCCTGCATGAAGTTGACTGGCGTAGAACGCGTTATGCCTGATTTGCGTCCCGTGTGTCGCAAGACCATGACCTGGCTTGTCTCCGGCCCGTTGCCCCAGGAGCCAAGGCCAAGCCGAAAGAGCAGAACCATAAAGCGATTGACCTGTTTGAATGCCTGGCGCAGAAGTTGGTCAGGCGTAGACAGTGAATGAGTCATCTCTGGGCGCCTCCAAATCGCACGTGCAGAAATCTCAATCTTGCCAAATGGAAGAGTTCGGAATGACAGAGCGTCTCTCCTTTTTTATTGTAACGTCCAGATATGCGCCCTTGGTTCAGCCTCTGTTGCAGACCGGCCTGGGGGAATGATTTGTGATGAATAGAAAATCGAGAATGGTTAATGGCGGTGCTTCCGGCCATTAACCATTCTCGATTCTTCATTCGCTATTCAGCATTCGTCAGACGCCGCTGAGTTGCTAGTCCATCGTACGGTAGAGCGAGTTGACGAAGAGATCTCGTCCATCTTGCGTCATGCGCTCAGGTCCGTCCTGGAAGCCCCAGAGCATCCACCAGTCGCCTTCCAGAACCAGGTCGGCGTAACGCTGGTCATCGTCGTCGAAGCCGAAGACCTGCAGACCAGACGGCCGCTCTTCCACAAAGATGCCCACGACCTTGCTCTCCTCCTGATAGAGCTTCACGGTCTTGCGCTCCCTCAGATCGATATCATAGGGATAGTTCCAGATGCGATCGCCGTAGCTATCGACCAGGATCGTATCCTCCGCGCCATGCGCGCCGTTGGCAAAGCCGATATTGAGCTTCAGCTTGCCGAAGAAGGCATAGCCGCCCTCGCCCAGCCCCATCACGGGGCGCTCGTACTGCACGATGTGGCTCAACGCCGCATCCGTGCCCCAGTCGCCGAGGTTGCCCGTCTCCGGACCGATGACGACCAGACTGTACTTGCGCAGGTCGACGCTTGGCACAGCGCCCACCCGGGTCGGATCGACCACGGACCCATTGGCTTCGATCAGCCGCTCGTAGTCGCGGGCCGTCTCGCGGTCATCCGAGTAGACGTAGAGCACGCGTGGCTTCATGCGGAAGCCGGTGTTGGCATAGAGCGTGAACGCTGCGCCAAGGCTATCGTTGCCCATGGCCACGCCGCGCACGGCGTAGGCGCCGATGGCGCTGCCGCCCACATAGTAGCCGCCATAGACGCCATCATCCGCGGCGCCGTCACCATGCTGACCGTCATCCTTGAACTCAACCTGCTCCACAGAGCCGTTGGGCGCAAAGACGTTGGCCACGACCTGCTGGCTGACCAGGGGTTTCTCACCCTGACTCAGGAAGCCAAGCAGATGGATCGGCGTCCCCGGCGTGCGCACGTCGGACGGCGTCGCCACGGCCA
Source organism: uncultured Chloroflexia bacterium (assembly GCA_963807905.1). Lineage (GTDB taxonomy): Bacteria > Chloroflexota > Anaerolineae > Caldilineales > Caldilineaceae > JAGRCP01. Next base: position 492 of record CAWEEJ010000013.1, on the reverse strand, counting down.
GGTCGAAGTTGACGCTGGTGCGGGCGCTGGCCCAGACCACATACTCGTTGTCCTTGTCCGTTTCGATGAACTGGACGAGCAGCCGCCAGCTTCCGGGCGTCGGATCTTCGATAATGCAGGTCTCATGGGTCGCGTCGGTGCGACAGAGCGGGTTGCTCGGGTCGACGAAGTACTCCTTGCCATTCGGGTCGACGGCCACCAGGCGCAGCATGTGCGCCTCCACCGACCAGTTGACGGCAACTGTCAGGCGCTTGAGGCCACTCGGTACCACCAGCGGCCACGCTGCGTTGTTCTGATTGGGATCGACCGCGCCGCTGGCCTGGAAGAGACGCTTCTCAAAGAGAATGTTCTCTGCCACCTGCTTGTAGGAATCGGCCATGCGGTTGGGCAGCGTTGTCGGCCAGGCATCGATGCCGGTGGCGGCAGCACTGGTAGCGGCAGCACGAGCCACGATCAGCGAACCATCTTCCGTCACCACATAGTCATCGCCGC
>CAWEEJ010000012.1:0-98183 GCA_963807905.1 uncultured Chloroflexia bacterium | reverse complement strand
CCAGTGATACGACTGGCTCCACTTCGCCGCGCAGGTAGCGCAAGAAATGGAGGGGGCCATTCTGATGGAAGTGGCCGGTTCTGAAATTCGGTACCGTTGGCGAGCCCTGCCAGACGCCCCGCTCTTCACCGCGCCTAAAGATTCGCAGGTAGGGCGGCTGGGCAAACTCACGCGAGGCCAGGTCCACGCCGGTAAGGAGCGCGCTCCCTTCCGTCCCAAAAAGTTCGATGGACTCGGGCGCGGCCACCAGCGTGCCGCTGGCCGTAATCTCCGCAATCGTGCCGCTGGGATACCGAAACAGGGCAATCCCCGAATCGTCGAGCGGCAGCCCCAGCGTGGCGTTGGAAACGGCCGCACAGGCTGCCTCGGGCTCACCCAGCAACCACAAGAGGAGATCGGCCGCGTGAATGCCTTCATCAAGCAGTGAGCCGCCACCGGCCAGCTCAGGCGAAGCAAACCATTCATCCGCAGCGGTTTGACCCAGTTCGAGCAAGTGGTAGTTGGCGTGACGCACGCGCACGAGCGCAAGCTTACCCAACGCACCGCTCTGCACGATCTGCGCCAGTTCGGCGTTGATGGGATCGTAGCGCTTGGGAAAATTCTGCATGAACTTCACGCCGGACGCCTGCACCGTCTCCAGAATCTGGCGACACTCGTCCAGATCGCGCGCCATGGGCTTCTCCAGCAGAATGGCGCAGCCATGACGGGCAGCAGCAGCCACCAGTTCGACATGCTTGCTGGTCTCCGAGGTGATCCCGACGGCATCACTTGTCGCCAGCAGGGTTTCTAAGTCGGGCCAGTACTCGGTCCCGTAGCGAGCGGCAGCATCGCGCCCGTGTTCCTCGTCATCGTCCCAAATACCGCTGAGAACCGCGTCGGGCGCGTCATTGATGGCTTCACTCCAAAAGTTGGCGTGAAAATGGGCAAAACTCAGCACGGCAAAGCGAATCGGCTCGGTCATGGCTTCTCTACCTCCTCCCAGACGCCGCTCTCCGCGGAGCGGTAGATGGCTTCGCAGACGAGCAACGTGGCCAGCCCGTCCGCTGCTGATGTATCAGGCGGCTCCTCACCGGCGACCATGTCTAAAAAGTGACGATGGTGGCGCATACCGGGCGGAAGCGCCGGCAGGGCCGGCGCAAACCAGCCTTCCTGACCATAATGGTCCGGGGCATAGAGGGCCAGATCTCCCCGTTGCGTACGCAGCCAGGCCGTACCGTCAGCGCCGTAAATCTCCATGCGAAAACGATCGGTGCCGGCCACCTCGTTGTAGCCGCACTCGTGGCTCACCAGGGCGCCGGAGGCCAGCCGATAGGTCGCCAGCACGAGATCCTCGCTGTCCGGCTGCACGACTGTGCCGTCGCGCAGCGTCCGCTGCGGACGCATGAGCGCGGTCGTGGCCAGCACGGCCTCGATTTCGCCAAAGAGATAGCGAATCAGATCGATGCCATGGACGCCGAGTTGCATCATCGCACCGCCGCCCACATTTTCGCGTTTGAAGAACCAGGCGGCCCAATCGGCGCCGGGCGTGGCGTTGCGCTGACGGACGGAATAGATGGGCCCGAGCGTGTTCTCGCTGAGCAGCCCGCGCATCTGCTGTACTTCTTCAAAGTAGCGATGCATGAAGCTGACAAAGAGCGGCGCGCCATTGTGTTGCGCCGCCGCAATGATGGTGCGGCACTCAGCGCTGTTGCGTGCCATGGGCTTCTGCAGCAGCATGGCTTTGCCTGCTTCCGCGCTCGCCACGGCAACCTCTTCGTGAGTGAAATCGGGTGTGGTGATGACCACGGCGCCGATATCGGCGCGTTCGAGCAGGGCACGATAATCGTCTGTCGCATCTGGAATGCGGAAGCGTTCAGCTTGGGCCCGGGCGCTAGCCAGGGTGCGGCTGGCGATGGCCACGACGTCAGCACCGGCAGCCTGGAGGCCGCGGATGTGATAGTCGCTGATAAAGCCGGCGCCGATGATCCCGATGCGGTTGGCGTTGTCTATCACGCGTTTGGTTCCTTACGGTTTGAAGCGCGCAGCGTGTGAGGCTGATGGATTGCGCAGTTCGCTCTATGCGAGCGAAAAAGGCTTGATTCTGGGTGTCATGTAGACAAGTCCGGACGGCGCGGCGGCTTCCGCCGCCGACAGGTTTGAGCAGGGGAGCGTGAAGCGTGACAATCTGCGTCACGCTTCACGCTCCCCTGTCTTAGCGATTAGGGCTGCCAGGCGCCCTCTACGCCGGCATAATCGGGATTGTAGTTCTCCAGAAAGCCGGTATAGGTGTAGTCCAGCGGCCCCATGGGATCACCGATACGACCGGCTTCGGCAAGGAAGTCGGTATAGGTCTGCATATCGGTCACGTAGGTTTCGTCGATGTTGGGCGTGAAGGGATATTCCTCCCACATGGCTTCGAGCAGTTCCAATGGCTGATCGTTCCATTCCGCCACCATCTGCACGACCTCTTCGCGGTTGGCCGGATCACGCACGTACTCCTGCGCCCGCAGCATGACGTCCATAATGGCCTGGGCCGCGATCGGATTCTCGCGCACGAACTCTTCACCCATCACCCAGACGGAGAGGGTGTTCGAGGTCTGGCTCTCCGTCCCTTCGTCCCACGGGAAGGAAGCGACCGTGCCGTTGTGCATCACGCTCACGTCGAGCCCCTCTGTGGCCAGGGCTTGATAGGGCCACGGATTCCAGACGATCATGGCCTGAACGTCATTGTTGATGAGCGAGGTTAGCTGTTCCGGCGGGGGCAGGTTGACAACCTGCATCTGGTTTACATCGAGCCCATAGTCTTCGGCGATATTCGCCAGCACGGCCGACGCAGTCGAACCTTCCAGCAGGCCAATGCGGATGTCGTAGAGATCTTCTGGTTGCTCGAGTCCGGCGTCGTTGCGAACCACGAGCTTCTCGATATACGCCGGCGTGTTGACGCCCGTGATCAAGATCGGCATGCCGTTGTGGACCATGCTAATGGGCGGCACGTTGCCTGGCGTCCAGAGTTGAATCTCGCCGGCAGCCAAGGCTTCGCCGGCCAGCGCGCCGGCCGTGAAGGAAGGCGTCTCAACCGACGTGAAGCCGGCCTCATCAAACCAGCCTTTTTGAATCGCGACGATGTGGGGGGCAAAGACTGCGTCGACGCCAAATCCCAACGCGATGTCGGTGACCTCGGGTTGGGCGCCGGCGTCATCGCCAGCCCCTTCCTCGGCGGGCGCTTCCGTGGCGTCCGCGGGCGCCGCGTCTGGCGCGGGCACAGCCGGTGCAGCGCAGGCTGTAGCCACGAGCATGAGAGTCAATAGCAGTGCAAATAACTTGAGGGTACGCATGGAAATCCTCCTTGTGATGAACGGGTTGCAGATCAAGTAAACGGTCTTGGTTCTGATGATCTTGATACCTCCCATGAGTGGTTGCGACCAGCCGTCAATCGCGGGTATGCCAGCGCAGCTGCCGCTTGAGAAAGAGGGTGTTGAGCAGATAGTCAGTCAGAAAGGTCACCACGCCAATCGTGATGATGCCGAAGACGATCAGGCCGGTCTGGCCGAGCTCACGAGCATGCATAATCATGTAGCCCAATCCCTCTTGCGCCGCCAGGATTTCAGCTGCGACCAGCGACCCGAAGGCCAGACTCCAGCCGATGCGCAGGCCGGTGGCAATGTCTGGCATGGCGGCGGGGATGGCCACGCGCAGGAGCAGTTTGGGCCCCTTTAGCCCCATCATCTGGCCGGCGCGGATCAGCATAGGGTCGACGCCCAGCATGCCCTTGTACGTGTTCGTCACGATGGGGAAGAACGCGCCCAGGAAGATGATAAAGATCTTTGACTGCTCGCCCAGCCCAAACCAGATCAGGGCCAGGGGGATCCACGCCAGCGGTGGGATAGGGCGCAAGACTTCGATGGGCGTCCAGACGATCTTGCCTAGCGTCACGTACCAACCCGACGCGATGCCGATTGCAATGCCCAGCATTGTCCCCAGGGCGAAGCCCAAGGCGACGCGGGTCAGGCTGGCGCGAATGTGATTGGCCAGTTCCAGAGCCGAAAGATCGTTGACGGCCGACTGCATGACGTGGGCCGGACCGGGAAAGATCGCCGGATCCAAGATGCGCAGGGCCACAACTGCCTGCCAGAGCACCAGCACGCTTGCCACCCCAATCCAGGGCGCCAGGTAGAGGAGAGTAGGGCGCGCCTTGCTCATCGCTCCACCTCGTCGAGATCGGTCGACCAGGGCATGAGCGCGCGCTCAAGCCGGTCCAGTCCCTTAGCGAGCAAGAAACCAAAGGCGGCAATGATCAGCATGCCCACCATGGTCATGTCGGTGCGGTAGAACGTACGCGCCTCCATCACCAGCGCGCCCAGCCCCTCAATTGTGCCGATCATCTCCACGGCCACGATGACGAGAAAGGCAAGCCCCAGGGCAATCTTCATGCCGGCAAAGATGCGAGGCAGGCTGGCCGGCAGCATGACCTGGTAAAAGATCTGGCGCTCCGAAGCGCCCAGGGTCTGCGCGGCGCGCACGAGTACGGGATCGACCGACTTGTAGCCGTGGATGACCGCGGTGAGGATGACCCAGAAGCAGGCATAGGTGATCAGAAAGACGCGGCTCACTTCGCCCACGCCAAACCAGGCCACAGCCAGGGGCAGCAGGCTAATCGATGCCACCGAACGAGCGAAGGTGATGATGGGGTTGGCGGCGCGATCCAGAAATTCGCGGCTGCCAATGATCAGGCCCAGCGGAATGGCCAGGAGAGTCGCCAGGAGATAGCCGCTGAGAATGCGCTGCATGGTGGCGCCGATGTGTGAAAAAACGTTGACACCGCGGGGAAATCCCTGGGTTGTGAGATCGCCCAGGGCCACGGCCAGTTTGGAGGGCGGCGGGAAGCGGAAATCGTTCAGCAAATCGGCGCGCACGGCAGCTTCCCACACGATGAGGATGACAAGCAGGGTGAGCGCGCCGATCAACCAGTCCGGCAGGTGCAGGGCTGGTCGGGCTTTCAGCGTTTCATTGTCCTCTTGCGGCGGCATCTTCGCGCTAGAAGATTGCACTGTGAATATCCTCGTAGTAGGTCAGGAACTCCGCTGTCGTGCGCTGGCGGGGGCGGGCCAAATCGACGCCGACCTCTTTGCGCAGGCGGCCGGGATGGGGAGAGAGCACCACCACCCGATCGGAGAGGAAGAGCGCTTCGGTAATGCTATGGGTGATAAAGATCACCGTCTTCTTACGCGCTTCCCAGATACGCAGCAGCTCCTGCTGCATCTCGGCACGCGTCAGTTCATCGAGGGCGCCGAATGGCTCATCCATGAGCAAGATATCAGGATCCATGGCCAGCGCGCGGGCAATGGCGACTCGCTGCTGCATGCCGCCCGACAGCTCATGGGGATACTTCTTTTCGAATCCCTCCAGCCGCACCAGCTGGATCAATTCCTGGGCCTGGCCGCGGCGGGTCTTCTTGTCGACCCCCTGATTGCGTGGCCCGAACTCGATATTCTCAATCGTCGTTAGCCAGGGAAAGAGCGCAGAACTCTGAAAGACCATGCCACGATCGGGCCCCGGCCCTGCAATGGGCCGGTCGTCGATCAAGATTTCGCCGGCTGTCGGCTTGAGTAGACCCGCGATCAGATTCAGGAGCGTGGTCTTGCCACAGCCGCTCCTGCCCACGATGGAGACAAACTCATTGTCGCCAATCGTCAAGGAGACGTCGCTCAGGGCCAAGCCGTCTCCGTCAGAGTCGGTCGCCGGAAAGCGTTTCGTGACGTGATCGATGACAATTTTAGCGCTGCTACGGTCGTTCATGGCCAACTCATTCACTTTACTTTGCATGGGCCAGCCCTGCAGATGCGGCGCGTTGCCCTGCCTTGCGCGCATCAATTCAAGCTGGCCACATCAGTCAGGACGTAGCGCTGCAGGAACATGCGCGCCGCGCCTTTTGCCGGCGCAAAACGACCGGTCTCGCTGGCATAACGAAACATGAGGTGATTGCTGAGCAGCGCGGGTAGCTGGGCACGCACTGCCTGCTCCAACGAGGCGCTAATGGCCGGCGGCGCCTTGCTGAGCGCGCCGCCCACGATGAGCACGACGGGCTGCAAGATGTAGATCAAGTCGCTCACGGCGTCAACCAGCCGGTCGATCATGTGCTGGACGACTTCTGTGCAGAGCGGCTCTTGTGCTGCGGCGGCATCAAGAATCGCATAGAATTTTTTCTTCTGATCGTCCATATCCCGGATGTTGGCCAATGCATCGTCAACTGTGGGCAGGGCATTCACGCGCGCATCAAAGGCCAGACAGAGACCACGCACCGACGCAATCTGCTCCAGCACCTCAGCATCTGCGGCGCCTGCAGCACTCTCTTCCCCCGCGTCCGGGCAAACGCGTGTCCGGCCGATCAAGCCGGCATTGCCAAAGCCACCGCTATAAATCCGTCCATTGAGCAACATGCTCACCTTCAGCCCCTGAAGCATGCCCAAATAGATGGTGTCAACCGAGCGCTGCACGTTCAGATTGAACAACTCCGCCCGGATCAGGCAGTCGGTTTCGTTTTCCATAAAGACAGGAAGGTCGAGCTGATCTTCCAGCTGCGCCTTCATCGGAAAGTTCTCCCAGCCCGGCGCACGCGCCACATACAAAATCGTACCGGTGGCGGCATCGACATAGCCGATCGTCGCCAGACCCATACCGAGCAGACGTCGGGCAGGGAAGGCGCTGCGCATGTCGGCCACAAAGTCGGCCAGCACGGCCACCGCTTCGTTGGGCAGCAGCGGGCTTGTGAGGACATGCTGGCGTTGCGCCACGATGAGGCCATCCAAGCCAACTGCGACCATATTGACCGCGGGGCTTTCGATGTGGGCTCCGACAATCAGATGCGAAGAGGCGTCAAGGCCGTAGAGCACGGCCGGTCGCCCGCCCGTCGCCCCGTTCTTGCCTCGGGCTGAAATCCAGCGATCCTCCGTCAGCGACTGGATTGCGCGGCGCAGCGTGGGCAGGCTTGCGCCCGTCCGTTCCTGCAGGCCGGCCTGCGTCAGATTCTCCTGCTGCAGGAGGTCGATGATTGATGCTTTGAGTGGTCCTGCGGGACTGCCCACCATGATGAGTTCGGGACGATGATTGATTTCTTGAAAGGCTTTTGCAAAACTGACACTATAAATATATGAGAAAAAGGGATGCTTGTCAATAGGGTCAACTACAAATCTTTGCTGGCCCACGAATTGGGCCCCTGTGGCATCACGGTCAACAACATCGCGCACGGCTTTGCCCGCTCAAACCCGAGCAGCGAGGCCCAATGGCAAGCCTACAGCCCGGAGCGGCAGGCGCGGCTTCTGCAGGGCATCGCCATGCGTCGCCTGGGCACGCCAGACGACATCGCGCACGGCGTGATCTTCTTCGCCTCGGACTATGCCGGCTGGATCACGGGCCAGGTACTCTCGATAGACGGCGGGCGGTGAGCGCAGCGGCCGATCAGATTGGCCTGAGCCAGCGACATTCAAGCGTCGGTTAGAAGCGGCAGAATCTGAGTATTCAGGGCAGCCATGCAAAATGTGAGGCGGCCGGCGGCCTGTCGACCGTAGGGCCGGCTGGTAGCCGGACGGGTTTCGGGTACCTGACCCGGCGGGTTGGCGAGATGGGTCACGCTGATAGCGTGATCTACGAGGCACTTGGTCACATCGTGCCGACAATTTAGACGGCAGGTTCAGGTTGATCCGGTTTCTGTAGCAGGACGTCGGCCGGAATGCCCAGCCCTTCGTGCAGGCGGCGGATCATGGTTAGACTTAGCGGACGCTTACGGTTCAGAACCTCGGATACCTTGCTCTGACTGCCGATGTAGGCAATCAAATCCGTGCGCGTCAGCCCTTCCTGCTCCATGCGAAAGAGCAGGGCGTCGACCGGATCCGGCGGGGCAATGGGAAGGTACTCTTCCTCATATTGTTCAATCAGCATGGCAAAGAGCTCCAGCTCGTCTTCTTCGGTAGATCCAGGCGGCGCATCCATCAACGTGGCGACGTAGTCAAGCGCTGCCTGATACTCGGCTTCGGTTCTGAGAATCTTCGCTTTCATTAGATCGTCTCCGCATCAATCCGGTCGTATTCAGCATGGGTACCGACGAACCGGATATATACAATGCCGGTGTTGTAGTGAATCTTGACAATCAGGCGATAATGGTTGCCCTTTATATTAAAGACAACCCGATTGCCGGGCAGGATATCTGCCGTGGGATAGCGGGCAAGAATCTCCTGCGGCCTTTCCCAACGAGCCACTTTGGCTTCCTGATACCAGGCCCGCAGTGCTGGCTCTGCGTCACGGTAGCGTGCCCAGAAATCACGTAGTTCCCTGATCGAAATGACGCGCACGTCGCTCAAACTCGCTGGTTGCTCACGGTTGTAAAATTATCCCATTTTGGGAATTTTATCATCATCAAGCCTCGGCGACAAGACCCGTTTTCCGTTGGTCCGGCTGGTAGCCGGACGGGTTTCGGTTACCCTGGCGCTCTCGGGATCGCGGCGGCTGTCACGCTGGCAGCGTGATCTACGGTTCTGCAGTTCTTCGGTTGGGCCGAGATCGGATTGGCCGTGCGGCGGTCTCATTATGGGTTGCGCTTAAGGGTCTTATCAGCCGGTTGCAGCCGCCAGCAGTTCGGCCTGCTGGACCACGGTTTTGGTGGCGGCGGCTTGGAGGTCGGGCGGGTAGCCGTACTGGCGCAGGAGGCGCTTGACCGCAACGCGCATTTTGGCGCGGGCGCTCTCCTGGACGGACCAGTCGATGGTGGCGTTGCGGCGCACGGTCTGGAGCAGCTCACGGGCCAGGAAGGCGAGTTGCTTCGTCGCCCATGACTTCGACCGCGCTCTGGTTGGCGGCCAGGGCGTCGTAGAAGGCGAGCTCGGCTTCACCTAGCCCGAATTCGTCGCCGCGCCGGTTGGCGGCCTGCATCTCCTTGGCCAGCTCGATGAGCTCAGTGATGAAGTAGGTGGCGGTCACGCCCATCTTGTTGTAGCGCTCCACGGCGCCGTTCAACTTGGCGGCAAAGGAACCCGCCTGGACGAGGTTGGTGCGCCGCCGCCCGCGGATCTCATCCTCGATGAGGCGACGCAGCAGTTCGGCGGCGACGTTCTTGCGGGGCAGGGCCGCCACTTCGACCAGAAACTCGTCGGAGAGAATGGAGATGTCGGGTCGATCCAGCCCGGCAACGGCAAAGAGATCGACGATGCCTTCGGGCGCAACGGCCCGATCCACGATGCGCTGCACCGCCCAATCCAGCTCCTGCGTGGTGCGGCCGGTGCGGGTGATGCCGCTGGTCTCGCTCTTGACCAAGGGTCCCTTGACCGCCTGGAAGAAGGCGACCTCATCGCGGATGGCCAGGGCCTTTTCGTGGGGATTGGCCAGGGCAAAAGCCCGGCTCAGCGCGGTGACGGCGTCGATGTAGCGGCCGCGTTGCTGCTCCCGGCCCTCGAGGATGAAGTCCACGGCCTGGGAGAGAATCGTGAGCTTGTCGGCCGGGTCGGCGGTGAAGAAGGCTGCGTAGTCGAAGCCGTGGAAGAGGGCCTTGACCACCTCGTACTTCTCCACCATGACGTCGGCGGCCTCGTCCTGCACGCGGCCGGTCAGTTCCCGGTCGTGCTCGGTGTAGTCCTGCAGCGCTTCCTGCAGCTGGGTCTGGATGGGCAGGTAGGCGACGACCAGGCCGCCCTCCTTGCCCGGATAGACGCGGTTGACGCGGGCGATGGCCTGCATGAGGTTGTGGCCGCGCATGGGCTTGTCCACGTACATGGTGTGGAGGCTGGGCGCGTCGAAGCCGGTGAGCCACATGTCGCGCACGATGACGAGCTTGAAGTCGGTGTCGGGATCGCGGAAGCGGTCGGCCAGGGCCTTGCGCCGGCGCTTGGTGCGGATGTGCTCCTGCCAGACGTCGCCGTCGGCGGCCGAGCCGGTCATGACCACCTTGAGCATGCCCTGGTCGTCGTCGGGGCGGTACCAGTCCGGGCGCAGGGCGACAATGGCGTCGTGGAGGCGGACGCAGATGTCGCGGCTCATGCCGACGATCATGGCCTTGCCGGGCAGGGCCGCGTCGCGCGCCTCGAAATGGTCGACGATGTCCTGGGCCACCAGATCGAGCCGGTCCTGGTCGCCGACCACGGCCGCCATCTGGGCCCACTTGCTCTGGAGCACGGCCTTGCTCTCTTCCTCCTCGCCCTCGGTCAGCTCCTCGAACTCGGGATCGATGCTGGGGCACCATGCCCTCGTCCATGCGCATCTTGGCGTAGCGCGCCTCGAGGTAGATGGGCACCGTGGCCCGGTCGTCCACCGCGCGCTGGATGTCGTAGATGTCGATGTAGTCGCCGAAGACGTTGCGCGTGTTGCGGTCCTCGGCCGAGACCGGCGTGCCGGTGAAGCCGATGAAGGTGGCGTTGGGCAGGGCGTCGCGCATGTACTTGGCCAGGCCGTAGACCTGCTGCAGCTCGCCGTCCCGCTCGCGATAGCGGGTCTCAAAGCCGTACTGGGTGCGGTGGGCCTCGTCGACGATGAAGACAATGTTGCTGCGCGCGGAGATGACCGGATTGGACGCCTCGCCGGATTCAGGCATGAACTTCTGGATGGTGGTGAAGATCACGCCGCCGGACGCCACCGCCAGCTTCTCGCGCAGATCGGCGCGGCTCGCAGCCTGGACCGGGTCCTGGCGCAGCAGCTCATGGCCGGGCGCAAAGGTATTCTCCAGCAGCTGATCGTCGAGGTCGTTGCGGTCGGTGAGCACGACCAGGGTGGGGTTCTGCATGGCCGGTTGCTGGATGACCTTGCCGGCGTAGAAGAGCATGGTGAGGCTCTTGCCGCTGCCCTGGGTGTGCCAGACCACGCCGGCCTTGCGGTCGGCCTCGCGCGTCAGCGCTGGCCAGCGCGCCCACCGCGCGCAGCGTCTGCGCCACCGCCTTGTTGGCGGCGAAATATTGGTGATACTGGGCCATCTTCTTGACAAGCTGATCGCGGTGGACCTCGTAGAGCGTGAAGTGGCGGATGAGGTCCAAAAAGCGGGCGGGGTCAAAGACGCCACGCAGCAGCGTCTCCAGGCGGGAGCGGCCCTGCTCCAGGTGCTCGCCATCGATGCTGCGCCAGCGCTTGAACCACTCGAAGCCGGCCGTGAGTGTGCCCAGGCGGGCGTCGACGCCGTCGGCCACCACCAGGCGGCGTTGTAGCGCAGCAGGTCGGGGATCTCCTGCTTGTAGGTCTGGAGCTGCTTGAAGGCCGAGTAGACGTCGGCGTTTTCATCGGCGGGATTCTTGAGCTCGATGACGGCCAGGGGCAGGCCGTTGACGAAGAGCACGATGTCGGGACGGCGGGTGCCCAGCAGCTGCGCCTCCGGTTCTCCAGGCTGCCCTAACGCGCACGCTGAGCTGGTTGACGGCCAGCCAGTCGTTGTTGGCGAGGCAGGTCGCCGGCTCGAAATCAACGACGTGGCGTCTGGTGTAGACCGTGCGGCCATCGTCCTGATAGGCGACCGGCACGCCGTCGACGAGCAGGCGATGGAAGCGATGGTTGTTGCGTTCAAGCTGGGGCTTTCGCTGCGCATGAGCAGGCGCAGGGCCTCGTCGATGGCCGATAGGCGGCAGGGTCGGGTTGAGGCGAACGAGGGCCTCGTGCAGGCGCTCCGTCAGCACCACGTCGCGGTAGGAGCTGCGCTCGGCGGCGGGCTGGTCGGGCGCGATGTCGGGGCCGTGGATGTAGGTATAGCCGAGGTCGGTGAGCCACTCGATGGCGGCCTGTTCGACCGTGTCTTCGATCATGGCCGTCATGTCAGATCTTCAATTGTCTCGTCTGGTTCTGGGATGTAGTCGGCGGCATCGAGTGTCTTGATTCGCGGTGCAAACGCCCTCTCAAATTCCACCAACGTTCGGCGATCCAGGCGTGATAGTCCGGCCAATTTTCCTTGCGGCTCGGGTCGACATCATAGCGCCACATCGAGATGTCGCTCTGCTTCTTGTCCGGAAGCTCCCGCCAATCCAGTTCGCCCGTGATCTCGCGCTCGATTGCCTCCCTATCTTCACGCAGAAGATGGAAATAGGCTTTGGCATCTTCGTCAGCCATGACCATCTGCACAAGAATGTAGCCATCGCGCATGCCGGTTGAAGCCCGAATCAAGAAACCGGTTCGACCGATGGCGAAGTCATACCACTGCTGAGGGCGAGGTTTGCGGGCCTGCAAGGGCACGCCGACCGATTCCAAGTACTCCTTGAGCGCAGCCCAATATTCCTGATGCAGCAGCTTAGTTTCGCTGACTGCCGTCGAAACTCTCTGGCGGCTGGCACTCACCGCTTTGGTCCAGTCATTCGGTTTGCTGGCCATGTTGAATTTCGGGGCAACAAGCGAATCTCCTATGCGCCAAAGCTCAATCTCGAGACCGAAGAAGTTGATGTCCTGTCCTGTAATCTCATTGAGCCAGTCCAGCGCAGCACGATGCTCTTCCGTGAAGCGATCCGCAATCCAGACGATAGTCACCGCGTTGAGGCCGGCGGCATAGGTGATGAGCTGGCCCAGGTGCGAGTGGTCGGTGCGTTCCAGCTGATTCTCGATGAGGACCCACGTATCTGTAACCGTGTCTTTGCAGACGATATCGGCGCGGAAGGGGCCGACGTTCTGCTCCGTGCCCTCCAGTTCCAGGTCGAGGCCGATGGTCTCGCCGAGCAGGGCCAGATTTTGCTCCTCGGCGAGCCAGGGCGTGAAGTCACCGGCCTCGTTGGACCAGATGGCGCGGAGGTCGACGGGTTGGAGACGGCCAAGATTGTTTGTATTCATGCTGTTGTGTCCTCGTTCGGCGCTTTCATAATGGACAATGGCCCAGCCAAGAAGTCTGACTTTTGGCAAAAGTCAGACTTCTACTTCGGCTACCAATGCCTCGACCTGCCGGCACGCGCAATTCGCCGGACATGAGCTTGGGCATTGAGCTGCCCGTGGACTGCGGCGTTCGCCCAGCCTGAGTATATTGATTGTCAGTTCAAGTTGTCTCGCTTATCGTCCCAGCATCATAAAGCATTCTGACTAATCTTACGCCCGATTCATTCCCGATCAACGGAATCTCTGAAAGCCTTTTGCGAGCGTCTTCGACCCAGAATATCTATCTTCAGATTGCGCAGTCCTGCCCAAGCTAGATTGAGATCACGCAAGTCGATTTCTCATCACAACTCAGGTCAAGTCCAGCTTGGTGACGGCTAGAGTCCAACTCATATCGAGTGCCGAGTAGCATCGAGCCTAACGAAATGATATCAGCACAGTGGATCAACAGCTCAGACAGTCTTTGCCTCCCTATCTCTTACGAAGCTTTGGACACACAACTCAGAGCTGAGAATTGAACGCTAACTCTTTGGACTCTGCAAGCTGATTGACCGCTGTACTTCTTGCTAACATCTTAGCTACTTACGGCCTCGATTCAACTGCACGCCAGTATCAAAACTTTCAGAATGCTCATCCGGAACAGAGCCCATACAGCTATATCATGATCAGACGCAACCTTAGAACGTTTCGAAAAAGTCTGATAGTACATTCCTTGAAGATTCGCCAACGATTTGATCGGCCTGACGGCAGCATTGCTGACGATCATCCTGAAATCCCATGTCAGGATATCGATCCGGTAGAGCATCTCAGCGTCGCCAGCGATTCAATGGTCATAATCCGTACCATCTATTTCAGCAGCAAATTCCCGTCAACTTGCACTTTGCAGTCATCGCTCTCATCCGGATTCCGTGATGATCAGGTCTCCGACGCGTACAGCATTGCAACGACGACACGATCGCGTGATGGCACTCCTTCCGTTGATACCCCTGCCGTGACCAGCCCGATTCCTGCGAATCTCTCAGCGTTCGTAACCCTTGCCTCATCCAGAGAAGGCAACGTGTCGCATTCTGGAGTGTCGACGAGCGTTTCTGATGCGGATCATTAGATTCGCTAATCAGACAGTTTCTTCCGCCTCCGGCACGCGCAATTCGCCGGACATGAGCTTGGGCAAGAGCGTGTCGCGGAGTTCGGCGAGGGTGCGGGATTCGAAAGATATTGCCGTTTACCTTATCAATGATGGGATTAACGAAAACGTTATACGCCTCTGAAACCGACGAATCGGGAACGACAACCTGGTATTTCGCCATGTCCCTCCAATTTGTGCGTGGCATTCGAGTCCCTGTTGACACGGCTGTTGAATATTCCACGAATTTGTTGCTAGAGATATAGCCCAATACAAGTCCAGACCAGACTCGGATCTTTTGGACGCACAACCAAGATATCGGTGGAGCAAACACCGTTCAATGGCGCAATGCCGACCTTGTGAAAATAGGGCCTCAACTTGCCAAATAGGAACTCTCCCTCCATGAAGCCAGATTTCCCACTAGATACTTCAGCGGCTTCCCCCCAGCTGTCAAGTGTGATGGATCTTTGCGGCATGTGCTGCAGGCCAATGTAAGGAGTACTCGGATCTACGCCTTCGGGCTTCAGACTGCGCCTAATATTCTCGGCAATCTCACCCAACGTCTCTACCCGCCACCCCTCCGGCACCAGCCCCAACTCCGTCTCCACAAACCCACTCGGGAAGAGCTCGGCAATGGCCGGGTCCAGGCCGGGCGGTTGCTCGCCGCGGGCCTTGGCGTGGACGGGGTCGAAGTCGACGAACCAGGACTTGAAGAGCGCGCGGGCCATCTCCTCCAGCGTCTGGTTCATGCGGCGGTTGAGCTCGATCTTGTCGTCGAGCGTGCCGAGGATGTGGGCGATGGCGCGCTGCTCGGGGAGGGGTGGGAGGGTGACAGGAGTCTCTCTCAATGTCCGCAAATTGGTATGCGGGACTGCCGGTTTGAATCTTGTGCGCTTCAATGTAGGCTTGTTGTTCGGGACCAAGAAATTGATAGTAGAGGAACAGTCGATCTGCCCTTCCTTCATCAACTGTAAGCTTCATTTGGCTCTGTGACACAATGAATCGGTCGTGATCATCCGGTGCAATTAACGCGACTCGGCCCAAAGTCCCGCGCTGTGTAAATCACAAGATCGCCTGGTCGAGCAGTATTTGAAGACAGCGCTTCTGCCTTTTCCTCGGACACGTACGCGAATTCACCCGATACCCACCGTCCATCCCCCATATTTTGGCCTCGAATGACTGGCACGCCAGAGTCAACATAGTCACGGGAAACGAGATTCGAACCAAAAGGTCCACCAATGACTGCATTCTTGACGGGTGACGCGATATCGGAAACGGTACATCTTTGCCAATCACTAGGAGCCATAACCAAGCCTTGCAAGATTCTCGAGGATTATCTTTTCCAACACCGACGCCTGCCCAAACTGCTCCGCCAAGGTCGCGGTCAACCGCTCCATCTTCTCCTCGAAAGGCTCGCCGTCATCCTCCACTGCGGCCGCGCCCACGTAGCGGCCGGGCGTGAGCACGTAGTCGTGGCTGCGGATCTCGTCCAGGGTGACAAGAAGTCTGACTTTTTCGAAAAGTTAGACTTCTGCACCGCAGTGCCCGACCTCAATACGCGAAGACGTCCAACTCGACCGTGCCGACCGGTTGGGCTTCGCCGTGGACCATGCGCCGTACCCGTTCCGTCGTTGCGCGACTGAAGGTCATTTCGCCACACTGCACGCAAACCTGCACCGGGATGTTCTCGACCAGGACGCGTCGTCCATTAACTCGGAAGACCTCGGCTACGGTTTCATGACGGCATTCATGGCTACCGCATACATCACATTGAAACATGTTACCTCCGTTGCAAAAAGGTCTCATTCCACTCCGTCGGGTCCGGCTCATATAAGGTGATGATCCGAACGGTATCCGTTTCAGCGCGCGAAACATGGAGATGCAATGCGCGTCCAAGTGCAGTGCGCCCAAGCAGCAGGCAGCTGGCCGAATACTTGTCATCTGGATAATCCTCGACAAGCACGGCCGATCGCCCGGCGTTACGAATTTCGGCTTCAGCAATGTTACGCTCCACGGCGCGTCGAAACGCATGGCGGCTAAACGAGAACTCTCCGTCAGCCAGCTTGGAGCGCAGGTCTTCAAGCGATCTCATGGTCCATCCTCGGGCAAATCGGATTGGATGTCAACCAGATCGCCGTAGCCCAGTCGCCCCAAATTGGCGGCAATCATCCGTTCCAGCTCTCTAGCCTGCCCAACCTGCTCCGCCAAGGTCGCGGTCAACCGCTCCATCTTCTCCTCGAAGGGCTCGCCGTCGTCCTCCACGTCGGCCGCGCCCACGTAGCGGCCGGGCGTGAGCACATAGTCGTGGCTGCGGATCTCGTCCAGCGTGGCGGCCTTGCAGAAGCCGGGCACGTCCTGGTAGTCGCCGGCATCCTCGCCGCGCCAGGCGTGGTAGGCGTCCACGATCTGGGCCATGTCCTCGTCGCTCAGGTCGCGGTGGGTGCGGTCGACCAGATGGCCCATGTTGCGGGCGTCGATGAAGAGGGTCTCGCCGCGGCGGTCGCGGAACGCTGCCCTTCGACAGGCTCAGGGCGCGGCCTTTTGTTGCGCGATCAAGAACCAGAGGCAGACCGGAATCTGCGTGGTGTAGAAGAGCTGGCCGGGCAGGGCGACCATGCAGTCGACCAGGTCGGCCTCGATGATGGCCTTGCGGATCTCGCCCTCGCCGCTGGTGCTGGTGCTCATGGAGCCGTTGGCCAGCACCAGGCCCAGCATGCCGTTGGGGGCCAGGTGGTGGATCATGTGCTGGATCCAGGCGTAGTTGGCGTTGGACGCAGGCGGCGTCGCCGTATTGCCAGCGCACGTCCTGGGCCAGCTGGGTCGCGCCCCATTCCTTCATGTTGAAGGGCGGATTGGCCAGGATGTAGTCGGCGCGCAGATCCTTGTGCAGGTCGTTGAGGAAGCTGTCGGCGTTCTGCCGGCCGATGTTGCCGGAGATGCCGCGGATGGCCAGGTTCATCTTGCAAAGCCGCCAGGTGGTGGGGTTGGACTCCTGGCCATAGATGGAGATGTCGGTGCGGTTGCCGCCGTGCTCCTCGACGAACTTTTCGGACTGGACAAACATGCCGCCCGAGCCGCAGCAGGGATCGTAGACGCGGCCCTGGTAGGGCTCGATCATCTCCACCAGCAGGCGCACCACGTCTGCGGCGTGTAGAACTGGCCGCCGCGCTTGCCCTCGGCCTCGGCAAAGCGGCCCAGGAAGTATTCGTAGACCCGGCCCAGGATATCCTGGGAGCGGCTCTCCTTGTCGCCCAGGCCGATGGTGCCGATCAGGTCGATGAGTTCGCCCAGGCGCTGCTTGTTGAGCGTGGGCCGGGCGTAGTCCTTGGGCAGCACGCCCTTGAGCGAGGGGTTGGCCTCCTCGATGGCGACCATGGCGTCGTCGACGAGCTGGCCGATGGCGGGCTGCTTGGCGTTGGCCTGGAGAAAGGGCCAGCGCGCCCTTCCGGCACCCAGAAGACGTTCTCGGCCAGGTACTCGTCCCGATCTTCCAGGACCGTGTAGCGCGCCGGCGCTTCGGCGATGTAATAGTCGCTCGCCGGGTCAGCGGTCCACAGCGAGAGCTGCTCGTAGTGCTCCATAAACGAGTCGGAGATGTACTTGAGGAAGATCAGCCCCAGGACGACATCTTTGTACTCGGCTGCATCCATGTGGCCGCGCAGCTTGTCGGCCGCGGTCCAGAGCTTGTCTTCGAAGCCGAGATTGGCGGCGCTTCCGTTTTTCTGGGCCATGGGTTACTTTCGATTCGTGGCTGAGGGTGGCAGAGGAGCGGGGGAGCGTGATTCACAATCGACACGCCCGCTGCTTCCGGCCAGGGACTCAGCAGTCGAGTGAGGCCGGGCGGGTGCGAGCGCTCGCCCGGCTTTCTTATTGGGTTCGGGTGCGGGGGAATAGGGCAAGTTTACGCACGATTATGGATGCCGTCAAGGGGCGTTTGTCACCTGATGCGGGCTTTGGTTTGTTGTAAAAGGTCTATCGTGGGGGTTGGGGCGGTTCCTTCATCGCCATTGGCGATTGGGGGCGTTGCATCTCTGCACCTGGACGGGCGCAGCAAGCGTCGGAGCGTTCAATCGCGCGCGTCAGACGGCGATGTGGCCTGTGCATACAGAACTTTATATCTGCGCTCGGCCGGGTCAAACGTAAGCGGCGTGGGCGCCACGCTCGCGGCGATCTCTTCCACCATGGCGTCATCCAGTTCCGCGGGCAGCGCTAAGAGCCGCCCATATGCCAGCCGCTTGAGGAGATCGGCCAGAGCGCCCTGATGCGGAATCAAGTGTGAGCGGGCGGCAAGACGCCGCGCCTGCGACAGGAGGCCGGCAGACGCCCCTGCCTCTGTAACCGGCAAGATGCCGGAAAGCTCGACGTTCTGGAAGCCGACGCGGTGCAGACAATTGGCGATGGCGCGGGCAGTAGGATAGTGGTTGCTGAAGCGGCCCGGGACAAAACCGGGCGACTCGGGATTGGTCCACGATAGGAGCAGCTTGCCGCCCGGCGCCAATACGCGCCGGCAATGGCCCAAAAAGGCCTCACAGTCGTCCAGATAGTAGAGCGCCTCAAAACAGACGACAAGGTCGAATGTATCATGCCGGAAGGGAAGACGGCACGCATCCGCGCGCACCAGTGGAGTCGGGACGGCGGTAGACCTGGCATGCTCAAGAACGGCCCGGCTATAGTCGAGACCGACTGCGGCGCGAGCTAAATCCGCCAAGTAGCGCAGTCCGCTGGCTCCGCCGAAGGCGACTTCCAACACGGTGCGGTCGTGCGCCAAGGCGGCTGCCATGGCATAGCGATGGAGAAATCGAATCGACTGCTCATTGGTTAGCGAAAGGCCGGGCATCTCGGTGATGGCCACGTGATCAAAGGCCGTGCTGTCAACTGCGTTCAAGCCGTCCCCATGCAATCTATCTCACGTTCGTCTACCAAACGACAGGTCAACCTGGTTTCGAGCTCGGGAGCGACACCAAGAGGGTGCGCTTTGGCTCGAATTCATCCGCCGGTGGGACTTTACCACTCCGACTTGAGCGGAAAAGTGGTCATCGTCTCTATTCGTGTAGGGCCGACGGCATAAGTCGCGCGGGGCTATCGGGTCTTGCGGGTCTTGGGATTGCGGGGAAGCTTATCATGTTTCTTGATGCTGAAGCGGAGGGTACGGCGGCGGTCATGAAGCGTTCTCTGGCGGCGCGTGCCAGAATTCGACCCAGACGCGCACGGCGCCCAGGGGCTCGACCGCGTGCAGCACCTGGGGCACGACGATGCCGGGGCGGGCCGGCGTGAGGTCGACGGTCGTGTTGAGGCTGGGCACGCGGTAGCGCAACGTGCCTTGCTCGACATGGATCTTGGCCCAGACGCCGGACTTGGTCGAGTGATCGCGGCGCAGCGCAGCGGGTAAGGTCGTCTCGGTCCAAGTGGGCGTGCGCTTGTAGGCGACGAAGTGGGGCGGCAGCTCAAAGCGGTCGCAGCGCACGCAGTTGAGCGACGCGCCCAGGCGGCGGGCCCGGCCCGCCTCGCTCAGCACCCAGGGCCGCGCCATGAGCGGCGGCTCGTGACGCACGTGCTGGGGATGACCGCAGTCGAGCCAGGCGATGGGGTCGCCGAGTTCGTCAACGCCAAAGCCAATGATCGTGCGC
Source organism: uncultured Chloroflexia bacterium (assembly GCA_963807905.1). Lineage (GTDB taxonomy): Bacteria > Chloroflexota > Anaerolineae > Caldilineales > Caldilineaceae > JAGRCP01. The sequence continues at coordinate 78,644 of CAWEEJ010000012.1, read as the reverse complement.
TGCATGGGTTCTCCTCAGTGGACAGAACTCGAATCTGGCGGATATGGCCGATTGTCGCCGCTCTTTCCTGTGCTTCAGCAGGCTGTCGGAGGTAATAAAAATAGGCCGCGGATTGTGCGGATCTGACGGATTCGAGCGGATAGAACCAAGCCCCGTTGACATTTGGTCGTATCGTCCCAGGCACGGGCGGCAGACTATCCGATTAGCAGACTTGTAGGCGCCCGTGCCGGGGACGTGCCAGGGGCAAAGTCGGTAGTATTCAAACTGTCAACAGAGCCAAAGAGAATCCGGCTGTTTCAGCCCCATCTGCGCACTCCGCGGCCTATCGGTGGCCTCGGTGTCGATGACAATCAGGCCAGCGCGCTCTCGTGGCCTGAATCCCGCACAAAGATGCAGGTGGAGTTGACCCGCTGCGACCACAAGTGGAGACGCTCTACGTTCACTTCGTCTTGCAGCCCAAAAATGTTGAGGTCGGCCTGGGGCGCCTGGGGAATAAACTCCTGTACCGTGCCCAGTGCGACAATCGCTGTGGTTCCGCGCGGCATGCGTCCCAGGTCGATAAGCTGCTTCATGAACCCCTCCGCCTGCGCCCGATCTTCCTCTTCACGCACCACCGTGATCAGATTGACGTGCCCGTGCCAGTTGCGGGTAAGTTGATAGGCCAGGAGCAAGGCCAGATCCAGGTTGCTCAGACGCAGGCCGACCTCCCAGTTGGGGCTCTGTTCGCGGATCCAGACATTGATGACCTGTTCGTGCCCCAGCAACGTTTTGGGATTGTCCACATAAAAGATCAAGCCGATCTGATTGTCCCGAGCCCGATCGGCTACATACTGCACGCTCTCCGTCTGCTCCCCTTCCTCGACGGTGAGAAAGAGCGTGTTGGGACGGAAGAACGAACTGCTCGACACTTCCATGGTGGTTTGCAGCGTTTGGCGCAGGTCGCGCGACTCGACCAGCGCCACGCGCGCAAAGATGTTGTCCTTGCCAAAGGTCTCCTCGTACGCCTTGAGTCCCGCCATCTGCTGCCGCTGACCGGCGTCATAGATGGCGACGATATGCAGCGAACCATTGGGGCGGGTAATCGCGGTGAGGAAGCGATAGCTGCGGCGCAAGGATTCGGGCGAATCCACCGGCACCAGCAGACTGGGTTTCCAGGCGCGATCCAGCCCGGACGGCATGGCCATCACCCGTTTGGCCGCCCACTCCGCCAAGGTCACGAACATACCGCTGCGCACGTCGCTCCACGGCGCCTTCAATTGGCGCAGCTGCAGGACTTCGTAGAGCAGGAAGATCGTGATGAGCGCCACCAGGCTGAACAGCGGGTTGATCAGAAACATCGCCACGAGCGAGCCGACGAGCCCCACGAAGGGAACCAGGCGCGGGATCGCCAGCAGCGGGCGAAAGCTGGTCAAGGCCAGGGACTGTTCCAACAGGACGACGCCATTGAGAACCGCATAGGTAATGAGAAAGAACATGGTCATCAGCGGGGCAATTTGGTTCAAGCCGCCGCCGGAAAGGCCAAACAGGAGCGTGGCAATGCCAATGCCGATCGTCAGCAGCATGGCAGCGCGCGGTTCGCCGGCCGCCGTCTCTTTGGCCAGGGTGCGTGAAAAGGGCACCACGCCATGCTGGGCCATGGCCTGCAGCACGCGCGGCGCACCGACCATGGAGTTGAGCGCGGCCGAAAATGTGGCCGCCAGCAGGCCGGCGAGGACGGCCCAGCCCCAGGCCGCCTTGTCGATCATCACCGTGAAATTTGTCACCAGCTCTTCGGGCGTCGCCACGCGCGACAGCCAGTAGGCCAGCGCCATGTAGATGGCAAAGGAGAGCAGAATGGCCGCCATTGTGCCCTTGGGAATGCTGCGCCGCGGGTCGTGTAGCGTGCCGGACAGACTGACGCCGGCCAGGATGCCGGTGACGGCCGGGAAGAAGACCGCAAAGATCGTCCAAAAATCGCCGTCGGGAAACGTGCCCCACAGTTGCGGCGTGTAGACGGCGCCGGGATGACCGAAGCGCGTCGTTGCACCCAGCAACACGCTGAAGAGTGAAAAAGTCACCAGGAAAAGAATCGGGTAGCGGATACGCGAGGCCAGCCCGACGCTGACAAATGAGATGATGGAGATCGCGCCAAAGGTGACGAAGACCACCAACGCCTCGGGATGAGCGGGAAAAATCGCCTGCCAGCCTTCGGAAAAGGCAAAGACATAAAAGGCGACGGAAATGGCCTGCGCCAGATAGAGGGGAACGTTGACGCTGCCGCCTACTTCCAGCCCCAGCGACTGTGAGATAATGGAGAAGGAGCCGCCGGCGCCGACGCGGATATTGGTGGCCACGGAGGAGATAGAGAGACCGGTTGCAATCGTGATCACGTTGGCGAGGATGATGATCAGGAAAGCGCCCAACAGCCCTGCGTTGCCGACCACCCAGCCGGTACGCAGATACATGACGGCGCCCAGAATCGTCAACAGGGTCGGCAGGAATACGCCCTCAAAGGTACCAAAACGCTTTACCGTTTCAGGATCCGGTTGCGAACGCGTCCAGCGCGCTTTTGCGCGATCAATCAATGCTGACAAATTACTACTCTCCCTGCTGTCTTCAAGTGGGGCGAATTTCGGCTGCCGATCCGACCAAAGCTCGCCGCGTGCGGATTCCGCATCAATCTGACGCTGCTTGACCACCCTTCAACGACACGCTACGCCTAGTGTTCCGCCAATCTTGAATTGACGACTCGTTTTGCTGTGGCGGAACCTAAATGCATCGGCACGAATAAGTTCGCAGACTCGTCAAATAAAGATTGCCGATGCACTAGTTGCCTCGGCAAACCTTGCGCCTACTACGTGAATGGAATGACAAATCGTGAACGACTGGCTTTGAGGTCACAGAATGCGATTGAATCACCAAATCAGAGAGCCAATGCAACAGGCGACGCCTCTTCTGCCAAGAAGTGTGCGTCGCCTGTTGCCGTGCTGATTAACAACCGAACATCACCCCGATAAGGGGTTTCTCAGTTGTTTTAGACTGGGGGACAGGGATTCGAACCCCAACCATCTGATCCAGAGTCAGACGTTCTGCCGATTAAACTATCCCCCACTACATCTCTGGAACCAACCACGTACTATGCAGCAAAAGAACGAGAGTCAGATGGTCTAATTATATCCATGGTTCTTGGTATCACCAAATATCATCGTTCCCAGGATCTACTCATTTACCATCCACTAGACGAGGCTCTATGACGCCCCGAGATCGTTTAGACGGCATTTTACCGACCGAAGCCGAAATGATTAGTCATCTAGAAGTAGATTCAATCGTATGGATATTCTAGAGCCGCCAGGGATATATCCAAGAGCGAGTTTGATGGGCCTAGATTGGTGTCGAAGCGGAGCTGATCTGGTGCTGAACCTGCTGAACGGGTGTATTGCAAAGAATTGAGGCGGAATAATTGTGGGCAGAATCGTGGGAAACGGCGAGCTTCAAGTCGTGGACAGCACCGATGTAGGCAGGATTCTTGTCCACGTTGGTGACACGAGGCGCTATGATGTTCGATCTTCCCAACATTTTGCGAAAGAAACGCTTGGCTGCTCGAGTCCTGCGGGTCTCATTCAAGAGGAATCCGAGGGTCTGTCCGGTGGAATCGACCGCCCGATACAGGTACACCCATTTGCCTCGGACTTGGGCCTGTACATAGACGACTATGCGGGCAATGAGCGTGCTGGATGCCAGCGGCAATTAATTGGCCCTATGCAGTTGTAAATCGGCGATTCGGCTGAAATGACGAATATTGTTGGTAAGAAGTGTAAGGTCATGGTGAATGGCTGTCGCAGCTATGAGGATATCTGGATCGCCGATTATCTGCCCTTGAGACCGCAACTTGCCCCGAATTCGAGCGAATTCTTTCATGATCTCCTGATCCAGCGGTAAGACGTCGACTCCGCGGAGGAAAGCCAGAAAGGCCTGTTCTTGTTTCTCCGAATCGTAGCCGGAATAAACCCCTTCATAGATTTCTCCGTACGTCACCAGGCTGACGGCGAGGCCATCGGATGCTAGGGCCGTAAGGGTCTTCACGGCTTGCTCTCGTCCCTTCAGGAAATCTACAACCCAATCGGTGTCAACCAAGTATTTCATAGAACGACTGGCGGTCGGGACGACATGTCCCGACTTTTACGATTGTCAGTGAGGAAAGCCTTATCATCAAAATCTTTCCAGCTTCCCGCAGCCGACAGAAAAGCTGCCATGTCGACATCGGATTTAGCAACAGACGTCATCGGAGTAACTGAGATCAGGCTGCCATCTTCGTTTTCAACCACGATCGCTTCATTGTTGGCTAGGATCAGTTCGATGATCCGTAACAGATCATCTGAAAACTCACTGAATGGGATTCGCCTTGGTTCGAGTGCCATATAGATCACCTACTTTCTAAATAGTCCAGGGTGAGCCATGTATTATTGCTCGGTTCTGCACCCAGATGACCCAAGTATAGCATATTCTGGCCTCGCATCTCATCCCATTTCGGTCGCGCCAGCTTGGTCTGGAAGAGCAACTGCTTCATGCGCTCGGCATCCAGATCGGTCATCATGGCGAGCTGGTTCGCCAGCATTATGACTGCCAGTGAGTGGTCACCCTGGCAGACCGAGGTGTCGCCGTCATACAGGCTCATAAAGAACTCACTGTTGGATGAGTGAAAGTCCGGCATGAAGCGCTCCATAAACTCCGTCGGTTCATCCGTCCGGTTCGGGATCTCCAGCTCACGACGCTCATGCTCATTATCAAGAATTGCATCACCCATGCCGCCATGATCTACCCGATGGATCTTGGCAGTGCAATCGCAACAAGATCTATGACGATCCGCTACGCCCTTCGACCGGCCCAGGTCAAATCGGGCTTCTTCCGTGGTCCATCGTCGATCAATTGAGCATCTCGAAGGTCCCACGATCGTTATTGACAATCTGTACGATTGCGCTAAAATATTTCGTAATAGAAATATTTGATAACGAAATTTTCGTACCCGAATCAACGGTGCGATTATAGCTTGAGCACGGGCACGGGGAGGTCATCCATGTCGAACCAGGAAGGGAATCTTGCCGTCAAGACCCTGCACAATTTCTTGACCGTCTATCATCACTTTCGCACGAGCAATCGCCAGATCAGTGAACACGGCATCCAGCCGCGCTCGATTTTCTGTGCTGCGCTTCCTCTACGAGCGCGAGGCCGTGACCGTTGGTGACGTGCAGGAGTATATCTACCGCAGCCCCAGCACGGCGTCCACGCTGATCGCCCGGCTCGAAGAAGAAGGCTACGTCACCCGGACCCGCTCCAACGAAGACAATCGCGTGGTCATCGTCGAATTGACTGACGCCGGCCGCAGGGTCGCCGTCGAGACGCCCATGCAGGGCATTCCGCTGCTGCGTCGCAAACTAGAGACATTGTCGGAGGAACAGCTACAACGCATCAACGCAGGGCTGGACGACATCTTGAGGCTGATGGAGGTAGAGATGGCAGAGAACGTGAGGGCTGAGGGTACGGGGGTCAAACAAGACAAATGAGCGCACTGCGTCGAACCTTCTCGTTTATGCGGCCCTACAAGTGGATCGTCACGATCGGTTTTTTCACCGTGGTGCTGCCGGTGATCATGGAACTGACAGTGCCCAGGCTCCTCCAGTTTGTGATCGACCAGGGAATCGAACAGGGCGACATGCACACCATCTGGCGCGGCTCCCTGGCTATGGTGGGCGCAGCCCTGGTTGGCGTCATCGCCACGCTGGGCCAGGGCCTCTGCCGCGCACAGCTCTCGCAGGGGATGGCCTATGACATGCGCAACGCGCTCTTTCGCCACATCCAGTCCTTCGGTTTTGCGAACCTGGACCAGCTGCAGACCGGGCAGTTGATGACCCGGGTCTCCAGCGACGTCGACGTTGTGCGCATGTTCTCCAGCAATGGCTTGTCACTCCTGCTGCGGGCGCTGCTCATGATTCTGGGCAGCCTCGTCATGATGTTTCTGCTTGACGTCCGCCTCTCGCTGATCATGGTGGTGCTTCTGCCTTTGGCCGGTCTGCTTATCTGGACGGTCATGCGCCTGGCCCAGCCCATGTTCGTGATCGTCCAGCGCAAGCTATCGGCGCTGAACACGATTGTCCAAGAGAATCTGGCCGGCGCCCGTGTGGTCAAGGCCTACGCCCGTGAACGCTTTGAGATCACCCGTTTCAGCGGCTACAACGATGAGTACATGGACGAACACATCAAGGTCGGCCGGCTGATGGCGATCGCCATGCCCATTCTGATGATCCTGACCAACGCGGGCATCGTGGCCGTAATCTATTGGGGCGGAAGCGATGTCATCAGTGGCCGGCTGTCGATTGGCGAGCTGGTCGCCTTCAACAGCTACCTCATGATCGCCATGGCCCCGCTGCTGCTCCTCGGCAACGTCCTATCGATGATGTCACGCGCCGAGGCGTCGGCCGGGCGGGTCTGGGAAGTGCTCGACACCGAGCCGTCTATCGTGGATCAGCCGGATGCCCAGCACGCCGGCCCCATGCGCGGCCGGGTTCTCTTCGACAACGTGCGCTTCTATTACGGCGCCCCTGGTAACGCCCCCGGAAACGGGACCTCCGCTACCGGGACCTCCGCTACCGGGGCCTCCGGCATCCAAGAAGCGATACCGGCCAGCGTCGGCCGCACGGGCAATGAGGGGCCGGACAGGAACAGCGGCGCCGAAACGCACACGGCGAACCGGCACGAGGAGTTCATGCCGAGCCATGAGGACGTGCTGCGCAACGTCAGCCTTGCGGTGGAGCCTGGCCAACGCGTTGCGTTACTCGGCGCCACCGGTTCCGGCAAGAGCACCCTGGTCAATCTCTTGCCCCGCTTCTACGAGGCCGCCGGCGGCGCGCTACAGATCGACGGTGTTGACGTGCGCAACTGGCAGCAGCGCGCGCTGCGTCAGCAGATCGGCATGGTGCTGCAGGAGACGACGCTCTTCAGCGGCACGGTGCGTGAGAATATTGCCTATGGCCGGCCGGACGCGTCCATGGACGAGATTGCGGCCGCGGCGCAAGCGGCCCAGGCCCACGACTTCATTGCGGCCCTGCCCGACGGCTACGATAGTCTGGTCGAGGCGCGCGGGGCGAACTTCTCCGGCGGTCAGAAGCAGCGCATCGCCATTGCCCGGGCGCTGTTGATCGCACCCAGCATTCTGGTATTGGACGATTGTACCAGCGCAGTGGATCTGGAGACCGAGTACAAGATCCAGCAGGCGCTGGAGACCCTCATGGCAGATTGCACCACCTTCATCATCGCCCAGCGCATCTCCAGCGTGCTCAACGCCGACAAGATCTTTGTGCTCGATCACGACGTCATTGTGGCCCAGGGCACGCACGCCGAGTTATTGGAATCGAGCCCCATCTACCAGGACATTTTTACGTCACAACTGGGGACCTACTAAACAGGAACGCAGCATGACGACATCTGCAACACCAACGCACCAAAATCGCCCACGGCTTGGCCTTGGATCTGGCGGCGGCCCCAGCGGCGAGAGCGCCAAAGACACCCGCCAGACGGTGCGGCGCCTGCTTGACTATCTGCGCCCCTATCGGCTGCAACTGATTGCGGTCGCAGTTCTGGTGGGGATCACGACCATCGGACAGTTAGCCGGGCCCATCCTATTGGGCATCGCCATTGATCGCTTCATTCTGCCCGGTGACCTGCCGGGCCTTGCGCGCATTTCCCTCTTGATGTTTACCCTCTACATCACGGCAGGGCTGGCCGCCATTGCTCAGGGCGTGATCATGGTCGGGGTGGCGCAACGACTTGTGCGGGACATTCGCGCCCAGCTTTTTGCCCACGTTCAAACCCTCTCCATGTCCTATCACGACCGCCACCGCGTCGGCGACCTCATGAGCCGGCTGACCAACGACACCGAGGCCATCAACCGCGTACTCACCAATGGCCTGATCGAGTTCACCACCAACATCCTGATGCTGGGCGGCATCATCATCGCCATGTTTCTGCTCAATTGGCAGTTGGCAGCCGGCGTCATGCTGGTGCTGCCGCTCATGCTCTACATCACCGTATGGGTAACCCGCCATAGCCGCAAGGCGTTTCGCGAGGTGCAGGCGAAGTTGGGCGCGCTCAACGCGGTGATGGAGGAGAACCTTGCCGGCCTGCGCGTGGTCAAGGCCTTTGCGCGCGAGGAAGAGACCATTGCCCAGTTCGAGGCAGTCAGCGCCGAAAACCGGCAGGCGGGCATCAAGGCCGAGATCATCACGGCTGCCCTCGGCCCGATGTTCACTACCATGATGACCCTCACCATTGCGGTAGTGGCGTTGCTTGGCGGCTGGCTTTCCCTGCAAGGCATCGTCAGCGTGGGCGTGATCGCCACCTTCGTGGTCTACGTGATGAACTTCTTCCGCCCCATGCGCGGCATCGCCATGCTCTATAACGGGCTGCAATCGGCCTTGGCCGGGGCCGAACGCATCTTCGAGGTCCTCGATGAGCAGCCGTCGGTCGCCGATGATGACCACGCCCGCCCCTTGGGCAAAATCCGCGGTTCAGTAACGTTTGACAACGTGAGTTTCGCGTATGAGGCGGGCAAACCCGTGCTGGAAAACGTCAGCTTGACGGCCGCGCCGGGCCAAACAATCGCTCTGGTCGGTCCCACTGGCGCCGGCAAGACCACCATCATCAGCCTGTTGAGCCGCTTCTACGACGTCAGCGATGGCGCCATTACCATTGATGGTCACGACATCCGTGATGTGGAGCAGACGTCGATCCGCGCCCAGTTGGGCATCGTGCTCCAGGACACCTTTCTATTTGCCGACTCGGTGATGGAAAATATTCGCTACGGGCGGTTGGACGCCAGCGATGAAGAGGTAATCGAGGCGGCCAAACTGGCCAACGCTGACCATTTCATCCGCACTCTGCCGCTGGGGTATGACACGCCGGTTTCAGAGAAGGGACATAACTTCAGCCAGGGGCAACGCCAATTGCTGGCCATTGCCCGCGCCATGCTGGCTGATCCGCGCATCTTGATTCTGGACGAAGCCACCAGCAGCGTGGACACGCGCACGGAGATGCAAATCCAGGAAGCGCTACTGCGTTTGATGGAGGGGCGCACTGCCTTCGTCATCGCCCATCGGCTGAGCACCATCCGCAACGCCGACGACGTGCTGGTGGTCAACGACCACTGCATCATCGAGCGCGGCCCCCACGAGGCGCTCATGGAACAAGGCGGCTTCTACTACGATCTCTACATGAGCCAATATCGGCGCGTGCAAGCGCTGGCCGCGGCCGCATGAGATGGATGGCAATTCCCAAACAGTACCAACTGCGCCGAGACCTTGCGCTGCGAGGTCTCGGCGCAGTTGGCCGCGTATAAGCGGGCGTCTGCGCGCCCGCCGCTACCCTACCCGTTCCTCAAGCACCGCTTTGGCATTGCACACGCGCGTCAAGGTCTCCTCACGCCCCAGGAGCACCATACTCTCGAACAACGGCGGCTTTGGCGATGAATCTCTGGCCACGGTCACCGACCATTTGCCCGACCGTTTTTCCCAGGTCCATAGCGATGGCCGCAGGGCCAATATCCAGGGCTACAACGCGGTGGCCAAGACCTTACGTCCGGTGGCGCTGATTATGGCTGCGCTGCAGCCCACGTTTGACCGAGATGGACATTTACGAGATGATGCAGCGCATGACGACTCCCTTCATCACTTCGCTGGCCGTTGTAGCCGGCGTGGCCTTGGGCTTCGGCCTGCTCTACCTCTTCGTCGCTTGGCGGCGGGTGCAGCAGAAAGGTCTCTACCTGGCTTTCGCAGCCTTCGCACTCTCGTATGGCGCCGCGACCTTGGCTGCGCTCGCCAGCTACCAGGCAAGCGATGTAACAAACGCCCTAATCGCCAACCGCTGGGTTGCCTTTTTTGCGGCGCCAGCCTATGTCGCATTACTCTGGTATGTAGCCATCTATGCTAGCGAGCGGCCAAGAATCGTGCTATGGTCCTTGACAACGGCCTTTGCCGTCCTGGGGTTAGCAAACCTTTTCCTCCCCGATCTGCTGCACGACCCGGCCATGCAGATCGTCCCGCTCACGCTGCCGTGGGGTGAAACGGTCAGTTTGTCAGACGGGGCTGACGCCCCCCTCGTCCCGCTGCTACTCATAGCCCAATTGCGCACGATCGGATTTATTCTCTATGCTGCCATACGGCAATACCGTCGCGGAGAACGTCAGGCTGCCGCGGCATTGGGCATCGGTATACTCTGGTTCGTCCTCACGCTGACGGTCGATATCCTGGTCGATGCGAATGTGATCGACTTTGTCTACTTGAGCGATCTGGGCTTCTTCGGCTTCGCGGTCACCATGAGTCTGCAGATGGCCAATTCGGTGATCGAGACGGAGCGAGAACTGGCGCGTTATCAGACCGAACTGGAGTCACTCGTTGCCGCGCGGACCGCCAGCCTGGAAGAGGCCAACCAGCAGTTGGTGACGCAAGCGCGCCAGGCGGCAACGGCAGAAGAACGCCGCCGCCTGGCCAGCGAGCTGCACGACTCCGTCACCCAGACGCTCTATTCCGTCACGCTGGTTGCCGCAGCGCTGCCGCGCCTGATCGAACGCAGCAGCAGCGAGGCCGAACGCAGCGCGCTCCATCTGCGCAACATGACGCAGGGTGCGCTGGCCGAGATGCGCTCACTGCTCTACGAGTTGCGCCCAGAGACGTTCACAAACGCAGAGCTGCTGACGCTGCTGCAGCAAAGTGCCGATGTCTTCACCGGGCGCACCCACGTCCCAGTCGAGCTCACGGCGCAAGCCGATCCCCGGCTGGCACACGATGTCAAACTCGCCTACTATCGTATTGCTCAGGAAGCGCTCAACAATATTGCAAAGCATGCCGACGCGCACCACGTCTCGATCGAGCTCTTTGAGCAAGATCAGGCGCTGACGCTACGCATTACGGACGACGGCCTAGGATTTGACGGCGTCAGCCAGGGCAAGGCGGGCATGGGGCAGACGATTATGCAGGAACGCGCCGCAGGGGTTGGTGCATCACTCGACACCAGGACCGATCCGGGCCGAGGAACCACCGTCCTCCTTCGCCGTCCACGCTCTGCAGCCCCCTAGCCAATGCGCGACAGACATTGCGCCCGGGTTGCCACCGGCGTGCGTGACGCCCGACTCATGCCGGCCTCTTCGGGCCGATTTGTGCAAGGAAACTATGTATGTCCAATCGATCGCCAATTCGCATCATGATCGTTGACGACCATCACCTGGTGCGAGATGGCCTGACGTTGCTCCTCTCCACCTTTGACGATCTGACCGTCATTGCCGTTGCCAACGACGGTGTTGAGGCGATCACGCTCTACGCAGCGCATCAGCCGGATGTTGTGCTGATGGATCTGATGATGCCGCGCATGGATGGATTGACGGCGATGTCCACCATCTTTGAAGCGGATCCCGACGCCAAAATCATTGCCCTAACCAGCTACATCGAAGACAAGTCTGTCCGCCAGGCCATCAATGCCGGCGCCACGGGCTACCTTCTCAAGAGCGCCAGCCCGGAACAGCTGGCGAGCGCCATCCACGCCGCGCACACCGGGCAACCGACGATCGATGCCGAAGCTGCACGGGCGTTGCTGCGCGCCGGCCAGCCATCAGACGCGTCCGCTCCCTCCGCAATCGACCTAACCAATCGAGAGCGGCAGGTTCTCGGCCTGCTGGTGGAAGGCAAGACAAACAAGGCGATTGCCGAAACGCTCTTCCTCAGCCCCTCCACCGTACGCGACCACGTCAGCCAAATCCTCTCCAAACTCGGGGTCAGCAATCGCACCGAAGCTGCGATCTTAGCGCTTGAGCAGGATCTCCTCGAGCGTTAATCTGCCGCGGGCCCCTGACAATCTCCATGATTTTCCTCTCAATACCCGACATCTGTCGGGGTCGATACCGCCTGTCTGACGCTGGTAGCCCCTACTGACGCGTGCTAGGGTGAAAGCAAGCTGATTCTCTACAAACCGTATGGGCGACCGGATCGTGAATGTCTTGATCATCAGCGACAGCGGAGATCTGCGCGTTGCACTGCAAATCCTGCTGCGCGAAGAACCAAATATCTGCGTGATTGCTGCCGTACAGAATTCCGCAGGTGCGCACTGTCTGATCCACAACAAGACGGCAGATGTGCTGATCCTCGATTGGGACACCCCAACTCCGTCGCCCGCACTGCTTGAAGCGATCCACAGTCAGCAGCCCGCGCTGCGCACGCTGGCGCTTTGCGCGGACGCGTCGCTCGTCGAAGCAGCAGAGTGCGCCAACATGGATGCATGTGTGCTCAAGTATGAATCGCCCGTGCACCTTGTGGCCGTACTACGCGACCTCGACGAAGCAATCAAGCAGCTATCACCTGGCCAGGGGCAGTCGCCCCAAAATAGAAATGAAGGTAGCTAATGCCAACCGACACATCTTCTTCAGCTCCGCGCAGCTTCGAATGGTGGATGATCTCTAACCTGGCCATCGGCGCCGGCTTCTCGGCCTTCGTGGCGTTGCTGATTCCGCCCTACGTCACAGAGATTACGGGCAGCGCAGCCGAAGCCGGCGTCATCATGGCGGTCATGAGCCTGGCCGCCGTGCTCGGCCCCGTCTTGGGCGGCCTTGCCGATCGCTACCGCGCCCATCGCCTGACCATGAGCGTGGGCATCTTCGCCATGGCCTTTGCCTTTGCGGCCTTTGCCCTGGCGGCCGACAGCGGTACCTTTTTCCCCATTGACGCCATCATCATGGGGGTGGGCGTGGCCGCTGTCAGCGCGGTAGCACCGGCCTACATCGTCGGCGCGGGGCTGGCCGAGAAGGTACAGGCCAGCCAGCTGACGGTCTTCAACCTGATTGCGCCCGTGGGGCAGGTAGTGGGCGGCATGCTGCTGGGCGCTGCGGCCACGGCGGGCGTTCCCTACAGCGGTCGCTTCTGGATTGCCGCCGGCGTCATGCTGCTGGCCGCGGTCGTCACCTGGTTGAGCAGTGGCAAGGCGACCCAACGCCTGCATGCCAATCTCTATACAAAGGATGGTTCGATCGCGAGCGACAACGCGGCCAAGGCCAAGTCGGCCGGTTTGCGGGCGGTCCTCTTCTCGACCTTCGGCGTCTACCTGCTCGTCCTGGTCATGAGTTCCGTCGCCAGCAACGGCATTAACAACCAGATCGCCAACATTCTGCCCAACGTCTACGGCGTCGATGAGGCAACCACCTCGGCGCTGATCTCGCTGGCCGGTCTACTCAACATCGGCGTCTTCTTCCTGGCCGGCTGGTGGATGGGCCGGGGCGGCATGATCGGTCCGTTCACGGCGGGCCAGGTAGCACGCTTGGCCGGTTCGCTGGGTCTGGCCGTGCTCGGCCTCGCGACGCAGAATGCCCCCCTGATTTTCGTGGCTATTTCTATGCAGGTGCTCTACCAGGGCCTGCCCTTCGTGCGGCTAAGCCAACCGGTCGGGGCGATCCGTTTCTCGACGATCTCCGCCGGCCAGGCAAGCGGCTGGGTCATCGGCGCATCTGCCGTGGGGTCTTTCGTGGGCAGCGTCTTGGGCGGCTGGCTGGCCGACGCAGTGGGCTTCAACGCCATCAACTGGATGGCGGCGCTGGCAGCCGGCGCGGCCGTGGCGTTGACCGTCATTGCGCTGATCCCCGCAGACCGACGCTTGCGCAAGGAGCAATAACCCGTGTCATTCAGCCCGCTGGAAGCCTTCATCACGCTCTTCATCGGCATGGGCCCGGTGAAGGTGCTGCTGGCCTACATCGCCGCAACCGCCGATCTAGAGACAGCCGTACGCCGACAGATGGCGCGACGGATTGCGATCGTTGCCGGCAGCGTCGGCGTGGCGCTCTTTGTCCTGGGCGCGGCGCTGCAATCCATTCTGCACTTCTCCATCGGTGCACTCAACATCATCGGCGGCCTGATCTTGCTGCTGCTGGCCCTCAAAATGGTCATGGGTGGCGGCGGACATGGCAGTGAGACCGGCGCCGATCCCATGAGCATGGCGATTTCACCGCTCGCCATTCCGTTAACGCTCAATCCGGTCGGTATCGTGACGCTGGTGGTGGCCTCGTCGCAAGTACGCGACATCCCCAGCTCCATCGTCGTCGTGGTCATGATCGGCGTCATCGCGCTCATCGACTACGGCGTGCTGCTGCTGTCCGATCGAGTATCGCCCTACCTTTCCACGGCGATTGTGCAGTTGTTCGAAGTAATCCTCGGTATTCTGCTGGGCGCGCTAGCGGTGCAGCTGATGCTCAATGGCCTGTCGGAGTTGGGCATCATCACCATGAGCGGCGGACATTGACCATTCTGAAACTTTCAGACGTAAAGGAGTCGGAAAACGAATGAGACGCATGACAGTGATTGCCCTCAGCGCAATTCTCATCTTGACAATGACAACCGCAGCGCTGGCGCAAGATGACGCGACCGCCGGCGATGGGGCACAGCGTGCATACGTGACCCTCGACCTGGATGCCGGTCATCCCCTCGACCCGTTTCTGGTCAGCGTCAACGGTGGCGGCGACATCGCGGCCAGCATGCTCTCGGCGGAATGCAGCGGATACGTAGACGCCGATCCGACCGTTGCCATCAACTGGAGCGGCGAGACGGAATTCCTGGAAGCCTTCTTCTACAGCGATCATGACCCTGTGCTGGTCGTCGAGACGCCTGACGGCGACATTCTCTGCAATGACGACGCCAATGCTCTCCTACTGGATCCAGTCGTGCAGATTGATAACCCTGTTGAAGGTCGCTACAGCTTCTGGGTGGGTGCGCAATATGAAGGACATCTGCTGCCCGGGATCCTGGTCCTGACCACGTCGCCCGAAGTGAACATCGGTACCTTCGCGCTTGGCGAACTGGTGCGGCGCGAGGCGATTCCGGAACAACCGGTCGATCTTATCGACATGCAGGACGAGGCGGGAGAGCTTCTGGAAGCAATTGCCGATATGGATGTAGAGGCCGTGGCGCTGACAAGCGGCATGGATGAGGTAACGCAGGAAGTTACCGCCGAAGGCGCCATTCCGGCCTTCGAAGCGCCAACCAACAATCTGAGCTGCACCGGCTTCGTCGCCGATACACCCGATTTCGTCTTTGAGTGGGACGGCGAGTCCGAAGGAGTGCGCATCTTCTTTGAAGGCGATGGGGACGCCACCCTGATCGTGGCCACGCCAGAGAGCGGCTTCATCTGCAACGATGACGCGGCGGGCGTTGACACCCTCAATCCGCTGGTCGACATCGCCAATCCGAGTGCCGGACGCTATAGCGTCTTTGTCGGTCGGGTGAACCCGGCAGAGGTCGTCAACGGCTCACTTACCCTCATCGAGTCCGCAGACGCGGTCCCGGCCATACTCGAAGCAGGAGGCAACTAGGATGAACAGCAAGCAAATGCGGATTACTCTCCTGGTGGCATTGGTGCTGCTCGCCCTCAGTCTACTTCCCCTGCTCTCGCGCAACGGTACCCTGCAGGCGCAGAGCGGTGCGCAATGGCGTGGCGACTATTTCAGCAATTCGAACTGGAGCGGCAGCCCGGTCTATACCCAGTACAGTAACTTCATCAACTTCAACTGGGGACTCGGTTCGCCGGCTGCTAACATACCCGTCGATAACTTCACGGCACGCTATACGACGAGCGCCTTCTTCTATGCGGGCACCTATCGCTTCTCCATTCTGGCCGACGACGAATTTGTGCTCTCCATCGACGGGGTGACCTATGCCAACACCATCGGTCAGGGACTGTCGGGCAAGACGGTCATTGTGGATATTCCCATGACTCAGGCCACGCATGCGGTCCAGGTAGATTACCGCGAGCTCGTCCAGAATGCCTATATCACGGTCAATTGGAGTTATGTCAAGCCAACAAGTGGGGTGACGCCTGCGCCGGGCGTGACGCCAGTCCCGACCCCAACGCCGACGCCTTCCAAGCCGCTGCCCTTTCCCCAGCCGCCCCAATCGGCGACTAGCGTCACCACTGAATTCGGCGACTATATGCCCTGCATTCAGAATGGTCAGCATCAAGCCGCCTGCTATCAGAGCAACGGGGCCTGGAACGCGCCCAACATGGGCTCTGTCCAGGGCGAGCCACAGATCACCGTCTGGGGCAACTGTCAGCCGGCAGATAGCGACACGACGTGGACGACCGATCCCAACACAGATCCGCCCACCTTCAACGATTTCCGCTGTTCAAAGACACTTGCGGGCTGGTTCCAGAAATAGCGGTGCAGGTGTCAGATCACGACCCGGGTTTCTGCTGGAAACCCGGGTCGTCTTTCGCTCGAAAGGATATCAGTTTTGGGTTGGATCATATCGCTCCTTCTAACAATCGCACCACGAATCATCCTGCTGATCTTATGGCTCTTCACGCCCTTAGTCAGCGCGGTCTTTCCAAATTGGATCGCGCCGCTGCTCGGCCTGATTGCGTTTCCCTTTACAGCGCTCGCCTACATGATCGCCTGGGATCCGACCAGCGGCCTTGGGGGCCTTGGCTGGGTGATTGTGATCGGCGGACTGGCCCTAGATCTGGGCAGCTATGCGCTCGGCATCTACGCCTCGCGTGCGCAAAAGGCAGATGCGCGTCAGGCGTAAGGGACGCTGCTCGTAACCAAGAACAAAGAGTCTGCGATGGCTAAATCAATCCAAAAATTCAATTCGCGGATTGGCGACCTCTCTTTCGATCACGGCTATCCGACCAATCCAACCGTGCAACACCTGTACGACACCATGGATTTTCAACGCGCCTGCCAGCTCTATCTGTGGGGATTGCCTATCGTTGCGCTGGCTCGCTGGCGGCAGGCCTACCGTGAAGCCTTCGACCTTCAGTCCAATCAGGCTTTACTCACCAAGACTTTTCAGGACCGCCTCGGCGTACTGACCATCAACGAGTCTACTCCCTACTTGTTTGGCTTCACCAACGTGGCGGAGCGGCCGGTGGTCGTGGATATTCCCGCCGGCGTCGTGATTGGGCTGACCGTCGATTTCTGGCAGCAGGGCGTCATGGACGTCGGCATCTTTGGGGCCAACAAGGGCCAGGGCGGTCGCTACGTGGTCGTGGGCCCGGATACGCCGGAACGACCTGAGGTAGAAGGCGCCAGGCTGGTCGTATCGAGCACCAACAATCTCTGTTTTGTCTTCCGGCTGGCGGGCACCCCGGAACAGAATCAGGCCGCAATGGATGGGGTAAAGGTCTATTACCATGGGGATGATCCCTCCTTCGACTTCATCAACGCCAACAACGTCAACGCCGGCATGTTGCATCAGCCGCGCGGGCTGGCCTTCTGGAAACTGCTGCATGAGGTCCTTCAGGAAGAACCAGTGGCCGACCGAGACCGCTTTTTCATGTACTGGTTGACTCACCTGGGCATCGAAAAGGGCAAACGCTTCGATCCTGACACTCGCCAGCGCGCCATTTTGGAGGAAGCGGCCTTCGTCGGCGAGTCGATGGCCCAAGCGATGGTCTTTGATGAGCGCCATCCGGGGGTATTGATGTATGAGGGGTGGCGCATGGTGCTGTGGGCATCGGGCTCGATGCACTCGCCGCACCACGCCCCGCCCGACTTCATTGACCGCTATCGGGGCAAGTTCGACATGGGCTGGGACGTCGCCCGCGAGCAGATCCTCGCCAACCAGAAACAACTCGGGATCGTGCCCGAGAAGACCAAACTCACGGAACGCATCCCCGAGATCCCGGCCTGGGACTCTCTCGACGAGGACCACCAACGGCTCTATGCCCGGCAGATGGAGGTGTTTGCGGCTCAGCTCGAGCATGTCGACCATCAGATCGGGCGCGTGGTCGCCTGCCTGGAACGGGTTGGCGAGCTCGACAACACGCTGATCTTCGTCACCTCCGACAACGGCGCCAGCGGCGAGGGTGGACTCGATGGGACGTTCAACGAGACCTACGTGCTGAACGGACTCCAAACACCCTTCAAGGCAAGCATGCGTCACCTCGACAGGTGGGGCGAGACCGACACCTATCCGCACTACCACGCCGGATGGGCCATGGCGGGCAACACCCCATTCCGCTACTTCAAGCAGAGTGAGCATCGCGGCGGACAGCACGATGCGCTCGTTGTGCACTGGCCCGACGGCATCGAGGCCCGCGGCGAGATTCGCACCCAATACACCCACGTGTCTGACATCGTCCCGACAATTCTCGAAGCCGCCCACGTCGAGTGGCCCGAGGTCTTCCACGGCGTCGAGCAGAAGCCGCTTGACGGCCAGTCGTTCCTCTACGCCTTCAACGACGCCGACGCCCCGACCGTCAAGGAGCGCCAGTACTACGAGATGTTCGGCAACCGCGCAATCTGGTCCAAGGGCTGGAAGGCGGTCACACTGCACGCCAATCGCATGCCCTGGCACCTCAATAAGATGCTGCCCTTCGACGAGGACAAGTGGGAGCTGTACCACGTTGCCGAGGACTTTTCCGAGAGCACGAACATCGCCGATGACCATCCAGAGAGGCTTGCCGAGTTGATCGAGATGTTTGACGAGGAGGCCTGTAAGTATAACGTCTATCCGCTGTACGACGACATGGTCACCCGGATCGGCTCGCAGCAGGACCGGCTGTTCGGCGATCGGACCGAGTTCGTCTACTATGCGCCGGGCGCCATACGCATCGCCGAGAAAGCGTCGGCCCCGGTCAAGAATCGCTCCCATGAAATCGTAACCACGTTTGACCTCAAGGGAGGAGAGGAAGGGGTGATCGTCGCTTGTGGCGGCATGACCGGCGGCTATTCGATGTACCTGATGGATGGTCGGTTGATGTTCGACTACAACTACCTCGACGGCGTCCACTACAAGCTCACGTCACCTCCGCTGCCGACCGGGCCGACCGAGCTCAAGTTCAACTTCATCAAGACCGGCGAGTACGCCGGTAGCGGCGAGCTCTACGTCAACGGCGACAAGGTCGACGAGGTCGACATGCCGGCGATGCACATCAGCACCTACTCTCTCGCCGAAACGTTCGACATCGGTTGCGACACCGGTACCCAGGTCGACCCGGCTTACGAAGGCAGTCCGTTCCCCTTCACCGGCCAACTCGACAAGGTCACGATCCGCCTCACGCAGGCCCGGCACAAGCCAGGCGAGACCGACATCGAGTTCATCGACTGATATTCGGCCTGCGGCAATGCGTTTAACGGCAAGAACATCCGGCTCCAGTTGACCTGCAGCCAGATGTTCACAGCCACACGATTGATCCGGGTCACATGGCCCATGTGCGGCTGGTGAAGCAGTAGCGCCGGCCCAAGCGAATGGGAGGTACGACATGACGAAGCGACTGCTGATCGTGGTCTTTGCGTTTCTGTGCAGCGCCTGCGTGAGCCCCATCGAGCCTACGTCGACGCCGGCCGCAGCGGGCATCCCGTCCAATCAGCCGACCGACGCCAACGTCCCGGCGCTGCACAAGAGGTGGCAGTGGGAGCAGCGCGTCAATCCATCCAGCGGGCAAGAAGAGCAGATCGCCAATCCGGGCAGCTATCTGCTCACCCTAAATGCGGACGGCAGCTATCAGTTTCAGGCCGACTGCAATCAGGGTAGCGGCACCTATGTGGCCAATGAGGCGGGCGCCATCCGCCTGCAGCCCGGTCCGGTGACGCTGGCCGAATGCAGTCCCGAATCTCGCTCTCAGGACATGCTCAACATGATGGCGGCCGTGCAGGACTATCGGCTGGAAGAAAAGGGCCGACAGCTGGTCATGGTCTGGCCGGCCGGCGGTCCGGAGGACATCTATGGCCAGCCCTAAGGGGTAGATCATATCACTGCTCTTCACAATTGCGCCACGGATCATTTTTGCTGATCTTGTGGCGCTTCACACGACCCACGTGCAGCGCATGCCCTTGGGCGGGCGCCGTGACGCGCTCCTGAAGCAACAGTGAGGAAACAAACACGATGACCCAAAAATTGTCTGAGGCAGACGTCGCTGCGCCACGGGAAGCAATTCCGACGGCTGACCACGAATCGCTTGCGCAATACGCGGGCCGCATTGCGCTGCGATCTTCGTGGATCGTCGGCATCGGTCTTGCACTCGCCGTGCTGCTGCTCAACCTCGATCGCAACCCGATCCCCATGCTGGCCGACAACCGTTCCTTCGGTCTGCTCTCCCTCTATCTCATGGTGCCGATTGCCTTCATCGTCACTTGGGTCACATTCGTCATGGGGATTGGTGCTTGGAATGCGCACGTGGACGCTTCCCGTCAGCGTGGGTGGAAAATACCGGTCTTCTTCGTCTCGATCGCGTACACGGTGCTGATCGGCATTCTGGGCGTCGTCATCTTACAGCTGGCCGAACCGGCCTTTCCCGGTCTGGCGCTCGATCGTTTCCAGGCGGCCTTCGCTGCGGGATTGGTGAGCGCTGCGCTCACATACTGGTTGGTGACGCAGACCATGCAGATCAGCACCGGCAACCTGCTGCAGCTGGCAATCGTCGTCGTTGCGTCCGGTGTCTATTTGGCGGTCAGCAACGCCGACGATCCGCTCTGGTGGACGGTATCATTCAGCTCGGTGGGCACGCACGGCACCTTCACGAGCTGGGTATTCAATACAACCTTGGTCTTTGCCGGGTTGATGATTCTGGTCTGGTTACCCTACTTCAGCAGCGACTTTGACATTCTAGTTCGGCACGGTTTGACGACGCCCGAAAAAGGCAAGTGGGTGAAGCGTGGACTGATTGCGCTCGGTATCACCATTGGGCTGGTTGGCATCTTTGAGAATGGCGTCCACCCCCTCTTCGACACGATCCACAATACCGCTGCCCCGCTGATGGGCGTCATTGTGATCGTCATGGCGTTCAGTCTGCGCTGGCTGATTCCAGGCTTCTCCAATGAGATCTACACGACGTCCTACTTCCTTGGCGTAACGCTCTTCGTCGGCGTGATCTTCGTGTTAATCGGCTATTTCAACACCGCGGGCATCACGCTCTACGGAGCGGCCGTGGCCTTCACCTGGCTTGCCCTCTTCGTCGACGCCGTCGAGCAGGAAGCCCAAATATTGGAGCCAGGCGCGTTTCCCAGTTGACTCACAGCTGTGCTTCTGCTTTGCCGTTGCTAGTGAATCTTGCCACTTGCCTAAGCCCTGAGTCTGACAGTACTTTTCTGGTCAAAGTCAGCCAACATTATCGCCTTAGACACGGTGTATGAAATCAAACAAGGCATCCTGTCCAACCGCGTCCTATTCCAACAAGAACCGATTTTGTGCTGTGCATCTCTTTCACTTATGCTGCTGGGGCCCCGCATCTTTGGCGCCTTCTGATGGATCTTCCAGGCCATACGCTGGCAGGCGACCTTTGCCGGCCGGGTCCATCATCTTGTCCGATCAGCAATGAAGAAAGGTGAGACAAAATGGCCATACTGGACAACTTCCCGCTCTGGGCTGCCTATGTGGGTTTGGTGATCGCGGCCGTAGCTGCTGCCGAGATCGGTTTTCGCGCTGGCGTCTGGCTGCAAGATCGGAATCCCGGAATGGGCGAGGTCCGCATGACCAGCACTGTGGTTGGCGGCATGCTGGGCCTAATGGCATTTCTCACGGCCTTTTCGCTCGGAATCGTCATCAATCAACACGGTGAGCGCAGAGCAATGGTCGTCACCGAAGCCAACGCCGTGGGCACGGCCTGGCTCAGGGCCGGCTTTCTCAGTGAGTCCGATTCAGCATCAGCGTGTGAACTCCTGCACAGGTACGTCGAGATACGCCTGGAGGCAGTCGACGACGTTCGGCAGTTGCCGGACGTCATCACGCGCTCCGAAGAGATACATGGTGAACTGTGGGCCATCATGGAGGATAACGTCAGTCAGGGAAAAGAGTCTGCCATCATGGCGGACATCGCTCAGTCAATCAACGAAGTGATTGATGTTCATTCATTGCGTTTGGCCACGGAAACCCTGCGCCTGCCCAATATCGTGGGGATTCTGCTCATTGTGGCCATGATTCTGAGCTTCTTGCTCGTAGGCCTTGCCAGCAGTGTGGACCGCAAACGGGACACCACCGCCATGGTGCTCTTTGCCATGATCTTTGTCTCGGTCTTGATCGTCATCGCTGATCTTGACCGGCCACAGGAAGGGCTTCTTACCGTCAGCCAGAATGCGCTGTCAGACCTGTTGCGCCAGATCATGCCAACCGGCCAGTAGAGTACAGGCCGCCACCACCGCAATTGGACCGGAAGTTCAATAAGGTCAAGTGCGTGATCACTGACGCTGAATGCTGTATATGGAAGTCCAATAGCAGATCGACTGCGCCGCCAAACGCCAGCCTCGAGTGTTGATGTGCCGCAGCCGCGGTGCGTGTTTGCCACTACGGCCACCAATGGCGCGTGTCTGCGCCAAAATTATGGTTGATCTGGCTACCTATCACTTCGCGTTCGGCAGCGACCACCTGGGGCTGAAGCCACCAGGCTCCGCCAACGATTTAACGTGCCGTTAATGAGAATCTGTTTCAATTAGGCTTGCGAAAAAGGCGCAATTGAGACACAATCCCATTTGCACGGGCGTACGCGCTGCGTCACGCACGGCGAGTTGTCAGAAGCGTGCCCTTCACATCTTCGGTATGCGGTAGACTAGGAGAGATATGTTGATCATGCGACTATTGGCCATCGGATGTTTTGTCCTATTGGTTGCCGCCTGCACGCCTGCGCCGGCCGAGATGAACGCCGACCTGAATTCGGACTCGGTTGAAACGCCCACTGCGGAACCGACGGACGAGGATCACGGCGATGAGGATCACGGCGATGGGGATCACGATGATGGGGATCACGGAGATGAGGATCACAATGATGGGGACGAACGTCGCGAATTGGGTGCGCACGAGCACGGCGCGGCCGAGTTGACGGTCGCAATGGCGGGCGGCGAAGTAGCCATCGATCTGCAAACCCCGGCCTTTAACGTGCTCGGTTTTGAATATGCGCCTGCCTCCGAAGAAGAGAAGACGCTGCTGACCGAGAGCGTTGCGGCGCTCGCGGCCGGCAATCTGCTGCAGCTTGACCCAAGCGCAGGATGCACCCTCGTTGAGGCTGACGTCGATTCTGAACTGCTGGAGGATGACCATGGCGACGAAGACCAGACCATGGCGACGAAGTGCACAACGATATGACTGCGGCATATCTCTTTATCTGTGAGCAGGGAGACGAAGTTCGCTCGCTGGATGCAAGTCCGCTCTTTGCCCGGTTCCCCAACTTCGAAGCCATCCGGGTGCAGTGGCTGTCGGAGACGCAGCAGTCTGCAGCCACCCTGAGTCCAGAGGAGCCAGTGCTTTCTTTTGAGTAGGCGAGTGGGGTAGAATGGCGTCCGGTGCGCGCCGAATAGAAGGCCCCACACCTGTGTGCTGTTTGAGCAAACGCTCATCGAATGATCGTGCAAGCAATGTGCAAGCCAATTGTTCAACTCGATCAGGTCCGCTTTCGCTGGCCCCAACAGGATCAGGATCTCCTTGACATCGCCGAGCTGATCGTCAAACCGGGCGAGCATCTCTTCATCCAGGGGCCAAGCGGAAGCGGCAAGACGACCTTGCTCAACCTGATGACCGGCATCATGCTGCCCAGTTCGGGCACGGTCTCGGTGTTGGGTACGCCGACAGCTTCCTTGAGTTCGATCCAACGTGATCAGTTTCGCGTGGATCATCTTGGCGTTATCTTCCAACAGTTCAATTTGCTGCCCTATCTTTCACTGGTGGAGAATGTGCAGCTGCCATGTGGCTTTTCACAGCGCAGGCGGCAGAACGCCGGCGATACGGAAGCTGCGGCGCTGCGTCTGCTCGAGCACCTCAACATTCCCGCGACGCTGCTTGGGCAACCGGTTGCCAAACTGAGCGTCGGCCAGCAGCAGCGCACAGCGGTAGCGCGGGCGTTGATCGGCGGCCCCGAACTCATCATTGCCGATGAACCCACCTCGGCCCTCGACAGCAACAATCGCCGGCGCTTTTTAGAACTGCTCTTCCGCGAGACAGAGGAACAGGGCAGCACACTGATCTTCGTCAGTCATGACGAGCAGATTGCCGCACACTTCCCACGGGTGGTTGATCTGACCAAGCTCAATCGTGCAGGAGACGCTGCACCATGATCATTCTCCGCATCGTGCTCAAGAGTGCATGGCACCGGCGCGTCAGCCTGTTGCTTACCGTCCTGTCGATCGCCATCAGCGTCTCCCTGCTTCTTGGGGTCGACAAGATCCGAAAAGAAGCCAAGAACAGCTTCATCAACACCATTTCCCAGACAGATCTAATCGTCGGCGCACGCAGCGGCCCAATCAACCTGCTGCTCTACAGCGTCTTTCGCATCGGCAACGCCACGAACAACATCTCCTGGGAGTCGTACGAGGAGATTCGCGCGCTGGACGAAGTCGCCTGGGCCATACCGATCTCGCTGGGCGATTCCCATCGGGGCTTTCGCGTCATGGGTACGAGCGCAGACTACTTCGATTTCTATCGCTACGGGCAAGACCATCCCCTAACGTTTGCCGAAGGGCGCGCCTTCGCCGACGTTTACGAGGCGGTGCTTGGCGCCGACGTGGCCCGCACGCTCGGCTACGAATTGGGCGATGAGATTGTGATTGCGCATGGACTCGTCGCGGCCGAGTTTGCCCAGCACGAGGACAAGCCCTTTGTCATAACCGGCATCCTGGCACGAACCGCTACGCCCGTCGACCGCACAGTACACGTGTCGCTCGAAGGAATCGAGGCCATCCACGCTGACTGGCAGGGAGGCGCCCGTTCGCCGCTACAGCTGACTGCCGAGCAGGCGCGGCTCATGGATCTACGGCCTCAGGCCATCACGGCTTTTTTGGTCGGTCTTGAGAATCGCATTGACACCTTCCGCGTGCAGCGCACCATCAACGATTACGCGGAGGAACCGCTCTTGGCGATTCTGCCCGGGGCGGCGCTGGCCGAACTCTGGCAGACAATTTCCATCTTCGAACAGGTTCTCTTGATCATCGCCGGCTTCGTACTGATCGCCGGCCTCCTGGGCATGCTCACGACACTCCTGTCAACCCTCAACGAGCGACGACGCGAGATGGCCGTACTGCGCGCCGTCGGCGCTCACCCTTATCACATCGTGCTCCTATTTGTGCTGGAGACGTCTATTGTTGTATTACTAGGCGCGCTGGTAGGCGTTGCGCTTCTGCAGGCGCTCTTGGTTGTAGCCAGGCCCCTTCTTGCAGAGGCCTACGGCATCAACATTTCGCTTACCGCGTTGGACATGCAGCAATGGAGCATGTTGGGAATCGTATTGCTTCTTGGCATTCTGGTAAGCTTGATCCCAGGCTGGATCGCATACCGGCGCTCACTGCAAGATGGACTGGCAATCAGGGTCTAGTGGCCCTTACTCGAAAGCGAAAGGAGAGCCCATGCAACGTGGAAGACGATGGCAACTGCTTCAACTCATAAGTCTGCTGGCGCTGGCGGGTTTGGTTGGTTTTGGCCTTGCGGCCTTTGACAGCGGCGCGGGCCGCGGCGAGCCGAGCACGGGGAATGTCGCCTCGCTGCTTCCGGAACAGGCGCCGGTCGAATATGG
This sequence comes from uncultured Chloroflexia bacterium, assembly GCA_963807905.1. GTDB lineage: Bacteria > Chloroflexota > Anaerolineae > Caldilineales > Caldilineaceae > JAGRCP01. Next base: position 53,156 of record CAWEEJ010000012.1, on the reverse strand, counting down.
CGCGTCCCTGGCTGAATGGGAAGAGGCGACCCAAGGCAGCGCCGAAGAGCCGGCCGCGGCTGCTGTCGCTGCCGAGGCCCCAGCAGCAAGCACGGGCGACGCGCCTGACACGGCAGCCTTCGGCGTGCCCGTAACCTTTGGCGATGTGGTCTATGATGAGATTTTGTGGGATGGGCTGCTGCCGCCCGAATTTTCGCCCGATGCACTGATGGCCAGGTTCAGCGATCAGCTGGCCGACCTGCAGGACGGTTCACCCGAAGCACAGCTGATCTATACGGAGATGCAGGAAGAATTGAACAACGCCCCGGTCAACCAGGCGCTGGATGGGACGATGATCAGACTGCCAGGGTTTATTGCCCCGCTCAACTATCAAGATGATGTCATCACGGAATTCCTGCTTGTGCCCTACTTTGGCGCGTGCATCCACGTGCCGCCCCCGCCGATCAATCAGACCGTGTTGGTGCAAACGGCCGAGGGCCAAGGCATCAAGATCGAGGAATCCTTCGATCCGATCTGGGTGATGGGCAGGCTCAGTGTAGAGGAGAGCCAAACTGAGCTTGCCCCTGCGGGCTACTACGTCGGGGAGGCGCTGATTGAGCCCTACGACCTAAATTTACCCCAGTAGTCGTTACGCAACAGCGGTGCCAGCAACAGCGACGCAGCTGAGTGACCAGATCGTATCCGCCTGCAGTGACGCTGCGCACGTGCGTCTATCCCGCCGCTTGCTCCGCCGCAGTCAACAGAGCCTTGCGCCCATTTTGCACGCGCCTCAAGGTTTCGTCCCGCCCCAGGACAACCATGCTCTCGAACAACGGCGGCGCGACCATCTTGCCGGTCAGTGCGCCGCGGAAGGGCGAGAAAAAGGCGCCGGGCTTGAGTTCCAGCTCGGCCGCTTTGGCGCGAAAGGCAGCTTCTAGCCCCTCGGCGCTAAAGGGCTCGACGGTGGCGATGATTTCCTCGCCGATCGTCAGCATCTCCGCACTCTGCGCCTCGTCCAGCTTCTTGCCCAACAGCGCTTTGGTATTGGAATAGTCGATCTCATCGGCGCTCTGGAAGGCCCAGTCGACCTTCTCCGCCGCCTCGGTGAGCACCTTGAGCCGCTCCTGTATCAGCGGCACGAGCAGCGGCAGGCGCGGGTCGTCGGCCAGCTCATCTTCGGGAATGTCCAGGCCGCGGCTAAGAAAAGGCAGCAGCCGCGCCTGCAGCTTGGCCGGATCCATGTCGCGGATATAGACGCCGTTGATCCATTCCAGCTTGGCAAAGGGCAGCGCCGCCGGCGAGGGGTTGATCTCGCTGAGGTCAAAGCGCGCGATGGCCTCATCCTGGGTAAAGACCTCGCGCTCGGCGTCGAAGTTCCACCCCACATTGGTGAGAAAGTTAAAGAGCGCCTCGGGCAGATAGCCGGCCTCCACATACTCCTTGACCAAGGCCGGCACCTCCTTGCCCTCCACCACGCTCTTGCGCTTGCTCATCTTGCCCTTGCCGCCCGGATCCAGAATCACGGGCAGATGGACAAAGACCGGAGCCTCCCAGCCGAAGGCATCGTAGAGCATGACGTGCAGCGGCGCCGACGAGATCCACTCCTCGCCGCGCAGCACGTGGGTGATGCCCATGAGGTGATCGTCGACCACAACGGCCAGATGATAGGTGGGCATGCCGTCACTCTTGACGATGACGGGGTCGCGCACGCTCTCACTCTCTACGGTGATGTCGCCGCGGATGAGGTCATGGATGGTCGTCGTGCCCTCCAGGGGTGCGGCAAAGCGAATGGTGTAGGGCGTGCCCGCGGCCTCGTACGCGGCCCGCTCCTCGTCGCTCAGCCAGCGGTCGCGCCGGTCGTAGCCGGGGGCTTCACCACGCGCCCGTTGCTCTTCGCGCAGTTGGTCCAGCTCCTCAGATGTAGTGTAGCAGCGATAGGCGTGGCCGCCGGCGATGAGCTGATCGGCATATTCCTGATAGAACGCCTTGCGCTCGCTCTGCACATAGGGCCCGACCGGACCGCCAACGTCCGGCCCCTCGTCCCACTCCAGCCCCAGCCAGCGCAGGTTGGTCATCAGATCGTCCAGGCTGTCTTCCTGATAGCGCTTCTGATCCGTGTCCTCGATGCGCAGCAAGAATTGGCCGCCAGTGTGTCGGGCCCAAAGCCAGGCATAGAGAGCCGTGCGCAAGCCGCCCAGATGCAAATATCCGGTCGGGCTCGGCGCAAAGCGGGTGCGTGCAGGAGACGGGTTGTCGCTCATCATCATTCCTTCCAAGGGTGGGCCTTGTTTAAGGCGTGACACAGGGGTTCACGGAAAATACCTCGCGCGGCGTAGAGTAGCCGGCAAGAATTCTGCCCGCTTTGCCTCACCCTGCCATGGCGCCGAAAGCGCCACGGCAGTCCCTCTCCACGGGTGGAGAGGGACGCGAAGCCTCCGGTAGGAGGCGAAGCAGGGTGAGGCTGTCTCGTCACCAAAACCCCAAGGATCTCTGTGAGCCGCTGTGTCACGTCATGCATTCTCTTTCGAAATCCAGAACCTGAAGGATAAAACAGAACAGGGAGAAGCAAAAATCTCCACACGATCCGCCTGCGTCAAGCGCTAAAGGCCAAAATCAATCATGAAGTGGGACAAACTTACCCCAACCTTGTCAGAAGAATGCGGCAAATCTGCCCTGCTTGACTGGAGAGGATCCGCCCATATCCGCCCCATCCGCGCAAATCTGCGGCCCATCGACGGCCCACCCGCGGCCCATCTCCCCAGATCCGCAATGAGCCGATTCTCTCCCACCCCAAGCCATTTTCCCGGCACTTGACCGGTTACGCTGATTCCGGCACACTCAGTGGGGTTTTTCAAAGCTCCCAGTGCCAAACTGATTCGTTTTCGTCATACCTGTCATAAGGAGGCAACTATGCAACTTCGGTTCATGAAAAGGGTTCAACCAGCCCTGCGCATTGCGCTGGCGCTGGCCATCGCACTGGTCGCGGCGCTTCCCGCTGCGCCTACGTACGTCTTTGCGGCTGTTGATACAGCCACGGGCGCCAACCTGAGTCTCGAGATCACGCCGGCGGCCAGCCCAATCTTGGCCGGTCAAACGGCCACGTTCCGGGTCGAGCTCAAGAATGTCGGCGGCGGACCGCTGCCCAACCTGGAGATGCGCCTGCCCATTTCCGGACCCGTCGACGGCGTTCGGGCCCGCATTGAAACAGAGACCGGCGCGCCCCAAAGCAACCTGGTCGTACGGAACGCCGGCGTGGCCTGGCGTGGCGGCCTTCAGGCAGACGGCATCATTGCGATCCTGATCGCCGTCAAGAGCGATGCCCTCACGGACGGTGGCCAGATTGCCATCGACGGCGAGGCCGGTCCGCGCAACGGCGCGACCGACGTCACGGAGTCGGCCAATGTCACGGTCAACCCGCTGGACGAGGTCAACCTCGGCCAATTGTCGCTGACCAAGTCGGTCATCACCCCCGCCGGGCAGACCGACGTGACCGAAAACACCACCCTCGAGGTCGGCCCGCGCAACCAGATGGGCATTGAGCTGCAGCTCAAGAACAACAGCGACCAGACGGTCTATAGTCTCCTGGTCGACGAATTCAAGCCCTCCCATGGCGAGCTGGCCGCGGCCGGCGCGGAGATGGGCGTTGAGAGCTGTCAGGTGCGCTTCCAGAGCCCACGCGTGGTCGACGGTCGCGGCATGCCGGTGGCGCCCGAAGCGCTGGCCAAGGCCGGCTTTGGCGGCTCGGACACGTTCAGTTACGGCTTCCTGGTCGCCACGCCGCCCGACGGCACGACGACCGTACGCGTCCGCGCCCAAACCGCGGGCCAGGTCGGTTGCCAGTTCGAGAGCGAGGCTGCCGCATATGTGACCAACCTGCCACCCGCTGAGAACGGCGAGTTCAACGGCGAGACGGCCCTTGCGCTTCTGCCCCAGTTCAAGGGCTTCCCCAAGCTGGGCGCGTTCATTCTCTTTTTGATCATTGTCAGCAACGACCTGGGCGACGCGCCCGACTCCACAAACCACGATGGCGTCCCCATGGATGCCTATGCCGGCGTGCCCAACGCCGACTTCCCCACGGTCTTTGATCCGGCCACAGGCGCGGAACAGGGTCCGATTCACCGTAATCCGAATCCGCTCCATCTGGGACCGGGCGTAGACTGGGAGCTGGAAGCGGATCGCTTTGCCGGCCGCAACCTCATTCCCACCACCAATACGAACAATCTCGATGCCCTGGACGATGGGCTGGACGTGACAGCACTCAACTTCACTCACTGCATGCCGCCCCAGAATATCGACTACGAAATCACGGCCAATCAGACGGCGGTCAACCTGTTGGCGCCCCAGGGTGGCATCGCTTATGTCAACATGTGGCTGGATGGTAACCATGACGGCGACTGGAAGGATACCCTCAACTGTGACGGCATCACCGCCTACGAGCACATCGTGGTCGATCAGCAGGTCTTCATCACGGCGCCGGGTACCCTCAATCTGGTCTTGACGACCGGCAACATTCCGATTCCCCTGAATGGCCAGGATCGAGCCATGTGGCTGCGCATCACCATCAGTGACGAGCCGTCAGAAAAGACCCTAGCGGGCGGTACTGTCGGCGATGGCAGCGGGCCGGCAGGCGGCTTCCGCCTGGGCGAGACCGAAGACTATCTCTACAAGCGCAATCAGGCCAGCCCGCCTCCTCCCGGCCAGGGCCCCGACGCCTGGCTCGATCTTGAAAACTTCATCGAGGTGGAAGCGCTTGCGCCGAGCGGTGCGGTCACGGCCGCCTCCGCCACGGCAGGCAACGGGCGCTATCTGAACTCAGTGATGAAGCTGCGCAACAGCGGTAACTTCCCAACCGGCAACGTGCGCCTGGTGGTGGAGACCACGCCTTACCTGGGCCAGCCGACATCGAGCGACGCCAAATGCTGCCAGTGTCTCACCTGCACGGTGGCCAGCGCGCTCACCGTTCCGCTGACGGTGGAAGATCTCCAGCGCACGGCTGCGGCCGCGGCCACAGATGCCCGCGTGCCCTTCGAAGAGATCTGCGAAGGGGGCAAATGCCGCCTGGAGGCCGATCTGGGCTACATGGAGCCAGGCGGCAGCGGACGCATCTTCGCCCGCTTTGCCCTGCCCGATGATGTGGCCGAAGATGTGCAGGTAGAGGCCCGCATCATTACCGAAGGCGACGTAAATCCCGACAACAACCTGCAGAATCTTCTGGCTCGCCTGCCCATCCGCACGCCCACCATCACGCGGCCGGGCGACGTAACGGTCGGTTGGACCGGCTGCCTGACCTGCACGGTGGCGGCCGGCGGCGGCGAACTGCTGCAGGTCGAGGTCGCCGGCTTCGGGGAGCCGGGCAGTACGCTGCGCATCTTCAGCCAGAACGACGAGACCGAAGTTACTGCCGATGCTGACGGCTTCTGGCAGGGTCTGCTGTCGCTGCCCGACGGCTCGCACCAGCTTGTGGCCGAATACCTGAAGATTCCCGACATCGACGGTGAATCCGTCAAGGAGGTTGACGCCTCGACGCCCAAACTGCTGGAAGTCGTTGCCCAACTGCCCTGGAATCCGGCGACCTTCGGCTTCACCAAGATCGAATCTCCGGGCGGCGATCTCTTGCGCATCAGCGAGAACGACGACTCCTGCGGTCCCTGGGGCTTTCAGGATGTCAACGGGCGCACCGACCCCAACAACTGGCGCATCCCAGTCTGGCGCGGCGCCACGCATGAGATCGGCATCGATCTCAACTGCAGCACAGGCAGCGCCCAACTCCAGTGGGGCGAGAACACGCTCGATCTGACCGATGGCGATGGGGACGGCCGCTACACGGCAAGCTTCGAAGCGCCTGTCTTCGACGGTGAGCCCGACGTTACACTTGTCGTCACCTGCGACGGTGTAGAGTCAGCGTACAGCGGCTTCATGATTCCAGTGGAACCGGCGCAGGTGGTCAATGCCGCTACGGGCGATCCATTAAGCGGCGCGCAGGTAACGTTGTGGCAGCGCAATCTGGACGGCGCGGGCGCTAAAATTGCGCCGTGGCAGGCGCAGGCTTACGGTCAGACCAATCCCCAGAGCACTAGCAGCCAGGGCGAGTTCAGCTTCATCGTCCCGCCCGGCGGCTATGGTCTCACCGCGCAGATTGACGGCTTCCAGCCCTTCCGGGGCGGTCCCTTCACGCTGCAAGGAGCCTTCCCCAGCCGCCCCATCGCCCTGACGCCGAACGCCCCTGCGGGTCCGGCAGCCCAGGTGAGCATGACGGCCGACGGCTTCGATCCGCCGGCGCTGCAAATCCCGGCCGGCTCGACCGTGGAATGGAGCAACACCGGTCTGCTCCCGGGCAGCAGCGTGGCGGCAGGCGCGAGCGTGGAAGCGGCCGGTGCAGCCAACATCGAGTGGGATAGCGGCCAGCTGGCGCCGGGCAGCTCTTACCGCCTGCGCTTTGACCAGGCGGGCACCTACACCTACGTCAACGCCGAAGACCCCAACCAGGAGGCGACGATCATCGTCACCGAGCCGGTGGAGATGAACACCCGGGTCTTCATGCCGATTGTCACGAAGTAAGCGTATCGTACGCAGCCGACGTGACGGTCATTGGCAAAGAGAAATCTTGCCAAATATGATCGCTTGAGCCAGTGACCGCCATGTCGACAACACGAAAAACGGCCGGACTTCCTGGGAAGTCCGGCCGTTTGTTTTTCTATTTCTGCACTCGTAACGATACAAGGGAATAGAAGCAACGCCAACGGCGCTACTGATGCTTTCAATCTGAATGGGAAAGCTGGCCGATGTGGCTGCGCACCGTGGTTGTGAGGCGGCCAAAGTGCTCGGTTCCGGTCTGCTCGAGACGGCGCGGTCGGGGCAGATCAATCGCCACCTCACCGATGAGCCGGCCGGGCCGCGGGCTGAGCGCCAGCACCCGGTCGGCCAGAAAGACAGCCTCAGCAATGCTGTGCGTGACCATGACGACCGTGGTCTGCTGCAGGCCGTGAATGCGCAAGAGCTCCAGGTTCAATCGCTCTCGCGTTAAAGCATCCAGCGCGCCAAAGGGCTCGTCGAGCAAGAGCAGGCTTGGCTCCTGGATGAGCGTGCGGGCCAGCACCACCCGCTGCTGCATGCCGCCTGAGAGATGCTTGGGATAGCTGCGCTCGAAACCGGCCAGCCCAACCAGGTCAAGCAGCTGATCGGCCTTCGCCCGAGCCGCGTCATCAATCCGCCCCTGCTGTACCTCTAGCGGCAACAGGACGTTCTCCTCCGCCGTGCGCCAGGGCATGAGGTTGCCGCCCTGGAAGACAAAGCCAATCTCCTCCTGCGGTCCGTCCAGGAGGCGCCCGGCAAAGGTGACGGCGCCACTGTCCGGCAGCAAGAGGCCGCCGGCGATGCGCAGTAGGGTGCTTTTGCCGCTGCCGCTGGGCCCCACCAGACAGACAAATTCACCCGGCATCACGTCGAAGCTGATCGGTTCAAGGACTGACAGCGTCCCTTCACGACTGGTGAAGCGCTTGGTAACGCGGTCGAGCGTAAGCAGGGGTTGGGTTGGCGGATGGGTCATGATAGATGGTACTCGCACGCTTTCAGTCAGCTTGCCCGGACAAGGCTCGTCATCGGCAGAACTCGGTAAGTTCCACACAGTCGGATCGGACCCGGCTACGGCTTCGACAGGCTCAGCCTGCGCCTACACTGGTTACCGGAAATAGCCGTCGCCTGAGCTTGCGTTGCGCTGAGCTTGTCGAAGCGTCGAAGGCATAGGCGGTCGGCCTGCTGGCTGCTGATGTGGTCCTGAGTTCGCAGAACTCATTGAACGGATCAAACCCAGCACGCAGCCGTCGCCTGAGCTTGCGTTGCGCTGAGCTTGTCGAAGCGTCGAAGGCATAGGCGGTCGGACCTGCCATTTTCTAACGAGACGTTGAGTTGGCAGATACCCTTTACGTTCCAACCAGTCGGATCGGACCCGGCTACGGCTTCGACAGGCTCAGCCTGCGCCTACACTCGTTACCCGGCAAATAGCCGTCGCCTGAGCTTGCGTTGCGCTGAGCTTGTCGAAGCGTCGAAGGCATAGGCGGTCGGACCTACCACTTTCTAATGAGACGTTGAGTTGGCAGAACTCATTACGTTCCAACCAGTCGGATCGGACCCGGCTACGGCTTCGACAGGCTCAGCCTGCGCCTACACTGGTTACCGAGCAAATAGCCGGCGCCTGAGCTTGCGTTGCGCTGAGCTTGTCGAAGCGTCGAAGGCATAGGCGGTCGGACCTACCACTTTCTAATGAGACGTTGAGTTGGCAGATACCCTTTACGTTCCACACAGTCGGATCGGACCCGGCTACGGCTTCGACAGGCTCAGCCTGCGCCTACACTCGTTACCCGGCAAACAGCCGTCGCCTGAGCTTGCGTTGCGCTGAGCTTGTCGAAGCGTCGAAGGCATAGGCGGTCGGACCTACCACTTTCTAATGAGACGTTGAGTTGGCAGATACCCTTTACGTTCCACACAGTCGGATCGGACCCGGCTACGGCTTCGACAGGCTCAGCCTGCGCCTACACTGGTGACCGAGCAAACGGTCGTCGCCTGAGCTTGTCGAAGCGTCGAAGGCATAGGCGGTCGGACCTGCCATTTTCTAACGAGACCTTGAGTTGGCAGATACCCTTTACGTTCCACACAGTCGGATCGGACCCGGCTACGGCTTCGACAGGCTCAGCCTGCGCCTACACCGGTGACCGAGCAAACGGTCGTCGCCTGAGCCCACACTGGTGACCCGGTGGAGAGGGGCAGATTTGGCGCCTCAAGCGTCAAATCGGGATGAGGCCAATGGCCCAATCAGCACCCCCCGTCGTAGACGACGCAAACCTACTCAGGCAAATACTCATTCGTAAACAACTCTTCGGCCGGAACGAGCGTGTCGACCAGGCCGATGCGCTGCATGAATTCCGCCGCGGCCTGCCAATCCGCGAGCGCGGTGGCGCCCGGCTGCTGGCCGGCTGCAGGCGTCCAGAAGGCGAGCGAAGCATCGAAGACCGCACGGTTGGCGGTCTCGTTCTCACCACCGGCCTCAGGCACAAATTGCAGCGCGATCTCAAAGGCCTCATCGGGATTGGCCAGCGTATACGCAATCGCTTGCAGCGTGGCCCGGACCATGGCCGCGACCAGCTCTGGCTCCTCGTTCAGGGTAACTTCATTCGTGACCAAGCCATTGGCCGGCATCGTCAGGTAACCGTCGAGGCCGATCTGCATCGTGTCGATGCCCGCCAGGTCCAGCACCACCGGACCGTTGACCGCGTAATCGAGCGCGCCGTCGACTGTCCCCTCGCTAACGGCCGCGGCCTGGGTGAAGCCGATGCTCGCCAGGGTGACGTCTGCTTCGCTCAACCCCGCCGCCTCGAGCAGGCCGCGAAACGCAACATAGGTAGCGCCAAAGGGACCGGGAAGGCCGATGGTCTTGCCGGCCAGGTCGGCCGGCTCGGCAATGCCGGCCTCGGGCTGGGCAAAGAGCACGACCGGATATTGGCTATACCAGTTCATGAAGTAGCGTACCGGCAGGCCCTGCCCGCGACCGAGGATGACCTGATCGCCGCTGCCCACCATGAACTGGCTGTCGTTGGTGCCGACGAGCTTGAGATAGTCATTTTCAAGTCCGTAGTCGAGGCTGACGTCCAATCCCTCGTCGGCATAGAAGCCCTTCTCGATGCCCACATAGAAGGGAGCAAATTGAACGCTGGGAATAAAGCCAACGCCCAGGGAAATTGGACGCAAAGCAGCTTCTTCCGGGGTCGTCGTCGGATCGCCACTCGTCTGGTCTGGGGGAGACAGCGCCGGAGCGCAGGCCGTCAAGAGGGCGGAAAGCAAGAGTGCCATGGCTAGAGACAGTTTGTTATGCATACAAAAATCTTTCTAATGGTTAACAATTATTCGAGAATGGAGAATGATTAATGGTCAGGTGCAGGATTTCATTAACAATTTTCCATTCTCTATTTTCGATTAGTCATTGAAAAGGGTTCATTTCTGCCAGCGCAACGCCACATGTTCCAGCAGCGAGACCGACAGATAGAGCAACTGCGCAATGATGACCAGGGTGATGACGGCGACAAACATCAGCGGCGTGTCCAGGACGCCGCGCCCCAGGTTGATCAAGAAGCCCAGGCCCTGATCCGCGCCGACAAACTCGCCGACTACGGCGCCGACCACGGCCAAGATCACGCTCAGCTTCAGGCCGCCAAAAATGACGGGCAGGGCCGCGGGGAGTTCCAACATGCGGAAGACTTGCCAGCGCGAGGCACGCAGGCTGCGCATGAGATCGTAGAGGTCGGGATCGACGTTGCGAATGCCCACGATGGTGCTGATTAGAGTTGGGAAAAAGGCGATCAGCGCACAGACCAGCACCTTGCTGGCCAGCCCGGTGCCCAGCCAGATAACGAGCAATGGCGCGATCGCCACGATCGGCACGCTCTGGCTGGCGACGATGTAGGGCGACAGCAGCCGATCGGCGGTGCGGTTCTTGCCCAGCACATAGCCCAGCACCAGCGCCACGCTCAAGCCGATGGCCAGCCCCAGGGCGATCTCGGTTAGCGTCACTGTCGTGTGACGCAAGAGCGAGCCATCGGCCAGCACGATGCCAAACTTGCGCGCTACCACGGCCGGGCTGGGCAACACGAAAGCCGGGTACTGCTGCCAGCGCACGAGCAGATCCCAGAGCACGATGCCGGCAGCCAGCACGACAGGGACAAGTAATCGCTCGCGATGGCGATGGAGCCAGACACGACCTCGCCGCTGTGCAACAGTGGAGTCGAGCATTGCCTCTTCGGTCAGCTCATGGCCGGCTGACGGTGGTTCGTAAATGGATTCGTACATAGTACGGACTCTCCAACGGGTATTCGGTCTGTAGCTGCACAAAAAACGCGCGCCGTCGATCAATTCGAGGCGCGCGGGTAAAGGGCTTGAAGGCAGCGCCTTACGGCAGCCGCAGCATAGCAGCAACACACCATGTCGCCGGCCCAGTCCGACCCGTTGGCAAAAGAAAACCCGGAGCTATAAAGACTCCGGGGCAATCACAAACGGGTCGGCATGCTGAGACGCATACCAACTCTTCGCCCTTCTCTCATCCGGACTGTACCGTCGGCGTCGGTTTCTCACCGAACTCCTGCTCGACTCCGTCACTGCATCATTGCAGAAGACAAGTCGCGCTCGCGGGCTAGTCGATTTTGCAGCAAATCTGTCTTGTCATTCCGATCAGCGCAGCAGAAATGAATTTTCTGCTGCATGCACCAACCTGAGTGCTTCAATCGATATGACCGGACAGCAGACATAAGCTGCATGATCGCATGACCGCCGGTCGGGAATTGGGTCGCCCCTCACCCTGCCCCGAAGGGTAAATTATGCAGTTATGAAATCAGTATAGTGTGCCCGGTACGGGCGGTCAAGTGAGCGCCGATACCGTCAGTGACTTACAAGACGAATTCCGTTTCGGTCGTTCTGAAATCAGTCGTCCTCGTGATCATCGAGCGCGCGGCTTGGCATCTCGTCTTGTTCCACCGGCGCCCCGGCATCGCCGTTCGACTCACCAAACCATTCTATCCGGTCGACGTTCTGGTACATTTCCAGCGTCGTTGTCTGATTCTGGGTCAGATCGCTGATCACTGCCGCCATCTCGTTGACAACTTTGTCGACATAGGTGGTGCCGTCGTCCAGGGTCGCGTTGGCGTCCAGATAGCCCCCTCGGCCGGTGTGGCCCATGGGGCCCAACTCAATATCGGTAATCCGGCCCTGACGGCGGGCGCGATTCCACTCTGAGGTCGCAAAGACCGGCCAGCGGCGGGGAATAAGAATCGCCACCCCCAATGCCCGATCTTTCGTGCCATAGAAGTGATAGATGTGCTTGGCGGCAAAAAGGCCCACGTCGCTGGCAAAGACGCCGCCCAGGGAGAGCACGTAGACTGGCCCATTGATCCACTCATCCAAATAGGTGGCAGCGCCAACGGCCATCTGACCACCGGCGCTATAGCCAATGATAAAGACCGGGATATCGCTTTCGACCGGGTAGTCATAGCGCAGCAAGCCGTGGAGCATGGCCTGGGCCATCCCCTGGTTGTAGATGGGGCCATAGCGGTTGTCCGCCGACACCCAGACCTGAAACGCGTTGCGCATATTGATGATATTGCCGGCCATGGCCGGACCATCCAGCTTGCGCCGCAACGCCCAGCGCCAGATGCGGGCAAAGAAGGGCTGACCGGTCAGGGCAAGATTGTTGACCGAGTAGGGAAAGATATCGTCAATGATCACGGCGTTGGGAAGGGCCACGGAGAGACGGCGCAGGAATTCCGCCTCGCGGTAGCTCAATGTCTGACCCGAGACGCGGCCGATACCGGAGAAAAAGATGATGTAGCAGGTGGCGTTGGGACGGATCATGCGCACAAGGCCGTCGGACGGCAGATCGTCGTGATAGATCTTGTCGCCAAACCAGCCGGCCCACCAGCCCAATGTTTCAAATGGCGAAAAGGCGGCCCAAATCAAGATACCCAACACGAGCAGGCTGAAAAGCAGCAGGGCCTGGCTCATCAACGATTCAAACACGATCACTCTTCTCCGGCGGCGTCTGAAGGGTCGATGGAGCCGACGCGTCGTCTTCGTCTCCTGCCGGCTTGTCTGCCTTCTTGTTGCCTTGACGTCGGTTCAGGTTGAAGTTGAACCCTTCCGTACGCACCATCTCACGCAGTTCTTCCCATTTGGCATTGGAGAGCATTTCGCGCCACTTTTCGACGTTCTCGGTAAGATAGAACTGACGACGCAGATCAGGAATATCGCGCAGGTTGAACTGCATGGGCGAACCGGCGACGCGCCGCTGGATCCAGTCCCCCAGTGCATAAATGGGCACGCCCAGGGTCCGTCGAAATAGCTGGATCAGGGCCCAGCCCATGGCGCTGGCCAGGGCTGCCTGCCAGATCGTCAGTGGGGCCGTGGCATTGATGGCGACGGTGATGGCCAGCATGGTCCAGAGGGAGAGGATGATGCCAAAGGGATTGCCCCAGTAGGGCAGCAGTTCGAAGAAGCCCAGCAATTGCGGCGCATAGGCCAGGCCGACCGCGCTGGCCAGCAAAACAACGGGCGCGTTGATGTCGTAGACGAAGCGCAGAACGACCCAAATCACCCCAACCCAGAGCAGATAGCCAATCATGTTGCTGATGGCGGAAATGGCAAGCGCCAGGGCAAAGCGCCTGGGACGCACATTGTTGAGGAAGAGCACGATGCTCTGCCCCATAGCCTCTGACATGCTGGCCAGCACGACAATCCAAATTGCGACGCGTAGACCATTTGGCGCCACCACGATTGCTTGATAGATCGCGGGATCCAGGCGCATGGCCATGCGGATCGTTTGTCCAAATGAGGGCAATTCCATCACGTCCATCATCACCTTATCTAACCGATGCGCCGGCGCGGGAGCAGACAGGCAACAGGCGCGGATATGATGCCATTCATTATACCCCTTCGGTCAATTTTCGGTAACTGATTGCACCAAATGGCGAATGACGCCAGATCGGACGAAATGAAACCGACCTAAGAGCAGTGGGCGCTGCGCAAGATGGCCTTTTGTACCTTGCCCAGGGCATTGCGCGGGAATTCATCGACAAAATGGACGACACGCGGCGTCTTGTAGGCGGCCAGCCGCTCGCGGCAATGGGCCATGATCTCCTCAGCCGTGGCGCTGCAGCCGGGCGTCAGGATGACCAACGCGACAACACGCTCCCCCCATTCGGCATCCGGACAGCCGATCACGGCGCTGGCTGCCACGGCCGGATGCTCGGCCAAGGCAAGCTCCACCTCGGGCGGATAGATGTTGTAGCCGCCACTGATAATCAGATCCTTGGCCCGCCCCTTGAGCGTAAAGTAGCCATCAGGCGCACGCAGACCCATGTCGCCCGTGCGCAGCCAGCCGTCTGGCGTAAACGCGGCCGCGGTCTTGTCCGGCTGCCGCCAGTAGCCTTTGCAGACGTGGGGGCCGCGGATCTGCACTTCGCCCACCGTGTCGTCAGGCAGGGGCGCGCCGGTTGCAGGATCGACGATGCGCGCGTCCACGCCGGGCAATGGCAGCCCCACCGAGCCAACTCGCCGCTCGCCATGAAGCGGGTTGGAAAGATTCATGCCGGTTTCCGACATCCCGTAGCGCTCCAGCAGCGTGTGGCCAAAGGTTTCAGCAAAGCCAAAAAAGAGATCATCGGGCAGGCGGTCCGAGCCCGAGGTGAGCAGGCGCATGCGGCTCAGATCGACGGTGCGGGCATTGGGGGCAGCGAGCAGACGCCGGTGGATTGTGGGGACAGCCATGAAGACGGTACAGTTGCGCACGTCCAGCAGCTCAAGCGCTTGCCGAGCCTCGAACTTGGGCAGCAGGAGCGTTGTAGCACCGGCATTGAGCGCGCCGTGGAGCGCCACAATCAGCCCGTGGATGTGAAAGAGCGGCAACACGTGGAGCAGTACGTCATCTGCGCGCCAGCCCCAAGCCTCGTCCAGTGCGTCAATCTGTGCGGTGAGATTGCCGTGGGTTAGCTCGGCGCCCTTGGGCTGGCCGGTCGTGCCGCTGGTGTAGATCATGAGGCAGGTCGCATCCAGATCCTGCGGGAGCGGATGATCTGCGGCCACGCCGGCGTCGTAGCCCGAGATCAGCGCGTCAAATTGGCCTGGATCGGCGCAATCAATCAGAGCGATTTCCTGCAACGCAGCCAGCTCCGTGCGCAGCGGTTCAACGTGCGCCGCATCGGCCACATTGGCGAACAAGAGTTTTGCCTCGGCGTCCTGCAGGAAATAGGCCAGCTCGCGCGCCGGGTAGGCAGGATTTAGCGGCAGCGAAATCGCGCCCAAGCGCATAATGGCCAGATGCAGGTAAATGAACGGCAGGCACTTGGGCAGTTGCAGCGCAATGCGGTCGCCCGGCTCGACACCCTGCGCCAGCAGATAGCCCATGCTCTGCGCCACCCGCTCCTCGAGTTCGCCATACGTTACCTGCCGCCCTGGCGCTGCCCCGTCGGCAACAAGCTCCAACGCAACCTTGCCGGTATCCGTGAGGCAATTGTCCATTAACCGCGTGAGGAAGGTCATGATATGTTCCGTGATGCATGCATCCGCAATCCAAACTCCGCAGTCCACATTCCGCAATCAATTCAATCGCACATGCACCGTCCACTGCATGTGGCGCAAGAAATCGAAGCGGCCCATGTAACGCAGTACGCCCAGCTTGGGCTCGTCTTCATCAAAATAGGACCATTCATCCATCAACTCGATGCCGGCCCCCCACATTTCCACTTCGCGACTGCTGCGGATCCCGGAGCGGAAACAAGCGTCCTCATCAGAATGAGAACACGCCCTGAAGTTTGCTCCGCGTAATTCGCCCACGCCAGCCCTCCAACCAGCCGGCGTTGAAAACCTCACCTACCAATTCAGCGCCGGGAAAGCGGTGTTGCAGCGTGAGGACCAAGTGCTTGACCGCGTCCGCCGGCAGATACATAAAGAGTCCCTCAGCCAGAAAGAGCATCGAGCGATCGCTGAGATCCGCCAGAGGATCTAGCCAGGCGTCATCCAGCACCGATGCCGCCAGCAGCCGATAACGACCGCTATCAGTGACGAAGCGACGCTTGAGTGCGATCACCGGCGGTAGGTCTACGTCGACGAATTGCAGGCGCCCGTCGTCGATCCGGAAGAAGCGCGTGTCCAATCCGCAGCCCAGGCTGACAATTGCGCCCGTTGGGTGGGCAGCCATGAAGTCGGTCGCATAGCGATCGAAGCGCCGGGCACGGAGCGCCATGCTCACCACCAGACGCGGGTCGAAGTCGCCAGTCGCGAGCTCACGGGCAAGGGGCGATGGCGACGCAGCAAGTTCGGGCCGCAATGCCTTCCAGATCTCCACCGCCAGGGGGTCATCTAAAATTGGATCATCTGATTCCGCCTCCGTCGCCCGTGCCCCCAGAGTGATAAACATCGTATTGGAGACGGCATCCAGGCGGGCGTCAGGCGTAGTCATCATCAACCTCCGGAGCTTGTGGCGGCTTCTACGGGGGCATCCCTCGATAGAGCCACCAGGACTCGTCACCTCCAATCATCCCCGCGCGATCCTGTTGCGTCAAGTCTTCAACTTTGGCATGCAGGACTACCGGCTCTCAAGCGACAGGCCGCGGATCAACGCCGATCCGGTGGCTAGCGGCAGGTCAATCCTGAAAAAACTGCGACGATCCGCTCCATCCGGCTTTTTCCGCGCCCCATCATCGATCAACCGAGAACTCCTACCCGATCGATGGGTGCATCCCATTTTGGGGGCGGTGTACGAACGGATTGATCGCTTTCTCTAGAGCAGTCCACCCAATGTGGTATGCACCCCTGAACGATGTCCACGTTGCGGAGCGCGCGGCGCTAGGTTATACTGCGCCGGGGCGCGTCCACAAGCGTTGGGCCGCCTTACCATTCACCAATCGATCCTAGCAAACCGTACTCACTGTCCTATGCAATTTGAAAATCTTCCCCGTCAGGCACAAATTCTCCTGAGCGTTGCCCTGCTTGGGGCCGGCCTTGCGCTCTTCGTGTGGGCGCTCTCCAATATTCCGGGCGTGGACGACAGTCCGACTGCGACGGTGTTGACGCCCGTGGCGCAGGCGACGGCAGGCGCTCTGGCCTCCGGCTCGTCGCCAGCGGGTGCAGATTCGGCCACCGCGGCAGGGGAGCCTCAAGTCACCAGAACCGTGCAGGATAATGGGGACGCGCAAAGCGAGGAAGAAGCTGCGCCACCGGCCACTGCTGTGCCGGCGCAAGCGCCCATCACCGTACGCGTCGACGCCGCCCCGCCCACGCTCCAGGCGCTCACCAGCCAGATCGCCATCTCGCAATCTCTTGTGGTCACCACGTCAGCGCCGACCGCCGCCCCGGTGGTGGAATTGAGCTTCGATGCCGACGGCGAGCCCGTCCAGGAGGTTGTCTTTGCGGCAGCCTCCCGCTTTGACACGATTCTGCCGCTGACGACCTGGCCGCGCGTCCAGGCCGCCTGGGCTGGTACACCGCTTGAAGCGACGGAGGTCGAGCTACCGGCTACGGGCACCATTACCGGTACGGCGACACTGCCCACCTTCGAGGCCGTCGCCGTCTTGAGCGATACGCTGCCGGCCCTGGTCTCCCTCCTGGGCGATCCGGGCGCCACGGTCCAGGGTTATGCGTCGATGGCGGACTTGACCAACGCGGCCTGGAGCGACACGCCGACGCTGGCCTTTGTCCCCTTCGACCAGCTTGAGTCGCGCCTGACTGTGTTGGCCATCGACGGCCAGAACCCGGTTGAGAACGCCAATCGCTTTGACGCCGACGCCTATCCCTTTAAGACGATGCTCTACGCCCTGGTCGACGCGGCCAACGCCGAGCAGCAAACACAAGCCGAAGCCTACCTGGCCCAGATTCCGCCCACGAATCGCGACCCGGAAAAGCTGACCGTCCTGGCCATGACGGGCGTGACCGCCATGGTACGCCTGACCGCGGCGCAGATTGACGAGCGCGGGCCCGAGTGGGTGGCGGAAGTGGTGGGGCCGGAGTTGGCCGCGGCCGACATCACCCACATCAGCAACGAAGTGCCCTTCGTGCCCGATTGCGTGACCAACACGCGCATGGACAACTTCAACTTTTGTAGCCCGCCCGAGTACTTTGTTGCACTGGAAGCGACAGGGACTGACATCATTGGCCTGACCGGCAATCATCAGAACGATTTTGGTCGTGACGATGCCCTGGTTTCGATCGATTTTTATACGGAAAAGGGGTTACCCCTCTACGGCGGCGGGCGCAACAAGGCAGAGGCTTTTGCACCTTTCTTTCTCGAGCACAACGGCAACCGTCTGGCCTTCCTGGGCGCCAATAGTTACGGTCCTGAATTTGCCTGGGCGACCGATACTCAGCCGGGCAGCGCAATCTTTGATTTGGCCATCATGTCGGCCACGATCCGCAACATCAAGCAAAAGGATCTGGCCGACATCGTTCTCCCCGAACTGCAATATCAGGAATCATACGCGGTTCAGCCGCTCGGCGATCAGCGTCTGGACTTCAATGCGCTCGTGCGGGCCGGCGCCGACATCGTCACCGGCGTGCAGAGTCACGTGCCCCAAGCCATGGAGTTCACCGACGACAGCATGGTTCTCTTTGGCCTGGGCAATCTCTTCTTCGACCAGATGTGGGCCGAGAATACCAGAGAAGGCATGATCGTCAAGCACACATTTTACGATGGTCGGCACATCAGCACCCAAGTTCTCACGACGCTGATCTACGACTTTGGCCAGCCGCGTTGGATGTCGGCCGCAGAACGCGAGACGCTGCTGGAACGAGTATTCGGCGCGAGTTACTGGTAACAGATTCAAGGCTGAGGCGTGACGGATTCGCCACGGTGCGGTTGACCGCGTCGGACACGTTTGATCACAATGGGCGCTGGCGGGTCCGGCGGCGATATTCAGTCGCATCGGGCGCTGGCGGGCTCGGCGGGGATATTCAATCACATCGGGTGCTGGCGAGCCCGCCGGGCATGAATGCCCTTGCTGACAAGGGCGCCCCATCAAGTGGGGCTACAATCGTGGCGAACCACCCCAAATAGCCCCACTTCATGGGGCGCATAGCTAGGCCGGGGATTCATCCCCGGCAAGGTTGACGCAATAAGCACCGGCTCTACAAGATCTCACAGGTCCACAAATCATCGCCAAGCCAGCGCCGGTTGATCCTGCGCCGCCCTGAGCTTGCCGAAGGGTCGAAACCAAGCGGGTCATTCCAGGCCAACGCCGGTTGATCCTGCGCCGCCCTACGCCTGTCGAAGGGTCGAAACCAAGCGGGCTGCAACACGAAAAACGGCCTTCTGCGCGGATGCGATCCGCGCAGAAGGCCGTCAACCTCATTCTCATGTCATTTGCGCCAAGCCTGCCGCTTAATCGGCAGGGACTCCGACAACTTCGCTGACTGCCACGATTTCGCTCTCGCCCAGTTCAAAACCGTCGTTGACGCGCACGACCAGCCCCTTCTCCACCGTCAGGGTCGTCATATCCGCCGTGAAGTCACCCAGCAGGACGACATCCCCCTCATCCGTGGTATCACAATTATAGTTGACACGCTTGCCATCGAACGACAGCGTAGCGCCTTGCCCAGCGTTGAGGCAGACGGTGCCATCGGCCAGCGTGACTTCGCTCATCAACATGGTCAACAGCGTGGATGAATCCAGGTCAAACCCATCATCGCCACGCGTGATCAGCCCCACGTCCACGATCAGCTGGTCCAGCATGGGGCTGGCCAAGTCACCCAGCAGCACAACATCGCCGATGTCCGTGCTGGCGCAGGTATAGTTGACGCGCACGCCGTCGAAGACCAAGGTCGCACCCTCACCGGCGTTGAGACATTCCGGCCCATCGGGCAGCGTGATGGAGGCGACGGGTTCCATTTCGCTCATATCGGCGGCCGGGGCTGCGTCGGCTGGCGCGGCAGACTCTTCAGTCGGCGCGATACAGGCTGTCATCATCAGCGCAACCAGCATGGTCACGGCAGAGAGCATCAGCGTCGGACGCTGCCTTACGGGCATTGCATTCATGTATACTACTCCTTCAATCGAATATGTGGGTTACTAAATAAGCGCTGATCTATTTTTGGTGATTCAGCACTTCTGAAAACGTTGGTTTGGCAAGAATGTTCCCAGTTGTGTATGAGCGTACGAAAGTTGCCACGCCATCACAGTGCGGCTTTATTCTCCATGGCCCGCTGATAGAGACGCAGGTATTGGCGTGCGCTCTTGTCCCACGAGAAATCCTGAACCATGGCCTGGTAGATCATCTGCCGCATGTGCTCCGGACGGTCGTAGAAGGTACTCACGGCCCACCCCACTGCGTAATAGACGGCTGTGGGCGAGAGTTCATAGAACTTGAAGCCTGTCCCCGTTCCTGCCGCTTCGTCATATTGCTCTACCGTATCTTCTAGCCCGCCCGTGGCGTGGACGATGGGCAGCGTGCCATATTTCAGAGAGTAGATCTGATTGAGCCCGCACGGTTCATAGCGCGAGGGCATGATGAAAAAGTCAGCCCCCGCCTCAATCCAGTGCGCCAGCTCATTGCTGTAGCCGATGTGGGCGCCGACCTGCCCTGGATAGAGCGTCGGCAGCGTCAGATAGTAGGCCTCCAGCCGTTTATCGCCTGACCCGAGCAGGACAAACTGCACGCGCATATCGGTCACGATGCCCTCGATGACCGACGCCAGGACATCGAGCCCTTTCTGGTCGACCAGGCGACTAACGACGCCGATAATGGGTATGGTCGGGTCGATCTCCAGCCCGAAGCGCGCCTGAAGCTCGCGCTTGCAATGCGCTTTGCCGCTCAGATCCTCCACCGAATAGGTGGCAGGAATCAGCATATCCACGGCGGGACTCCATTCGTCGTAATCCACGCCGTTGAGGATGCCGACGTAGGTGTCGCCGCGATCATTGAGATAGGGGGCCAGTCCATAGCCCAGCTCAGGCGTGCGCGTTTCAGCAGCGTAGGTCGGGCTGACCGTGTTGACCATGTCGGCATAGACGATCCCGCCCTTGAGGAAGTTGACCGCGCCAAAGTCTTCAAATTTGTCGGGGGTGAAATTCTGCCAGCCAAGTCCCAGATAGTCATAGACGTCGGCGCCGTATTTGCCCTGATAGGCGATGTTGTGAATGGTCAGCACGCTGGCGGCGCCACCCAATACGGGGTCATTCCAATCCCAGATCTTCAGATAGCCGGCGCCCAGGGCGGACTGCCAATCATGGAGATGAACGATATCCGGTGCAAAGCCCATGTCGTGGCAGAGCTGGAGACCCGCGCGTGTCAGAAAGCCAAAACGCGCCGGGTTATCGCCAAAATCCTTGTTGGCGGCGTCGTGATAGAGGCCGTCGCGACGGAAATACTTGTCCGACTCGATAAAGTAGATGGTGACGCCGTTGTTGTCCGCCCGGTCCACCGCACACCACTCCTGCAGGTTGCCCATCCAGACGCCTAGGGAGTCGAAGTGGCGGTGAATGCCAAATTTCGTGGCATCGATGCTGCTGTATTTGGGCATGATCACGATTACTTCGTGACCCAATGCACGGAGGGCATGAGGGAGCGCGCCAACGACATCGGCCAGCCCGCCCGTCTTGGCATAGGGTACGCACTCGGATGCGATCATCACGATTTTGAGTTGAGTCTTCACGGTTGGTCTCCCGATGGCAGTGGGTCGCTTAGGCAGCCAGCTTGGCGCTGCGTGATGGTTTGGTATCGGCCGACTACAGGACGCACAACAGGCGCACCCATTGAATCGATTATACAACATGCAGCCCAAGTGGGTGAGAAGGTCAAGCGCGGACAACGACTTTGATTGCTTGCACCGCGTAACGGATGCATTTGCCCGAATAGTTGACAGCGGTTCAGCCTTACGGCAGAGTGTAAACAGCAGAATGAATGTCTGGCAATGAGAAAGCACGCACAGCCATGGTACGCTACGTTGCACGCGCCATCATCAGGCGCTTGCCCAAAAGAATTCACCCGACACGCCGCGCTCGTCCTCCTGAGCCGCGGCGTTTGCTGGGCGCCTGGCTTCTGATCATCGTCTGGACGGCAAGCGGCTGCGCAGGCGCGGAGATGCTGTCAATCGGCAGCGACAACATTCTACTTTGGCACAGTTGGCCGCCGGCCGAAGCGAAGGTCTTACAGGAGGTACTGAAGCAGGTCGACGAAATCAGTCCAGGGGTTGAAGTCATCGACATTTTCGTTGCACGCGATGAGATTGTCGATCGCTACATTGAATCAATCAACGAAGGAATCGGGCCAGACCTTTTAATCGGTGCCGCCGAGTGGTTGCCCCAGCTGATTGCAACGGAATCAGTTCGCCCGATCCCAAACGATACGGGCCTCCTCCTCGAGTTCAGAGACAGCGCATTGGACGCGGTGCGTGTTGGAGAGACGCTCTACGGCATTCCCATGTCGGTTGCCCCAAACTCGCTTTATGTAAATCTCGAGTTAGCCGGTGAAATCCCGAGTGGGATTGATGACTTCCTAGACTACACGTCGGTAGAGGCGCCAGTTGCATTGGAACCGCGCTTTGAGCCGGCCTACTGGGGCATTGCCGATTTCGGAGTCGGTCTCTTCGACAGCCAGGGCAGGTTCACGTTGACGACCAGCGGCTTCACCGAATGGCTGACCTGGTTGGAATCGGTACAAGACGAACCAGGCATCATTCTCAATTCTGATTCCCAGGCATTGCTTGAACTATTCATGGAGGGTCGAGCCGCTTATTATGTTGGTGGACCGGAAGAATTATCCACCATTAGCAGGAATCTCAGCGAAGATAAATTGGCTGTCGTACGCCTACCCAATGGACCGGTCGGACCGGCAGGCCCCCTCGTTGCAGCCGACGCCGTCATGTTGGGCACAAACTCATCCGACACGCAGGCCGAAGCGGCCCGAGTAGTGGCCGCTTTGCTGACCAACCGGCAGCAAAGCACGACATTCATGCGTGAGCTGGGGCGCATTCCTGCCAACGCAGAAGTCTCGGTCGATCCCAGGATTTACCCGTTACTGGGCGGCTTTGCGCGCCAATCCGCCACCAGCGTGGCGCTGCCCAACGATATCGACCAGCGTGCGCTGGCAGCTGCCGGGAATCGAGCGTATGCCAATGTCTTGTCCGGGCTGATGACGCCGGAGGAGGCGATCTGCCGATTTGGCTGGGAGGCGATCGACGGAGCAGGTGTCGATGAAGAAGAGGCGGACCTGCCCGACGACTGCGAGCGCCCGATTCCGCCTGCCGAAGAATAGTCAGAACTGTTGATCAACAAGGATCCATTCATGGATGGCGTGCCCAACCTAGATGCCTCGATTGAGGCATCGCTGGAAAGCTCAATCGACATTGTCAGCGAACAATTGAAAGTAATGGGCGTCTACCTAGCACGCCCAATTGTTCAGCGCCAATTGCTGTTGCTGCTCCTAATTTTGCTTGTAGCCTGGGCGGTACCCATCGGCCTACGCTACTGGATGAAGCGTCACCGGCCAGCTGATGGCGCCGACCGCTTATGGCGGAGATGGATTGGTGCGTTTTCACTGGTGCTTGCCCCCCTCATGGCGCTGGTTTTCATCCAGATCTTCAGTGTCTGGTTTGATGCCATCGGTGCGCCCAATGGAATTTTGATCGAATCACGCACGATACTCTGGGTCTGGCTGGCCTATCGTGTCCTGCTCATGCTCCTATATGGACGCTATGGGGCAGCGTTTGCACCATTTCATTATCGAATATTCCTGCCGATATTTTTTCTACTACTCGGCATCCGCATATCCAGAAACTTTGTCAACATTCGCATTCTCAGCGAGTTCCCGCTCTTCACCATCGCTGACACAACAGTGACCGTCGAGCGCCTTTTCACGGCCGCGGCCGTGATCTATGGCTCCGTTGTTGCGTCATGGGCCATCTCCCGGGGGATTCGGCGTGCGATGGCGGATCGCAGCGATGTGGAAATCGGCGTTGTCGAGTCAATCGTGACGATTTCGCGTTACGTGATCGTCGGCATCGGGCTGCTGGTCGCGCTCTATCTGCTCGGCGTTAACATGGCAACGCTGGCACTGATCGGCGGCGGACTCTCAATCGGTGTTGGCTTCGGTCTACAACACATTGTCGCCAGTTTTATCAGCGGCCTGGTGCTGCTTTTCGAACAGTCGGTAGTGCCCGGCGATGTCATCGCCATCGATGGACAGATTGGCACAGTCGAACACGTTAACATCCGCGCCACCACCGTACGTACGCTGGACAATATTGAAGTTCTGGTCCCAAACGAATCCTTTATCACCAACGAAGTCACGACGCTGACCAAGACCGACCGAGAAATTCGTGCTCTCTTACCCATTGGAGTTGGCTACGGGAGCGATCCGCAACAGGTGCGCCGTGTCGCCTGCACTACAGCCGGCCGTCACGGACTCATCCTGAAAAATCCGGAGCCGGAATTGCTCTTCCGCGGTTTTGGCGATTCGAGCCTCAACTTCGAACTAGCCGTTTGGATCGACAAGCCGCAGCGCATGCCGCGCGTGAAGAGCGATCTTTACTACATGCTATGGGAAGCCTTTGCCAAGAACAACATCGAAATTCCATTCCCGCAGCGCGACCTCAACCTGGGCAAGGGTTGGGAGAAGATTGGCGCGCCGCCGGAAGAACCAGGTGTTCTAAAGATCCAGACGGTTGGCGAACGCAGCGCCGACTGATTGGCCCAGGACAATACCGGGTGGAAGGCATGCTCAATTTCTGCGGTCCCTCGCGCTTGGTTGGGTATCCCGGATCAGGCGGCGTTTGCCGTCAGATCATGCGCCTCGACAGGAGCATATTGGATTGCTTTGGCGCCCACTTTGACCGCGGTTTTGAGTCGCTGCTTCGACTATCCTCCACAATCTTGCTCCTGCGTCTGAAAAGCCGTATACTTCGGAGACGTGCCCAAAATCGGGTCCATTGTCTACTGGAAATTGTCCACGGGCATCGCACAAAGTAAGCGATGTCATTGCCGATTATCACGTCTAACCATCCGTGATCTTGACTGAGGTGATCTATGCCCAAATATGCCAAGCCCAATGCCGAAGCCGCAAAAGCCGAAAAGCGATCCATGACCCCATGGATTATCGGCGCCTCCTTGCTTTTTCTGGGGTTAATCGCGTTAGCGGTCTTTTTGAACAGCCCGCGCCGCACAGTGTCTTCGGTCGAAGCGCCCGACGTTCCGGTCGAGTGGGTTGACCGCAACGTGCTTGGGAACCCAGAGGCGGTCGTGACCGTTCAGACCTGGGAAGACTTCCTGTGCCCAGCGTGCCAACAGTGGGCCACGCAAATGAAGCCGCGTGTCATGGAAGAGTATGTGGATACCGGATTGGTGAAGCTGGAATTCCGCCAGTTCCCGTTGCAAATCCATGCGCCCGGTGCACAGATGGGCGCCATGGCAACAGAATGCGCAGCCGATCAGAACGCGTTCTGGCCCTATCATGACGTGCTCTTCATTGAAGCGGCCAATCGCGGGCAGGCCGGCGTAACGCTGGAACGGCTCACGGGCTACGCGCGAGATCTCGGGCTCAATGAAGGCGAATTCCTGCAGTGCATGAACAGCCAGCGCCACTGGGACGCGGTCAACGCTTCGGTTTCCGAAGCCTTTGCCCTGGGCCTGACGAGCACGCCAACAATCGTGATCAACGGCCAGCCCATGGCCAATCCATTTGACTACAACGAATTCCAAGAGAATGTTGACCGCCTGATCGAAGCGTCCGATAGTGGTGGTTGAGGCCATTTGATCGCCCATGACTCGCTTGCTTGATCGTTACAGCCTCTATATCGCACTGGCCGCGGCCTGGACCGCCATGCTCGGCAGCCTTTACTTCAGCGAAGTGCGCGGCTACGTTCCCTGCTCACTCTGCTGGTATCAGCGCATACTCATGTATCCGCTGGCCGGCATCCTGGCGATTGGCCTGCTGCGAAAAGATCGCGGCCTCCCATATTACGTGCTGCCTTTTTCGGTCCTGGGCATCGCCATGTCGACCTATCATTATCTGCTCCAGAAGACGCAGATCTTTGACAGCGGCGCGGTCTGTCAGGCCGGCGTTCCCTGCACGACCATGTGGATCAACTGGTTTGGCTTCATTACGATTCCCTTCCTGGCCCTCACCGCGTTTGTGATCATTTCCGCCATGGCCGTCGTTGCCCTTGAAGCAAAAGAGACAGAAGACGAAACAGAGGCCGCGGCAGCGGACACGCCCTGGCTTGCCGTGGGCGGCACAATCCTGGCGGTGGCTGGCGCGATTGCGCTGCTCGGCGTTGTGAATCGTCCGGCCGAGACGGCGCTGGAGATCAGCAGCGTCGCCATTGCCGCCGAATTGGAGACCAATGCCGCGGCGTTGCCGCATGCCGATGACGGCGCAGCACTCTATGCCGGCGCCTGTGCAGTCTGCCATGGTCCGGAAATGGAAGGCGTGCCCGATCTGGGCAATGCGCTGACGAATAACGCGTTCATTGCGGAGCGTAGCGATGAAGAGTTGGTCGCCTTTATCCGTGCGGGCCGTGCACATGACGATCCAGACAATGAGACCGGTGTGCTCATGCCGCCGAGCGGCGGCCAACCCAATCTGACTGATGCTGAGCTCCTGGCAATTGTACGCCATATGCGTACGGGTCAAACCAGCGACTGAGACTGATGATGATGGATGACATGACCCGACGCCCAATACGATTTGTACAGCTGACGAGCCATTTTGGCCGGCCGGGTCTCGTGCGCTGCATCCAGGTGATCTGCCTGCTGGTGGCGGCGGCGCTTCTGCTCTTGTCGGGGCCTTCGCTCCTCGCGCAGACGCCGGGCATCAGCTCGCCAGCAACCGGCTCATCGGTGGGCGGCGATGTACCGGTCATGGGCACGGCGGTGATTGAGACCTTTCAGAAATACGAGCTTCATTACAAGCAGGAGCCAAGCGGGGACGACGCTTACATCTATTTTGACGGCGGTACCACGCCCGTTGAGAATGGGCAGCTAGCCATCTGGCGGGCGTCCGGGTTGCCGCCCGGCGCTTACAGTCTGCGCCTGCGTGTCGTCAAGGCTGACGGCAATTACGCCGAGTATTTCTCCCAGAATATCAGCGTCAATCAAGGCCCTACGCCTACTCCGACCTCGGATGAACCGACCGAAACGCCAATTCCAACCGCGACCTTCACCCCGGCGCCTCAGCCAACCGCAGAGGTCGGTCAAGTGGAGCAACCCGGCACGCTAGCGGACGAAGCAGCGGAAGAGCAGGCCGCGGCCGAGGCAGAGCAGCCGACAATTCTGCTACCGACGCCGACGCCGGCCGCGGCGGCCGGCGTCATCGTCAATCCCGGCAATCAAGGAGCGACCGCTGAGGAAGCCACGGCGGGCAGCGTCACGCGCGAACTGGGCGAAGCGTTGGCGATTGAGCGCTTGCGTCAGTTTTTCATGCAAGGCATGCGCATCAGCGCAACAATCTTCGCACTCATTGGCCTGGTCTTTGGCGGGCGTTGGCTATTCTCCTACCTCCGCAACCGCTGATTTCCCAAGCAAAAAAAAGATTCACAGAAACGTCCGGCTTCATGGGGAAGTCGGACGTTTTTTGTTGGCAGCAGGCTTTTCAATGGCCGGTTGTGATACGTTGCCTGCCTACCTTCAGGGCTCCGTTAACGTTCACATTATTTCGCTTTCAGGGTATAATGAGAACGTCAATCGTCATGCGCAGGTTGGGAGAAAGCATGAACGCCCGCAATTTGAGCAAGAAAGTCACCATCAAAGATATCGCCAAGCGCTGCAACGTCTCCGCACAGACGGTCTCGCGCGTGGTCAACCAGCGACCGGACGTGGCGCCGGCCACGCGGGCCGCCATCGAAAAAGCCATCGCCGAGCTCGGCTACCAGCCCAGCGCCCTGGCACGCAGCCTGGTTCACCAACGCAGCCGCACATTGGGCGTGATCACGGCCGGACTCAAATATGTGGGCATCTCCCTGACGCTGCACGGTATTACGGCCCAGTGTGAAGCTTCGGGCTACTCCCTTCTACTCACCGAGCTGTCCCAATTCCGGCCAGGCAAGCTCCAGCCGCTCATCGATTCACTCATGGCCCATCACGTTGAGGGGATCATCATCTTCGCCACCGAATTTGACGGCAATTTTGATGCGACGGCGGTCGAGTTGCCCATGACCTCGACGCCAATTGTTGTGCTCAAACACCGCATCAATCCGAACTTCACCACTGTGGGGGTAGATAATTACGGTGGCGGTCGTGCGGCAACAGACTACCTTGTTGCCCAGGGCTACAAACATATCGGTCTGATTTCCGGGCCGCTGGACTGGCCCGAAGCCGTGGAGCGAAAGCGGGGATGGGAAGACGCGTTGCGGGCCGCAGGGAGGCCGGTTGATGTCCATGCCTGGGTGGAAGGTACCTGGTCATCTGCAAGCGGCGAGCGGGCGTTGGCCGCACTCGTAGTCGCCAATCCGGAGCTCGACGCTGTCTTCGCCAGCAACGATCAGATGGCTCTGGGCGCGCTCCACTATGCCAACACCCACGGCATTGCCGTACCAGAACAGCTGGCCGTCATCGGCTTTGACAACATGACTGAGTCTGCCCATTTCTCGCCGGCGCTCACCACGATCCAGCAACCCCTGCGCGAGTTGGGCATTCTGGCCGTCAAGACGATCCTGGCCGAGATCGACGGTGCAGAACCGCCCCACGACAACGTATTGACCCTCGACACCGAGCTTATCGTTCGCGATTCAGCCTAACCGCGATCATCTCCCAGGCAAGCTCAATAGACGCCGGTGGTCCGGCCTCAGAACAGTTGCCGGTCAGCACGCATCTAAGGGCGTCTGCGGACATGTCCGCAGACGCCCTTAGATCGGTACCAAGTCAGTGAAACGGTGCGTCCCTAGCCTTTATTGGCCCGGTTGCGCACGTCGAAGAAGACGGCGAGGAGCAACACCAGGCCCTTAATAGCCTGCTGCCAGTCGATGCCGATGCCGATGATCGACATGCCGTTGTTCATGACGCCCATGACCGAGCGCGCCGATCACCGCACCGAGTACGGTGCCCACGCCGCCGGTGGCCGAGGCGCCGCCGATGAAGACCGCAGCAATCACGTCCAACTCGAAGCCGGTACCGGCCTTTGGCGTAGCGACGTTGAGGCGGGCGGCAAAAATCAATCCGGTCAGTGCAGCCAGAAATCCCATGTTGACAAAGGTATAGAAGGTCAGCCGTTCTGTATTGACTCCGGAAAGCTTAGCCGCTTTGGCATTGCCACCCAACGCATAGATGCGCCGCCCGACCACAGTCTGCGTTGTGATAAACGTGTAGAAAACGATCAGCACGAAAACAATGATTAAGACATTCGGCAATCCCTTATACGAAGCCATGAGATAACACAGATACATGATTGCCCCGACGACGGCCAGATTCTTCACAATAAAGAGGCCAACCGGCGGTACGTCAAACCCGTATTTTTGACGATTGCGACGGGAGCGCAGGTCCAAATAGACCAGAATGATCGAAAAAATCGCACCGATGAGCAGCGTTGTCAGGTGCAGCCCCTCGTAATTGAAGATGTCGGGAATAAAGCCGGAACTCAGCTTTTGGAAGGCTGGAGGAAAGGGGCCGACCGATTGGCCCTGGAGCGTCACCAGCGTAAGGCCGCGGAAGATCAACATGCCCGCCAACGTGGCAATAAACGAAGGGATCATCTGATAGGCGATGAAGTACCCTTGAGCCGCGCCGATGATCATACCAACGACCAGCCCGGCCAGAAGCGAAAGAGTCCAATGCACATGAAGATTGACCATGAGGACGGCCGCCACTGCGCCGATGAACGCAGCAATGGACCCAACCGAAAGGTCGATGTTGCCACCCACAATGACCAACAGCATGCCCAACGCCATGATAACGATATAGCTATTTTGCAGCACCAAATTGGTGATATTGACCGGCTTCATGAGGGTGCCGTCGGTCATAATTTGAAAGAAGATCATGATTGCAATCAACGCAATCAACATGCCATACTGACGAATATTGTCCCGAAGTAACGTCATCGTACTGTTCATGATCAAGCAACCTCTTCTTGCTGCATTATGCAGCCCATAATTTTTTCTTGCGACGCCTCTGTAGCCGCCATCTCACCGACGATCCGTCCCTCATTCATGACGTAGACGCGGTCGCAAATGCCCAAAATTTCGGGTAGTTCGGATGAGATGATAACAATACCCTTTCCTTCAGTGGCGAGCTGATTGATAATCGTGTAGATCTCATACTTGGCGCCAACGTCGATCCCGCGGGTCGGTTCGTCGAGGAAGAGCATCTCGGGATGGGCAAAGAGCCACTTGCTAAGCACAACCTTCTGCTGATTGCCGCCCGATAAATTGAGCGTCTGCTGCAGCACGCTGGAACACTTGATGTTGAGCCTATCGCGATATTCGTTCGTGAGCACAACTTCGCGCGGCTCGTTGATGACCATCCCGTTCGAGGTTGCGTCCAGATTGGCCAACGTGATATTGTTCTTCACATCTTGAATCAGCACCAGTCCATAGGTTTTGCGGTCCTCTGTGGCATAGGCAATACCGTTTTTGATCGCTTTGTTGATGGTGGAGATATCGACTGGCGCGCCCTCCACGAAGGCCTCACCGCTGATGTTGCGTCCATAGGAACGGCCAAAGATGCTCATGGCCAGCTCCGTCCGCCCCGAGCCCATCAGGCCGGCAATGCCCACGACTTCTCCCTTGCGCACGTGGATACTGACGTCGTCGATCACCTTGCGATCATCGTGAATCGGGTGATGGACGTTCCAATCCTTGACTTCAAAAATGACGTCACCGATATTCGCCGTCCGCGCGGGGAAGCGGTTGGTCAAGTCGCGACCAACCATGCCGCGGATGATACGATCCTCGGTGATGGTGTCGGTGCGACAGTCAAGCGTCTCGATGGTGGCCCCATCGCGCAGGACCGTGATGGAATCAGCGACTTGGGTGACTTCATTGAGCTTGTGGGAAATCAGAATCGAAGAGATGCCCTGCGCCTTAAATTGCAGCAAGAGCTGCAGTAGCGCCTCGGTATCAGTCTCGTTGAGGCTGGCGGTCGGCTCATCGAGAATGAGCAGTTCGACTTCTTTGGAAAGAGCCTTGGCAATCTCAACAAGTTGCTGCTTGCCGACGCCCAGGTTGGTGACCTGCGTCGTAGGCAATTCCTTCAGCCCCACGGTCTTGAGGAGCGCTTGCGTCTTCGAAATCGTCTCATTCCAGTTAATGACGCCGCGCGTGGCCTGCTCGTTACCCAGAAATATATTCTCCGCAATCGACAGAAGAGGGACCAGCGCCAGTTCCTGATGAATAATCACGATACCCACGTCTTCGCTCTGGGCAATGTCGCGGAACTCACTCTCCTGGCCCTTGTAATAGATCTCGCCCGTATAGGTGCCGTGGGGGTGGACGCCGCTCAACACCTTCATCAGCGTCGACTTGCCGGCCCCGTTCTCACCAACGAGAGCATGAATCTCGCCCTTTTGCACGGTAAAATTGACGTCGTCCAGCGCCTTCACACCGGGGAAAGTCTTGGTGATATTGCGCATCTCCAAAATCACATCAGACATACTCATTGTTCCTTGGCGCTCCCACCCGTCATTCCCAAACGGATCGTCCGGGATGATGGCCAACAAGAAATGGGGATGCGGTGCGTTGAGGCCCGCATCCCCATCTCCAGACAGCTTAGTTCTGGATCTGATCGGCGGTATAGTAGCCGCTGTCAACCAGAACCTCTTCCCAGTTGTTGACGTCCACGCTATACGGAATCAGCAGCGAAGAAGGCACAATCTTGACGCCATTCTCATACGTCTCCGTGTCGTTGACCGGTACCTCTTCACCTTTCAGCGCCGCATCAACCATCTGGGCGGTTACGCCAGCCAGTTCACGCGTATCTTTGAAGACAGTCTGCGTCTGCTCGCCGGCAATAATCGACTTGACGGAAGGAATTTCAGCATCCTGACCGGTCACGACCGGCATGGGCTGATCATCGGAGCCGTAACCAACGCCCTTGAGCGAGGAAAGAATGCCGATGCTCAGGCCGTCATAGGGGGAAAGTACGGCATCCACACGCTCGTCAGTGTAGTAGGCGCTCAGCAAGTTGTCCATACGGGCTTGGGCCGTGGCGCCGTCCCAACGCAGCGTCGAGACCTTGTCCATGCCGGTCTGGCCGCTGAGAATGTTGAGCTGACCGTTGTCCAAATAGGGCTGCAGGACGGACATGGCGCCATCATAGAAGAAGTAGGCGTTGTTGTCGTCGGGCGAGCCGCCGAAGAGTTCGATATTGAAGGGGCCTTCGCCATCCTTCAGACCAAGGGCCTCTTCGATGTAGCCGGCCTGAAGCACGCCGACTTGGAAGTTGTCAAAGGTCGAGTAGTAGTCAACGTTGCCGCTGTCACGAATCAGACGATCGTAGGCAACGACCAGAATGCCCTGATCGGCCGCCTGCTGGAGAACGTCGGAGAGAGTCGTGCCGTCAATCGCGGCAATGACCAGCACGTTAACACCCTTGGTGATCATGTTTTCGATCTGGGCAAGTTGATTGGGGATGTCATCTTCAGCATACTGGAGATCGGTGTCATAGCCCATCTCATTGAAGACGGCAACCATGTTCTCACCGTCTGCGATCCACCTTGCGGAGGACTTGGTCGGCATGGAGATGCCCACGGTCTGGCCGGTTGATTCGGCAGCTGCTTCACCGGCGTCGGCTTCGGCGCCCGAGTCAGCAGCAGGCGCGGCGGCCGGCGCACAGGCGCTCAGCGCCACAGCCAGGACCAACATCAAGGCCACAAGGATAAACGGGAAACGCTTCTGCATGGCAGTGTTCCTTTCAATTCAAGAATGAAAAACCTTCTATATGATTAGCCGGACGGCCCGGCGGTACAGCCGATTGACTTCACCGAGAAAAACGAGGATTTGCAGCGCCGGGCATGGGAAGCTTCGGACTCGCTGCGAACTTCATTGGGTAGACTGGCGCCAAGAATCAAACGCGGCTAGCTGTTAACGATCACGTTAACGTTCACGAAACAGTTTACCCTGTCTGGGTTAAGTTGTCAAAATCAAAGTAAGGGGGCTTACAAAGAGGTTCGGGGGCGATTGTCGGCAGCGTGGAGACTTGTCCGGCGATGGGTGACGGGCAAGGAAGGCAACCAAGCGTCAGAGCACGCCCTCTTCAAAGGCGGCAGGCAGGCAATCGGGCGTGCCGCCGGCAGCCAGCGCCAGACGATAGGAGCCGTCGATCATGGCGCAGAGCTCTGCCTGAGAGAGCGTGCCGTCCAGCGCAACCGTATTCCAGTGCCGCCGGTTCATATACACCCCCGGTCGAATCGTCGGATACATGGCGCGTAACATTTCGGCCCGCTCCGGTTCGCAGCGTACGGTCAGGTGAAGCGGCGTCGCCTGGCGGCTAATCAGCGCGAAGACCTGGTCGCCGACGCTGTAGACCAACGTATGAGGATCAAAAGGCGTACGTTCAACGGCGCCCGTCTTGTCGAGTAGATAAGTGCGCAAGTAATTCGGGTTCATGAAACGGATCCAGTAGCACCAGAACAGGGGGAGACGTGCGCGGAGCGTAACAAGGGCATGTGTTGACCGAGTTGTCGAGGCGGCATGGTTTGATTGTGGATTGGCGGGTGGGCGTTCTACAATGGGGGCATGTTGGATCAATCAATTGCAAGGAGACCATGATGGAAAATGCACTGCGGTGGGGATTGCTGTCGACCGCGAAAATCAATCAGTCCCTGATCGAGCCGCTGCGCGGGGCGACGCGGAGCGAGCTGGCAGCGGTGGCCAGCCGAGATCTGAGTAAGGCTACGGCCTATGCTGCCGAATGGGCCATACCGACCGTCTACGGATCCTATGAGGAGTTGCTGGCCGACCCGACCATCGACGTCATCTACAACTCGCTGCCCAACAGCCTGCATGCAGAGTGGACCGTGAAAGCGGCCGAAGCGGGCAAGCATGTGCTCTGCGAGAAGCCGCTGACGCTGACCCTGGCAGAGTTGGACCAGGTCGAAGCCGCAGCCAAGGCCAATGGCGTGACGGTCTTCGAGGCCTTTATGTACCTGCACCACCCCCAGACGCGCGCGGTCCAGCGCATGATCCAGGCGGGCGAGATCGGCAATTTGCGTCAAATCAACGCCTGGTTCAACTTCTACCTGGATCCGGCAAACGAAGCCAATATTCGCCTCCATCCGGCGCTGGGCGGCGGGTCGCTGTGGGACGTTGGCGTCTATCCCAATAGCCTCGCCATCTTCATGGCAGGCCCCAATGCGCCCCTGGAGGTCTGGGCCCAGCAGGTGACGGCGGAGAACGAGGTTGAGGTCGTGTTTACGGGGCAGATGCGCTTTGAGAACGAGGCGGTCGCACAGATTTCCTCGAGCTTCCGCACGCCTTATCGGGGGGAGGCCTTTCTGGTCGGCGATGCCGGCATTATCCATATACCCGATCCATGGAAGCCGGGCGTAGATGGAGAGCCCAGCCACATTATCCTGAGCGGCCGCGACAACCAGAGCGAAATCATTGAATTTGAGGGGATCACGCCCTACGTCTACGAAATCGAGGCCATGGAGGCATGCGTTCTGGACGGCGCGGAGCCGGTCGTGCCATTGAGTCTCAGTCGCAAATTCTTGCGCACTATTCTTGCATGTTATGAATCGGCGCGCACGGGCGTCAGCGTCAAGCTGTCAGCGTAGATCGAAACATCCTCGTGACGTAAAAAGGGGGGCTGGAGAGCGTTCTTGCTGCTCTCCAGCCTCTTTTTCTATGTGCGTCTCTATGTGCGTCCAGTTTCCCTATTCAGTGCCACGGCCACGCGAGTGTTTACGTGTTCTGCTTCGCCAGCAGGTCGCGAATCTCCGTCAGGAGTTGCTCTTCTGCCGGCACTTCTTCCTCTTCTTCTTCCTCTTCTTCCTCACCAAAAGCCATGGCATTCGCCTTATTGACCCCACGCACGATAAAGAAGATGACGAGCGCGATGATGAAGAAGTTAATCACGGCCTGGATAAAGTTGCCATACAGGATTACCGCATCACCGACCGTAAAGGAGAGCGACGAAAAGTCGATACCGCCCAGCAGCACGCCGATCAGGGGCATGATGATATCGTCAACCAGCGAATTAACAATCGACGTGAACGCGGCGCCCATGACGACAGCGACGGCCAAATCAATCACATTGCCACGGCGAATAAACTCACGAAATTCTTGGATCACGATATTGCTCCGTTATGTGCTTGAACTGCTGTTAGATAGACTGAGGTCGCTAAGAAAAAATAAAGAATAGGTGAACGTCCAACCCGCTTCCGGGCGCCATTCTAACCGAGGTTCTCCGCGCAGGGCAAGTCTTGGCCGCTGGCTGCGCACGAAGCTGCCACCGTGCGCCCTTGCACGTGCTGCTCCACAGCAAGTAACGGCTACGCTGGCAAGCTGAACTGAATCCCCTTCTCCAGGACCCGCCGCACCATGGCCTGAAAGAGGCGGAGGCTTTCGTGGTGGCCATCATGGTCGTGGAACACAAGGACATCGTTGGAACTTGGGTCATTCAAGGCCAGCCCCTTGTCGGGGTCGTGGGCATCCATACGCTGTAAGATCGTCTCGACGCGATCTTTACCGTCGATCGGCGGGCCATGGACGAGCGACCAATCTTGCGAATCATAGGTGCCAAATACGTCGACGCAAGCGGCTGCATATTCGGCAAAGAAAGGATAGCGCACGCCATAAAAAGTGGGCTGCCGATAATTCAGCTGGCGCAGATAGCGCTGCAGTGCGGCCGCCCGTTCCAGCGTCGTTGGCTCCACGCCGTCCAGAATCTGCTCCAAAACCGAACAGCCACTGCCGTTGTCGAGATAGGGGAAGCGAAAGTATTTGTGCGTCCACGGCATGCCGGCCTGGTCATAGAATTCTGCCAGAATCGCATCCGTGGCGCGAATCTCAGCACAGCCTTGATCAACGCTTAATTCAGAAAAGTACGGGTGGCTATACGAATGATTGCAGAGCAGGTGGCCGGCCTTCAGCGCACGGATCATCATCTCCGGACGCTGTTCCATGAAGTTGCCCTGGCAAAACCAGAGCGCTTTGATGCCTTGTTCCTCCAGAAAGTCGAGCTTGTCGAGAAAGAGCGTGGAGGGTGCATCATCGACGGTCAGATAAGCGAGTCGTGGCATGATCCTGGTCTCCTCAAGCGGGCGCACCCTCCGCAGTACAGACACGGCCCTCGCCAACGGTAACGAGCGGCCACGCAAGCACGGGCCTTGCGACCGCGGTGGGCGCGAGTGAACGTAGAATTAGTATAACAAAAGGGAGGCGATCTAATGAACGCCAAGAGTGAACGACCGATCCGTGCCCGGTCGTCGAGCGCGGGGCCAAGAGCACATTCCCGGTCTTGAACTGAGTCGACGCTTCTACTGGGAAGCGGTACGCCCTCAGCTAGACGCCTACACGCCCGGCCTGCGCCACGCTGCCGCACTCATCGGCCCGGGCTCGGAAGTGCTGGGCTTTGACGACAAAACCTCGACCGATCACCACTGGGGCCCGCGGGTCATGCTCTTTGTGGACGCAGCGGACCATGCCGCCCACGCCGAGCGCGTCCACGCTTGGCTGGCAGAGCGCTTGCCATACAAGTTCCTGGGCTACGCCACCCACTTCACGCCGCCCGACCCCGACGACAACGGCACGCAACTGCGCCAAACGATCACCCAGGGACCCATCAACCATCGGGTCACCGTTGCGGTACTGGGTGACTTCACGCGTCACTATTTGGGCTGGACGGCGGCAGAACCGCTCACGCAGGCGGATTGGCTCAGTTTCCCGGCCCAGAAGCTGCGCACGCTGACCGCAGGGGCGATCTTCCAAGACGATCTTGGCCCAAACGGTCCGTCCGCGCTGCAGGCGCAACTGGCCTACTATCCGCGCGACGTCTGGCTCTACCGGCTGGCGGCGGGCTGGGCGCGCCTGGGGCAGGAGGAACACCTCATAGGTCGGGCCGGCAGCGTGGGCGATGAGTTAGGCGCGGCGCTGATTGGGGCGCGGCTGGTGCGTGACATCATGAATCTCGCCTTTCTCATGGAGCGGCAATACGCGCCCTACCCCAAGTGGTTTGGCACAGCCTTTCGCCAACTGGCCTGCGCCGAGGCGCTCTTGCCCTGGCTGACGCAGTCGGTAAGAGCGCCGACGTGGGAAGCACGCGAGGCGACCCTCGTACCCGCGTATGAGGCGCTGGCCGTCATGCACAACCGGCTTGATCTGACGCCGCCGCTGCCCACGCGTGTCACCGAATTTCACGGGCGTGGCTTTCGGGTCATTGCGCTGCATGGCTTTGCCGACGCCCTGCTCGAAGCCATCGAGGATCCAACCATACGCGCGCTGGGCAAACGCTCGCCAATCGGCAACATCGATCAGGTGAGCGACAATACGGATCTGTTGGAAGATGTGAGCCGCTACGCGAGCGTCCGCGCCCTCTACGAGATCTAAATTGAAGGCGCTACGCGATCATGATTCCTGTTGAAACGTCCGTCCGGTGCGCACGGAAGCGTGCGCTAGTGCTCTGTCAAGGTGGGAATGTCATTTCGAGCAAAGCGGAGATCTCGCGTTGGCAGGCCTGAGATTCCTCTTCGCTTCGCTCATGGCGCTTTGCGCCCACTACGTGAACGGAATGACAAAATTCTGATTAACAGCGCGCTAGTTCGTCAGTCCGTTTGCGGCCTCGGCAAGGCGCGTTAGCTCCTCATCAAGCGTGTTATCCGGCATGGTTTCGCCGGCGCGTCCGTACCAATAGCGAGCGTTGCCCAGATCTCCCTCCACACGATGCAAATAGCCATGAATCATGCAGGAAATCGGATCTGACAGGGGCTGGACGACTTCATGGGCGCTCTCCCAGTCGCCGGCGCGGGCGAGTTCGATTGCTTTCTGTTGCGGATTGGCCATTGATCTCTCCTTTTGAATGGTGGCGATCTTGATCGCGCGTCATTCTTCCCCGCAGAACGTCGATTGTCAATTCGCGCCCCCGCAGCCGCGCAGTAGTACCGTGATCGCTGCGCGGATAAACCGCTCATTTTCGCTCGTGCAGCCTGCAAGTGTGGCATGCATCCCGATAAAACCGGGCGACTGGTTTGCACTCCGCTTTCGTGCGAGAATATAGGGCAGACAAGGAAGCGCAAACCATAGCA
This sequence comes from uncultured Chloroflexia bacterium, assembly GCA_963807905.1. Lineage (GTDB taxonomy): Bacteria > Chloroflexota > Anaerolineae > Caldilineales > Caldilineaceae > JAGRCP01. The sequence continues at coordinate 15,489 of CAWEEJ010000012.1, read as the reverse complement.
AGACATGCTACGAATTGGAGTGGAGATGAGTATTCAGGTTCGGTTTTCCGACGACGATTGGCAGCGGATCGATCGGGATTGGCGGGCATGGTGGGCCGGTGAACTGGAGCGACCAACCGTGGTGCTCGAAAGCTGGGATTCGCCCCACGGCGCGCCCCCGCCTGCTACGGCTCAGTACGTTACGCAGTTCTCCAACGATACGCCGCTCGATCCAATTCTCGAATTGTTTCAAACCCAGCTCGAATCTACCCGCTATTTTGGTGACGCCTGGCCCATGTGGTGGCCCAATTTCGGACCCGGGATCATGGCCGGATTCCTAGGTGCCACGGTCAAAGCTGCGCCGGACACGGTCTGGTTTGAGCCGAGCGCGCTGCGAGCCATCAGCGAGATCAAGCCAGTCTACGATGCCGAAAACTTCTGGTGGCGACGCATCTACGATCTCACGGCTGCTGCAGTGGAACGCTGGGACAATCGTGCCCACGTTGGCTTGACCGACCTGGGCGGCAACCTGGACATTTTGGCCTCGCTCCGCACCACGCAAAAGCTGGCCACTGACCTCTATGACGACCCGGACGAAGTCCTGCGGCTGGTCCAAACCATTGGCGGCCTGTGGAGTCGCTACTATGATGAGCTATACGAGCTCATCGGCCCCGTCGGGCGCGGCACAGCCTGCTGGGCACGACTCTGGTCGCCGGCGCGGACCTACATGCTCCAGAGTGACTTCTCCTATATGATCTCGCCGGCAATGTTTGAGCGCTTTGTCATGCCGGACCTCACCGCCCAGTGCGCACGTCTGGATCACGCCTTTTACCATTTGGACGGCAAGGGCGAGTTGCCCCATCTTGACATGCTACTGTCGATCGAGGGGCTGCGCGGCATTCAGTGGATCCCCGGCGCAGGACAGCCGCCGCCCGAGGCGTGGCTCCCCGTGCTTGCGCACATTCGCGCCCGAGGCAAGCTCTGTCAGGTGATGGTCTCGCCGCAAGGCGCACGTACCATCGTGCGCGAGCTTGGCGGAGAGGGCTTTGCGTTCTGCATCCTGGGCTATCTGGACGCGGACGAAGCACCGCGCTTTCTGGAAACTCTAGCCCGTGAAGACATTGGCGCGACGACGAGCGATTATTATCTTACGCAACCGCTCATGGACGCGACTGAAGAGGCGCCCCCGCCGCCGGCCATACGCCAGCGCCAAGATGCCTTGCTTGATGAGCTCTACGGTGCCATCCTTGATGGACGGGGGGAGACGGTAGCCGACTTGACCCGCAGCGCACTTGCGGCGGATCTAGCGCCAGAAGAGCTGCTCTATGACGCCATGATTCCCGCGTTGGAAGAAGTAGGGCGACTCTTTGAAATGGGCAGTCTCTTTGTACCGGAGATGCTCATCGCCGCGCGTGCGATGGAGCAGGGTATGGAAGCGCTGCGTCCGCTCATCCGAGAAAGCGGCCTGGAGCCCTTGGGGATCTTTGTGATGGGTACCGTTGCCGGCGACATTCATGATATTGGCAAGAACCTGGTCAACATCATGCTGGAAGGCGCCGGCTTCCGAGTCATCGACCTGGGCGTCAACGTCCCGCCGGAGGCGTTCATTGCGGCCATCGCGTCACATCAGCCCGACATCGTGGGCATCAGTGCGTTCTTGACCACGACGCTGCCGGCGCTCGACAGTACGATTGCGGCGATCCATGACGCAGGGATGCGGAATCAGGTCAAAGTCATCGTGGGCGGCGCGCCCGTCAATGAGGCGTATGCGCAGCGAATCGGCGCGGACGGCTTTGCCAGCGATGCCAGCAAAGCCGTCCGCCTGGCCAAGCAGCTACTCAGCCAGGTGACGTAGGCCATGAAGGAGTAAATCGTGCGGTCAGTTTCTTGGTGTGCCAAGGAAAAAAAAAGGGGGGGGGGGGGCGATCGCCATCTTTTTCCCCTCCTACGGTAGCAATTGCAAATTATCAATTATCAATTGTCAACGCGATCCAGCGCAACGTCATCCCACGAGACGGGGTCGTCATTTGGCTCCAGGTGGATAAACATGGTGGCATTGGGCAGTGATTGGACGACGTCCAATTCAATCTCCTCGGCCAGATCATGGCCGCGCTGGATGCTCCACTTTCCCGGCACCAGCAGATGCATGGACGCAAAACGCCGCGCGCCTGCCTGACGCGTGCGCAGCGCATGATACTCCACGCCGTCGCGCATATAGGGTTCGAGGAGCGCATCCAGCGCAGCTTGCTCATCGGCCGGCCAGGCCACATCCATCAACCCGGCAATCGACTTGCGCATGATGCCCACGCCCGACCACACAATGTTCGCCGCCACCACCAGCGCCAAGAGCGGGTCGAGCCTCAGCCACCCCGTCCACCCGACGAGAAGGATGCCCAACAGCACGCCGACGGTCGTCCAGACGTCGGTCAGAAGATGGCGGGCATTGGCCTCCAGCGTGATCGAGCGATACTGGCGTCCGGCGCGCAGCAGCACGAGCGCCACGCCCAGGTTAATCACGCCCGCGATCACAGAAATGGCGAGGCCGAGACCGATCTGCTCCAAATGGAACCGGGTTCATGAGTCGTGGAATTGCGACCGCAGCAATGCTCAGCGCGGCAATCAGAATCAGGGTCCCCTCCACGCCGGAGGCGAAATATTCTGCCTTGGAATGACCGTAGGCGTGTTGCTCATCGGCCGGCCTGGCGGCGATGGCGAGCATGGCAAGCGCCATGAGCGCGCCGGCCAGGTTGACGAAGGCTTCCAAGCCATCGGAGAGCAGACCGACGGAGCCGGTCAGCCAGTACGCGCCCATCTTGAGCGATATTGTCAGGACCGCGGCGGCAATCGAAAGCCAGGCGAAACGCGTCAGCTTCACGGGTTGCTCAGCGACCGTTGCGCCGTCCTCTCTGCTCATGGGGCAACCAACTCCTTTCGCATCCAGTACATCGCGCCATCGGGCGGATAGTCCTCCAGCACGCCCACGACGCGGTAGCCAACCTTCTCGTAGAAGCCCCGCGCCTGGAAGTCAAAGGTTCGAAGTTGCGCGCGCGTGCAGCCGCGGCGCCGGGCTTCAGCCTCGGCTAGCGTCAGGAGCTTGTGGCCGAGTCCCTGCCCGCGCAGTGCCGGCGGCAGCCACAAATCATCGATGTCCAGCCACTGCCAGTACGTTGATGCCGTCAGGCCGCCGAGCAGTTCACCTTCCGGCGTGCGCACGAGCACGTGGAGCGGCTCAACGCCCGCGGTGCGGGCACTGAGGTGATGGGGCGAGTAGCGGTTGTTGAATTCACGAATACGCTGCTTGAGCCATTCTTCAACCACAGGGTCGGCCTCAGCGCTGAGAGAAATTGTGTAGTCAGTGGACGTCTGCGCGGCTGCTGGCGCAGGCATTGCTTCTTGACGGGCAGAAGTTGCCGGCGCCAGCCCCAGCGAAACCAACAGCGCCCGCGCCACCGCATCGACCGGCTGCGTGGCGGTTTCGATCTGCGACGGGATAAGGCGACGCAGGCTGGCGGCGTCGGCCAGCGCTTCCGCAATCATGGCCTCCGTCCAGCCGGGGCGCGCGGCGAGGCGGCGGCGGCGGGTCGCGTCATCGCAGTCAAACAGGCGCCATTCGGCACGCGCCGCCACTTCAGAAGCCGGAGATCCAGGCAGATCATCCGGTTCGATCGGTGTAAAGAGCAGCGCCGGCCGGCGGTTGGCCCGCACCATGTCCAGCACTGCGAGCCAGAGCATGTTGTACGCAGGCCACGTGGAGGCATCGGTTGCAACCTCCCTGCCGGCCAACTTGGAAGCCGCTGGCAGCAGATCGTCCATGTCAAAGACGAGCAGATCATCACCCAGTTTGCGCAGCGCGACTACCGTGGACGACTTGCCTGCGCCCGGCGCACCGGTCACAAAAATGACTCGACCCTGATCGTGCGCGGTCGCACCAGGCAGCGGCGGTGGCGCGTTTTCCTCAGCGCGTCTGGCCGTCTCCGCGTCCAGTAGCTGTCGAAGTCGAACGATGAGGGGATCATCGACGGTATATTGCTTGCCATAGTGGAGGTTGAACGCATAGTCAAAATCGGGCGGATTGTCGCCCTGATTGTGCTGCAGGATCGTCTCTAACTTATCGAGGGCCTTGGCCAGACGCGCGGCGGGCGTGGCGGCAGCATCGTACTCATCCCACAGTTCGAGAAGCGTCGCCTGTTGGGTCGCCGGCAGCGGAGCGATCAGTTGCACGAAGGCGCGACGCTCCTCCAGGGCCCGGCCACGATCGGCAGTCTGCTGTGGCGCGGGAACGTCGCCATGGAGCGCCTCGCCCAGATCATGAACGATGCAGAGCTGGAGCAAGCGCGCGGTGTCCACCGCAGGAAAGTATGGCCCGACCGTCAACGCCATGAGACTGAGGCGCCAGCTGTGCTCGGCCGCGCTCTCAGGTCTTCCATTGGAGGTATGCGCTGAGCGCAAGGTATTCTTCAAAGCCTCGGCCTGGCGCAAGAAGTCCAACACGCCGCGCAACGTCGTTTGATCAGGTGTTGCTGCTGTCATTCTCAATATTCCTTCGTTGCTGTCTACACGAGCCCTGTCATCAATACACGGGATCCCGCGCGCTTCTTCAGGGTGACAGGCGGCCGAAGCACTCGGTCAGTACGTTCGTATTCGATCATAGCGTCGGACAGGGAAGGGCGCAAGATGGTGGGCGACGACGGCGTTGCTGCGCCCTTCTCTTCTGCTGTATGCGATCACATCCCCAGTAACCCTACAGACGCACGCGCCTGGCGGCCCTACACTGGCGCCAGACGTAGCGTTCATTATTTGAGAGAAGGTGCACTGTGACAAAAAGAATCGGCCTGCTGATGTTGATCATGGCGCTGTGGCTAAGCGCCTGCAGCATGGTGGAGGCGCCGCCGCCGCCAGATGAGCCGCTGCCAGTTGAAGATGTGGCCGACGCCATGCCGCCAGTGCTCAGCCGCGGTGTGCAACCGCCCGCTGAACTGCTCGCCCCGTTCGCGGCGCCGATCACCGCGGCCGGGGACGTGCTGCTCCTCTACGGTCAGGTGCTGGGGACGGATGGAGAGCCCCTGCCCGATGTGACGGTCGAAATCTGGCAGACTGACGCCAGCGGCGTCTACGATCATCCGAACGATCCGGGGACCGCACAGCGCGATCAGGCCTTTCAATTCTTCGGGGCCGTACAGACTGATGCCGCAGGTTGGTACGCCTTCCGCACGATTCTACCGGGAGAATATGAGCCGCGCCCGCGTCATATCCACTACAAGGTCAAGCAGGGAGACGACACGCTGCTCACCAGCCAGTTTTATTTCTCCGACGACGTGATGTCCCTCGACGCGCTGACCGACCTCCCGCCGATCACAGAGGGCGACATGCTGTTGAGCGTACCGGTTGCAGAAGACGGAGATCAACTGCGCGCGTCCGCCCCGATCGTGGTCGGGGCCGGCAGTAGGGGGGCTGGTTCGCTACCGCTCACGCCTTCGCAAGCCGAGGGACCCTACTATCCGGTGACGCCAGTGGCTGAATATGACAATGATTTGGCCGTGCGGTAGACGATCACGTCATCGCGGAAGCGAATAGGGGAGGACCAGATGGACGACGCGAGCCTGCGCAACGAACTCACCAACTTGCTGACCGTCCGCCAGGCGCACATGGATTTCGAAGACGCGGTGGCGGGCTTCCCGAAGGAGTACATCAACACACGCCCGCCCGGCTGCGAGTACACGTTCTGGCATCTGATCGAGCACTTACGCCTTGCGCAGCGAGATATCCTCGACTACATCGCGGCCGAAGAGTACGCCTGGCCGACCTTTCCAGATGACTACTGGCCAGCGCCCGACGCAACGTGCGACTGGGCCGGCTGGCAACAGAGCGTCCGCCGCTTTCTTGAGGATCGCGCCGCGCTCGTTGGGTTGGTGAATGATCCGGCCGTCGATCTCTTTGCGCCGCTGCCCAACAGTGGCGAAGCGCAACACACGCTGCTGCGCGAGATCCATGTCGTCGCGGCGCACAACGCCTATCATACCGGTGAGTTGGGCATTCTGCGTCAAGTTATGGGGCTGTGGCCCGATGCTTCATGAGGCGTTGGCGCGACGACGGCGCCGGCCGCCGCGGCTCGCCGCGCTGAGTGACCCGCTCTCCGCCTGGGTGCGGGGTGCGGCGAGCGGTTCCAACTCGGCGATCCGTGCATTGATGCGCGCCAGATCCAAGGGATAGGCGCCATACTCATGGCACGTCGCAAAGACTGCGTGCACATTCTCGCTGGAAATGGCGGCGTGATAGGAGTGGTCGGGCGCCATGATGTAGCCGCCGCCCGGCGCGGCATCGCGCAGGCACTCCAGCGCTTCCAGTTCGACTTCAGTCACGCCGCGGTGGGGCAACGTTAGCGAAGCCGAGATATTGCCGATCAGGCAGAGGCGGTCGCCATAGTCTCGCTTGAGCTGGGCCAGGTCCATGCCGGCGTTGCGCTGGAGCGGATTGAAGCCTGAGATCTGCATGCCCACGATATCGTCCATGATTGCGTTGAGATTGCCGTCGCTGTGCATGATGATGGGCGTGCCGGTCGCGGCCAGCGTTGCGACCTGCTCGGCGATGTGGGGCAGAATATAGCGCCGCCACTGGTCGGGCCGGATCATCAGGCCCATGTTCATGCCCCAGTCGTCGTGAATCATGATGGCGTCCACGCCGGTCTTGATCAGATTCAGCCCCAATTGCGTGTTCCAGCGCGCAAACTCATGCAGCACCTCATCCAGCAAAGCAGGGTCTTCATAGAGCCAGCGGCTCATGTTGACCATGCCCGCGGCCATCCACGCACCGGAGAAGGGTCCGCGTACCGCGCCGACTACGGCCAACTCGCCATCGACCAATTCAAGTGCACGCTTTGGCTGGTCCATGCGCGCCGGCAGGTCAGGATCGGGAAATGTGAGCGCGCGCCACTCTGCACGATCATTGACAACCGTGTGCTCGCCCCACGAGCCAGGCCAGGAGCTTTCGTCCGAACCGTACCACGTGCCCCACTCGTCTTGATAACGCTCGCCGTGCTGTTGAACGTTGGCAAAAGAAGTGAACCCCAAGGGCGCGCTCCAGACCATGTCGAGCCCCATCGCCCGGGCCACCGCGACCTGGTCGTCAACGTTGTGATGGGACGACGTGATGTCGCCCACTATCTCGCGCACAAAGCGCAGACAGAAGTGGGTCTCGAAGAGCGGCACCCGGTCCGGAATGCCGCCCTGCAGGGCAGTTAAGAAGCGTTCACGACCGTTCATGGCTAGTTCCTATTCGCAGGTTGGGAGGGCATTCTAAGCTGGAGGCAGAGAATGTAAAAGTCGCGATGCATGACAGCGCATCCATTATCTTGCGCACCTGTTGACATTTGATGCGCTTACGCTTATGTTTTTCTACTATCGATTCGATTCGTCTTGCTCTTTTTCTTCCTACAGCTACTTCATTGAAGCCATCACCCTCACCGGCATGAAAGGCTAAGCAGGCAGCATGGCAACCAGCACGGCAAAACCTGTTGTACACATGATCGGCCAGGCGCACCTCGATCCCGTCTGGCTATGGCGTTGGACGGAAGGTCGCGCCGAGGCGTTGGCGACCAGTCAATCGGCCGTCGATCGACTGGCGGAATATCCGGATTTTCACTTTACGCGGGGCGAGTCCCAGGTCTATGCGTGGATCGAGCGCGAAAATCCGGCACTCTTTGCCCGGATCGAGGCGCTGATTCAGGCCGGACGCTGGCATCTTGTCAACGGCATGGTGATCCAGCCGGACATGAATCTGCCAAGCGGTGAGTCCTTTGTGCGCCAAGTGCTGTTGGGCAAGCGCTACATGGCGGAGAAATTCGGCATTGAGCCGCGCATCGCCTACTGCGTGGACAGCTTTGGTCACGCCGCCACGCTGCCGATGATTCTTGGCAAATGCGGCTTTGACTGGCTACGTCATGATGCGCCCCGGCCCCCACGAAATGGAACTGCCGGCCAATGTCTTCTGGTGGCAGGCGCCCAGCGGCAGCCGACTCTTGACCTTCCGCATCGCCGGCACCTACATGACGCGCGCCGAGGATCATGTCGACCACATCCGTCTGGCCATAACGTCAATGCCACCAGAGCTAGACGAAACCATGTGCTTCTTTGGCGTGGGCAATCATGGCGGCGGTCCCACCAAACGACAGATTGAGAACATCGAGAAAATTGCGACCGAAAGTGAAGAGTGGGACGTACGCTTTAGCGACCCGGCCAGCTACTTTGCGGCAATACGTGACGAGGCTGCGTCGCTGCCCACGGTGGCGGAAGAGCTTCAGTTTCACGCCATCGGCTGCTATTCGGTGGTCAGCGAGCTGAAACGCGCCCATCGCCAGGCCGAAAATGGTCTACTGGTCGCCGAACGTATGGCCGCCCTGGCTGAGCTCTGGGCGCAGCAGCCCGTGCCCGCCGCACGCATGCGGACGCTGTGGCACGAACTCTGCTTCAATCAGTTTCACGATACGTTGGGCGGTTCATCGATCAAGCGAGCGACGGATGACGCAGTGCGTGCGCTGCACGGCATAATCGTCAGCGCGGAAGAGATTGGCATCGACGCCGGGCGCGCGTTGGCCACGAGGATTGACACCTCCTTACCAACTGCGGCAGAAAGCAGCTCCCTGGGCAAATCGGCCGCGGCGAGAGATGTCCCCAACGGGGCGGTCGTTATCTTCAACCCGACCGCGACCCCCTTCACTGACTATGTCGAATATGAGCCGTGGACGGAGTGGGTGTCGTGGCCTGACGACAAGTGGGGGCTGCTCGATGAAAGCGGCGAGCCCGTGCCCTATCAACTGTTGGAAAGAGAGGCAGCCATGGCCAATATTGCTGCCATTCCCGGCCGCCTGCTCTTTCAGGCCAACGTGTCGCCGATGGGCTACCGCGTCTATCACTATGCGGCCCAACAGGCACAGACGTTGACCGAGGGTTCATGCACCGCGGCGGCATACGAGTTGCAGAATGACCTGCTTCACATCCGCCTCGACCCGGCGACAGGCAACATCGTCTCTTGCATTGACAAAGCCACAGATGTTGAGCTAGTCGGCCCGGGCGGTTGGAACGTGCCCCAGGTTGTGGATGATCCGAGCGACACGTGGACTCATCGTCTGGCCGGCTACGGTGAGGCGGCGGATGCCTTTGGCGAACCGCAGATCAGCATCTACGAAACAGGTCCGCTGCAGGCATCGCTCGTGATAGAACGGCGCTATGAGGGCAGCGTGTGGCAGCAGCAGATTTGCGTACGCCACGGCGTGCCGGAGATCTTGATTCGCAATTCGCTCAATTGGAACGGGCACTGGACGCTACTCAAGCTGGCCTTTGACGTGGCGACCGACGCGCCGACCGCGGTCCACGACATTCCCTTTGGCTGGATCGAGCGACCCACGAACGGCCGCGAGTTTCCCACCCACATGTGGATGGATGTCAGTGGCCCGGCCGCGGCTGATAAAAATCAACCCATCGGCGCCGCACTGCTCAACGACGGCAAGTATGGCTGTGACGTGAGCGGCAGCATCATGCGCCTGACCGTTCTGCGCAGTCCGCCCTATGCCTTTCACGAACCCCACGCAATCGGCGACAAGCAGCACTATGATTGGATCGACCAGGGCTTTCAGGAATTTGCCGTGGCAGTGCGGCCCCACGTAGGCGAGTGGCAGGAGGCGAATGTCATCGCGCACGCACGCCGGCTGAACCAGCCGCCGGTGCTCATCACCATGCACGGCCATCCCGGCGAACTGCCGCCGATCGGGTCACTGCTCGCACTCAGCACGCCAGACATGGAGCTGACGGCGTTCAAGCAGGCCGACGACGACAACGGCTATGTTGCTCGGGTTGCCGACTGTTATGGCCAGGGCGCGACTGGCGCCGTCACCTTTTCCGGCAGCGACTTTCCGCTGGAAGTTGCGCCCCACGATGTGGTGACGCTGCGCTTTGCGCCGGCCGATGGCGGTTGGCACATGACAATCTGCGACATGCTTGAGCGGGACGATCTTCAGACATAAAATCGGCCGCTTAGCGCTCGTCATCAGCGGACTGAGCATACGTTGGAATGTCTGTGTACGCAAAGTCCGCGCCCTTGAAGAGTAGGGGCGCGGCCGTTGCACGGGCCAGGGCATAGGCAAAGCAGTCGCCAAAGTTCAATCCCGCCTTGTGGCGGCCCTTGCCGTAAGTGCGATAGGCCTGGCGCGCAATCTGCGCCTGCTCATGGGTGACGGCAGCGACCTCAATCTCGGCCCGCTGCATGAAGTAGTCCAGTTGGCGGCTGGCTTCGGCGTCTCCATTAGCGTCGATGTTGATGGCCGCCTCTAAGAAGTTTGCCGCCGACATGCGACAGGCCAATGCCGTGGCAATCGCCGCCGCGTAGTAGGCCGCGTCTTCCTCTTTGTAAAGCACGGCCAGCAGCGCCGAAGTGTCTACGACGATGGCGGCGCTCACTGGGGCAACCCCTGCTCATCGTAGAGCATATCGCCGTGCGCCACCGCAGTAGCCGGCGCATGCATGTGGGCGGCGCACTGATCGGCAATGGCAAGCAGTTCGTTGACCTTGACCATTTTCTGCTGTTGGCGCTGAATCTCTACGCGCTCCTTACGCAGCGCATCGCGCACGATGGCGGTCATGCTGCGGCCGGTCAACTGGGCCAATTCGCTGGCAAGTTGATAGACTTCCTCGTTCTTGATGTTCAGGCTCATCGTCAGGCCTCGCATAACAAATCAAAATTTCCACCATGGTAAATTCTATTTCTACCATTCATGATAATGAAAAAACAGACGACTTGCAAACGCTATTGACCTACGGGGTGCATACCACATTTGGGGGGCTGCTCTAGAGAAAGCGATTTGTCCGTTCGTGCACCACCCCCAAAATGGGATGCACCCTGACTCACGCGCCATGCTACAATGCGGCCCTAGAGTTCGCGAGACAGCTTCTCGGTCGTGCGAGTACGCAGCGCCTTTGGGCTCAGTGGACCCATGCAACTATGTGCTGGTTCATGCCACGATCGACGCGTATGCTGCCCCATTTCACACAAATCTGGAGGCCCTCATGGCACAACTCGACAACAAAGTCGCCATCGTGACCGGCGCGGCGGACGGCATTGGCCGCGCTTCGGCCGTTGCCCTGGCCGAAGCCGGCGCCCAGGTCGTTCTGGCCGATATCGATGACGCACGCGCCCAGGCGACCGTAGACGCCCTGCTGGCGGACGGCAGGCTGGCGGCTTTTCACCATGCCGATGTGCGCAGAACCGCCGAGATGGCGGACCTGATCGACGGCACGGCCGCACGTTACGGACGTCTGGACGTGCTGGTCAACAATGCCGCGGTCGCCATCCCCGGCTCGGTGACGGAGATCTCCGAAGAGGAGTGGAACCGCGTCCTCGACACCAATCTGACCAGCGTCTGGCGCGGGATGCACTACGCGCTGCCCCACATGCTGGCGCAGGGCGGCGGCGCCATCATCAACATGAGTTCGGATCAGGGTCTGGTGGGCTTTGCCGGCTGGTCGGCGTACGCGGCGGCCAAGGGGGCCATCAACGCGCTAACGCGTCAGGCTGCGGTCGACTATTCGGCACGCAACATTCGCATCAACGCCATCTCGCCCGGCACCATCATGACGCCCATGAACGTGCGCATCTTCGAGGAAGCCGAAGACGGCGATGCACTCATCCGCCACTGGACGAGTCGTCACGCGGCGGGCCGTTTTGGTGAACCGGCAGAAGTGGCCGCCCTGGTCGTCTTCTTGGCCGGCGACGGCGCCAGCTTCATCACCGGCGAGGTGATTCGGGTCGACGGCGGTCTCGCCATCAACGGCGGCTAGAGAAGCGTATGGCGCACGCTATTGCCGCTCATTGCCGCGCTTGAAGTTGCCGGTCTCTTTCGCCATGATGAGTTGTGCATCTGCTGCATCCAACCCGTCGATCTTGGCCAGAAACTTCTGTGCGGCCTTTCCTTTTAAGATCTTGACCCGCCTGCCATGCCAGAAGATGAAGACCTTGCCGGCTTTGTTAGCATCATACGCAAAGGTCGCGTCTTCAAGGCCGTTGCGTTTCTCTTCATTCGCTGCCATGTTCGTCCCGCTCAGACTCGTCAGTGGCCGGCGCCTGGTGCGCGAACCACTCGGATCTCGTCATCGCAAACTCAAGATCATCGCCATCCCACACGTCAGTCGAGTCGACATGATGGGTGTCGGCGCTCAAGATGTCATCGGGCGTCAGTCGAAAGGAGCGCACGTGACGCATGCCCAGCTTCTCCAGCACGCGCTGCGACGCGAGGTTCTCTTCGTAGGTCGTGGCGACGACCCGGGCAAGATCGGGCGTGCGGAATCCGTTGTCGATCACCATACGCGCGCCTTCGGTGGCGTACCCCCGCCCCCAGGCCGCTTTGTGCAAGCGATAGCCGAGGTAGGCCGTGCCAGGGTCATCGTCTGTTCGTCGCAGCGAGAACCAGCCGATAAAGTCGCCGCTCTCTTTTCTCCATAGCTGCCCAGAAACCAAAGCAGGGCTCCTCCCCCGCAGCAGGCAGGAAACCGGGCAAAATCGCTTTTTCAATCACGTCACGGGGCGTCGGCGTACCGCCATTGATGTAGCGCATCACGGCGGGGTCATTATCAAGCGCGTAGAGGTGATCGGCGTCAGCCGGGGTGAAGCGACGCAGAAGCAGGCGTTCCGTTTCCAGGCTCGGTGACATGGGTGATTTCATGGCGTATATCGGTGTTCGATGCGAGCCACTCCGTAAGCTTTCGATTTACATCGCGGCTGCTCAGGAGACCCATGTGATTGGTCCGGTAGGCGATCCACTGGCGATCTTCCGCAAACGCCAGGCCATGCCCGGCTTCCTCATGCTTGCCCAGCGCACTGGGAATAGGCACGAGGCCGTCGCCAATCAGCGAAGGTTTTTCCGGGCGTGCGCTGGCTTCCGTCGTTGCGGCAATCGCATAGCAGTTCACGGACGAAGGCAAAGGCACAACTTGACGGCTGTCGGGGTGGCGATGAAAGCGGTCATGGCCCTGCCAATCCGTATCCAGCAAATGACCGTAGCGCAAATCGGTGACGCCGGCGCTCCGCAGTTGACCCAGCCGCACAAAGGGCGCCGTATAGGGCGTTGAGTCGAGGAAGGCATCCACCCAGTGCCCGCCACGGGCCAGGGGCGCACCATGGTGGGGCGTCCCCAAGAAGAGCAGGTTGCGCAGGTGATCGGGCCACGAGAGGCCGTCTTGTTCCGCGTAGTAGACGGCGCTGCGGGCGAGCAGTCCGCCCATGCTGTGCGCCAGGATGGTCAACTCTTCGATCGGTACGGGCCAGTGCGTGATCAACTGCTCGAGCTCGGTCGCCAGTTCCCGCCCATTGAGCGAGACATGGTGGCCGGAGTTGTAGCGCAGGTAGACGGGCGTGTACCCAAGCATCGTCTCGAGCGTGTTTGCATGGTCGACGATGTGCAAATCGCGCACGGTATTCCACTGCAGATCATTCATGCAGAGACCGTGAATCAGCAGCAGCACCTTCCCCCCGGCGTCGGGCATGGCAGGCATGGCTTGCCAATCCAGCGCACGGCCTGCGTAGCGGATGGTCATCGGCAGGGCAAAGGGGCTATCGCTGGCGACCAGACGGTCGCCCATCACGCCGTTGAGCACCGACAGAATCGCGGCGCGCTGTGGCGTGGCCGGTTCAAAATCCTCATCAATTTCCAGGAGCGGCTCCAACTCAGCAAGCGCCACGTCCAGTCCTCGACCCACAAGTTCCGTAATGCCGTAAATGTTGCGGTAAACAAGGCCCGAGATTCCCCACGTCCGGCCGGGCGCGCCCCTGGACGGAAACGGAAGCGTATCCAACACCGCGCGATGCACGCCTTCCACAATCGTCGTTACGCTTGTCGTGGCCTGGGTTGCCAACTGCGCGACCCCCCGCAAGTCAGAGGGGCGCAGGTGCCTGCGCAATTGGCCAAGGTTCGAGTTCGTCATTGGGTGAGTTTACCTTCGCGGAACTGGTCCGCAACATCTATCTGCTTTTCGACCCGTCCCCCTGGCTGACATACGCCTGGAGGAGCTTTCGGTGCGAGCAGTATACCATCTTTACGCGCCACACTTTGCATGCGAGCCGACAAACGGGTGCAGCCCCGACAAACGATAAGTGCCCCTTGCACCATCAACCGTACACCTTACGTACGCGCAACGCGAGCAGCGTATTCCAGCGGCCCGGGCCGCCCGCTGGCTCCATGACGAAATGAACCTGGCCGGGATGGGCAGCCTGTTGCGGCCAGCGGCCGTCTTTGCGCCGCTTGCCCTGGAGCACAGCCATGGCCGCACTCATGCGTTCATCCCACGGCACGCCGGCGAACTGGAAATAGTCCAGGGCGCGCAATATGTTGTATTTCCAACGCGGCGGAAACGCGAGCTGCAGAAATTGCTTGTGGATGATCTCACCCGTGCGGTCGGACTTAAAGAGCTGGTGTTGCAGCATAAACTCACGCCCATCCTCCGCCGCTTGCTGTAACTCGGCCCGGCGATAGCGATAGCCGTTGGCGGCGTACGCTTCAATTCCCTCCAGCACGGAGAGCGTGGAGTGGAGCGAGCTATGGCGGGCGCCGGAGCGGTTCTTGCGGCAATTGAAGCCACCGTCCGCCATGCGCTGGCTCAAGACAAAGTCGACAATGGAATGGAGCGTCTTCTCCGGCTGGCCAAAGTAGCAGGCGTAATTGAGAAACATGCCGTTGACGCAGACATCGCTCTCTTTGATCGTGCCCGACGGGTTGACGCCGCCGTCCGGCCCCTTCTGTTCGCATGCAATCTTGTCCACGCTGGCGCGGATCAGGGCATGATCGGGCGCGCTGGCCAGCGTCTTGAGATCAAGCAGGGTGTAGTGAGAGCTGATCCACTTGGGCTGATAGAAGCCGCGCCCCCAGGAGCCATCATCATTGCGGGCGGCCAGGAAGCGTGCGCCCCACCCTTCTGTTGCAATCCGCCTCTGCAGGTCCGGACGTTCCTCGTCCAAGAGATCACGATAAGTCTGATACTGAATCGCAACATCGCCGTCCAACAACCAGTCGATCAGATTCTGCTCCATCATCTACGCTCCTCCACCCACTCATAGCGAATGTCGGCCATGCCCGAATTCGACTCAATGCCTCGGGCAATGATTGCGAACCCGTGCTTCTCATAAAACTGTTGGGCAGGTTCGTTGACGGCAAAAGTATAGCATTGCAGCCTGCCCGGCGAGAGGCGCTTGGCCAGATTGAGCAGGCGCGTGCCCACCCCCATGCCCTGATAATCGACATGAACGTAGAGCTGATCCAGCTCCGTGTCGCCGACGACCATCAGTCCGACCACCGCGTCCGCTGCTTCATCAAGCGCCAGGCAGACGCTGTATTTCTCGGCCAGCGAGCGCAGATAGGCCGCCTGCCCGTCCAAACTGTGGGGATCTTTGACGCCGAGGGCCTGCTCCATGCTGGCGCGCCACATGAGTACCGTCTCCATCACGCGGGAGGGGTCATAGTCGACGATCTTGATG
>CAWEEJ010000011.1:0-70521 GCA_963807905.1 uncultured Chloroflexia bacterium | reverse complement strand
AACATATGCTCTTCAAGGGCACGGATCAGTTTCCCCAGGGCGAGTTTGATCGGGCGGTGGCGCGGGCCGGCGGCTTCTTCAACGGCATGACGTCCCAGGACTGGACGACCTACTTCGAGACCTTTCCCCGGATCGGATTGACCTGGCGCTGCAGGTCGAAAGCGACCGCATGATTAACGCTCATTTCGATCCTGCCGAGTGCGAGTCGGAGCGCACGGTTATCCTCAGCGAACGTGAGGGCGCTGAAAACGACTCCTTCTGGCGACTCAACGAGGAGGTACAGGCTACGGCCTTCCACGCCCATAGCTACGGTCATCCCATCATCGGTTGGAAGCGCGATCTTCACGAAATGCGGCGATCCGATCTCTATCATCACTATCGCACCTTCTACACGCCCAACAACGCCATCGCTGTGGTCACGGGAGATTTCGCCACGGCATCCATGCTGGAACGCATCGAGCAGGCGTTTGGCGGGTTGGCGCCGGGACCGTCGCTGCCGTCCGTACGTGCGGTGGAGCCGGCGCAAACGTCCGAGCGGCGCGTCACCCTGCACGGCCCTGACCCGACGCCCTACCTGCTCACGGCCTTTCCGCGCCGGCGGCCAATCACGCTGATTTTTTCCCGTTGATTATCCTTGACTCGATTCTGGGGGGCGCCAAAGGATTAGGCATGTTTGGCGGCAGCGCCAACAATCGCAGCAACCGCCTCTATCGCACGCTGGTCGATACGGATCTGGCCGTCGACGTCGATTCCAGCTTCCAGCCCACGATCGATCCCTTTCTCTTTCTTGTCTCGGTCACACCGGCTGCAGGGGTGGGCCCGGCGCAGGTCGAGGACGCGCTCTGGCAACTCTTCACCCAGTTGCAGACAGACGGCGTGACCGCAGCAGAACTCAAGAAAGCGATCCAGCAGACCAAAGCTCAGTTCGCCTTCAGCAATGAAAGCGCCACCGCGCGGGCCTATTGGCTGGGCGTCAGCGAGATCGTGGCCGGTGCCGGCTGGCTGGATGACTGGCTGGAGAAGCTGGCGGCCGTGACGCCCGAAGATGTACAGCGTGTGGCCAACATCTACCTACAGCCCACCCGCCAGACAACCGGATGGTATTTGAGCGCATGACGCGTAGAAACTGGCCAGGTTCACTATGACCACGATTCCGTTCGCCTATCCAGGCCCAGAAAGTATCACCCGTAGCGTGTTGGACAACGGCCTTGTCGTGCTGGCACGGGAGAACCACGCCGCGCCCCTCATCACATTGGAAGGCTATCTGCCCGCCGGCAGCATCCACGATCCCGCCAACCAGGTCGGTCTGAGTGCATTTGTCGCCGGCATGCTAAGCCGGGGCAGCGCAGGCTACGACTTCGACGCCTTCAATGAGGCCATTGAAGCAGTGGGCGCAAACCTGACCTTTGCCAGTGACAAGCATTTGACCAATTTCAGCCTCTCCTGCCTGAGCGAAGATTTCCCGCGCCTGCTGGTGGTCCTGGCCGACGCCATCCGCAACCCTACCTTTACAGAGGGGCTGGTCGAACGGCTGCGCAATCAGAAGCAAATCGGTCTGCAGGAGCGAGCCCAGGACACGGCGAGCATGGCCAATCTGCGCTACCACGAAACGATCTATGGCGATCATCCCTATGGACGCTCGACCAGTGGCTACGTGGAGACGATCGCGCACATCACGGTCGATGATCTGCCGCGCCTTCCATGCCCGGCGCTACACGCCCCGGGGCGCGATCCTGGCCGTTGCCGGCGATCTGCAGGCTGCGGTCCTTCTCGACCAGGTTGAGGGTGCGCTGGGCGACTGGCGCGGACCGAGTCCCGAGCAAAGTGTGCCCGCCGTGGCGTTTCCCACTCAAACACTGCGCATCGATCATCACATGCCGGGCAAGTTTCAGGCCGACATCGTGCTGGGCGTACCCGCGGTGCCGCGCCATCATCCCGACTACTATGCGATTCGTGTTGCCAACACGGTCTTAGGCGTCTTCGGACTCATGGGGCGGCTGGGTGAAAGCGTGCGCGAGGCCAAGGGTCTGGCTTACTACGCCTACAGTGCGCAGGAGGCAAATCAAGCAGCCGGTCTCTGGACAGCTGCTGCAGGCGTCAATGCGGAGCAGGTCGAACCCGCGCTGGCGGCCATCCGCGCCGAATGTGCGCGGCTGGCGACCGAGCCGGTTCCACCTGAAGAGCTGGCCGACAGCCAGGCCTACCTGACCGGGGTCCTGCCCCTGACGCTGGAGACAAATGACGGCGTCGCCGGTTCGCTCCTCAACATGGAGTGGCATCAGCTCGGTCTCGATTTCCTGCTTCGTTATCACGAGCTTATCTATGCTGTGACCCCTGCCGACGTGCAGCGCGTTGCCCAGACCTATCTGGCAGGCGGCGCCGAGGTGACAGTGGTGGCAGGTCCGTAGCGTCACCAGGGAGCAAAAAGCGCAGCATGATGGAGAGAGGATGACACCATATGTTGAGGACTGGGGTCGATACGATCGAAATCAAGCGCGTACGAGAAGCGATTGACAAACATGGCGATCGTTTTCTACAACGCGTCTATACTGAGGCAGAGCTGGCCAGCTGCGGCGGGCGGATCGAATCGCTGGCCGCGCGCTTTGCGGCCAAGGAGGCCGTTGCCAAAGCGCTGGGCACCGGCATCTGGCGCCAGGGCGTCAACTGGACCGACATCGAAATTCGACGCCACCGTGAGAGCGGCGCCCCCTTGCTCACGCTCCACAACGCCGCCGCCGCACAGGCCGAAGAACTCGGTCTCATCGAATGGTCGCTCAGCCTCTCCCACGACCGCAGCAGCGCCATCGCCTTCGTCGTCGCCCAAGGCGGAGTAATGGGGAAATGATGAATGGAGAACGATTAACTGGGTGAAACGCACGCATCAATAACTCTCCATTCATCATTTTGTCGTTCCGATTCTACTCCGCGCTCCCCACTACGCGTTCTGCGTTTCCCACGCCCCGTTCTTCCGGTGTCAAGACCTCCAGGACCTGGCAGGCGAGTTCGTAGCGGCCAAAGCTGGGCATGAGATAAACGCCCTGCACGTAGGGCAAACCTTTTAGCGCCATGAGCAATTCCTGGGCCATGGTGACGCCTTCGTAGCGCCCCTCCTTGCCCGCCTTCTCCATCCGCGCCAGCGCCTCTTCGCTCAGTGTGATGCCGGGCACCTCGTTGTGGAGGAAGCTGGCGTGCTTGTGACTTTGCAGCGGCAACACGCCGATGAGCACGGGCACGGGAAAGGTTCCATGGCGCTCTTCGTACAATTCCAAGAAATCGAGCCAGAGCTGCGGATCATAGATCGGCTGCGTCATGGTAAAGTGCGCGCCGCCGCTGACCTTACGGTGGAAACGATCCACCTCTTCGGCCAGATCCGGCCGCGTGGGATCGCAGGCCACGGCGATCGTAAAGTCGCCCTTGCTTCCCATTTCCCGACCGGAGAGGTCGAGCCCCTGATTGAATTTATCAATGACGCGGACCAGGCCGATGCTGTCCACGTCGTAGACGGCGCTGCTGGTCTGATTGCCGGCCAGGCTGGGCGGATCGCCCGTCAACGCCAGGATATTGCGCACGCCCAGGGCGCGTGCACCGATCAAATCGGCCTGCAGCCCCATGAGCGAGCGGTCACGGGTTGTGAAGTGGAGAATCGTCTCGATGCCCGCCTGCTGTTGAATCTGGGTGCAGAGCGATAGCGCCCCCATGCGCACCCGGGCCATGGGGCTATCGGCCACGTTTACTGCGTCCGCGCCCATGGCGCGCGCATGTTTGGCGCCCTCGATCTGTTTCTCGGCATTGAAGGCCCGGGGCGGATCCACTTCAACGCTGATGACAAAGTTGCCGGCCTCCAGCTTGCGCAGCAGGGGCGTGCGGCCATCTTCCTCTTCGGCATAATCAGTGGCGCTGCTGATCTGCAAGTCGGGCAGATCATCCTCACTGATAGCGATCGCCGCGGCCTTCCCGCTGCTGGGCGCGGCCAGAGCGGCGTCGAGCGCTGCGCGCATATGGCGCGTGTGCATGGGCGACGTGCCGCAGCAGCCGCCGACAAGGCGGGCGCCCTCGCTGAGAAACTCGGGCACGCTGCGTGCGAAATACTCGGGGCTGGCCGGGTAGGAAAAGCGTCCGTCCACCCGCTCGGGAAAACCGGCATTGGGCATGGCGCTGAGCAGGGCATCGGGCGCAGCTGCGTGAACGAGATTGAGCGTTCGCAACATCTGCGTCGGCCCGACCGAACAGTTGATGCCGATCACGTCGGCGCCGGCCGCACGCAGGCGAGTCACGACTTCGTCGGGCGTATTGCCCGTCGGCGTACGGTGATCTTCCGTAAAGGTCAGCGAGGCCACAACCGGCAGATCACACACATCCTTGGCAATCTCGACGGCCAATTCCAACTCATCCAGCGAGCTGAAGGTCTCGAAGAGCAACAGGTCGGCTCCCGCTTCCCACAACACGGCAATCTGTTCCTGAAATGCCGCCCGCACCTGCTCATAGGCGGGCGTGCCCGGCAGAGCCAACGGTGCGCCACTGGGGCCCACATCGCCGGCAATGAAGAGCGCACGACCGGCCACCTCGCGCACGTCGCGCACGAGCTTGACTGCTTTGAAGTTGAATTCCCGCACGCGGTCCTGCAGCCCATATTCGGCTAGGCGGATGCGGTTGGCGCCAAAGGTATGCGACTTAATGATGTCGGCGCCGGCCGTGGCATAGGCTTGGTGAATCTCCGTCACCCAGCCGGGGCGTGTGGCGACAAGCAGTTCCAGACACTGTTCGCTGCTGGCCCCACGGGCATAGAGCAGCGTGCCCATGGCCCCGTCAAAGAGAAGCGGTTTTTCCTGTAATTTCGCCAAAAATGGGTGCATAAAAGGTCAGTCCGTCCATTCCAATAGTAGCGTGCATGCTTTCGCACTCTGGGCTCGAGTTATACCATTAATCGAGGTTATGCGGTAAAATCCTTCATCGGTTTTCTGCTGCATCGTGCAGCGGGCGAGAACAAGAAGCGTAATGAGTCAAACAACCGCCAACAACCCCGGCCCACTGCCTTTTGCAGTCGGTAACAACGAACTATCTCCCTCTGATGCCATGGTCCTGGCCGACCAAATCCGGGCGCTGCTCGAGGGAGACATGGCTGTGGAATCGATCCAGTTGGGTCGCGACCCCGCCGCTGAAGGCGTACTCATCGTCCGCGGGCGGTTGCTGAAGCCCAGTGAAGAGCTCTTCCCGCGCTGGCTGGAGACGCTTACAGCACGTGGCTTTACCCCGATCTTGCGCCCCGCTGCAGACGGCGACAAAGATGACGTAGTACTTCACGTTATGGCCGGCGTGGCGCCGGAAGCGCACCCCAAGGCCTGGAAGAATGGCGTGCTGTTTGCGCTCACTGTGCTGAGCACGCTCTTTGTCGGCTCGCTCTACAGCTCAGCCTCGGCCGGGGCGACGTCCGTTTGGGACGCGCTCTCGCCGCGGATCTTACTGCAAGGCTGGCCCTTCTGCGTCACGCTGATGTCGATCCTGTTGGCCCACGAGTTCGGCCACTACTTTGCCGCCAAGGCGCACAAGGTAGCGGTGACCCTGCCCTATTTTATTCCCCTGCCGCTGCCGCCCTTTGGTACCATGGGCGCATTTATTCAGATGAAGGCGCCGATTCCTGACCGGCGCAAGCTCTTCGACATCGGCGTGGCCGGTCCCCTGGCCGGGCTGGTCCTTGCCGTCCCGCTGCTCTTTCTCGGTCTGCGCGCCAGTCCCATGGCCGTGCCTGACTTTAGCGGCGGCTTTCTCGAAGGCAACAGCATTCTCTACTATTTCGCCAAGATCTGGGCCTTTGGCAAGCCCCTGCCCGACCCGATCACGGGCGAAGACGTGCTCATGAACCAGGTGACGACCGCGGCCTGGGCGGGTCTGCTCGTCACGGCACTCAATCTGCTACCTGTCGGTCAGCTCGACGGCGGCCACACGGTCTTCGCCATGTTCGGCGAACAGGCGCGCCGCATCAACCAAATCGCCATCGGCGCAATTGCAGTCCTGGGCGTCGCCGGGCTGGCGCCTGTGCAGCGACTTGTGCCCCAGCTGGTCAACGTTGGCTGGACGGGCTGGCTGCTCTGGCTCGTGCTGATCTTTACAGTCATCGGTCCTTATCATCCGCCCGCCCTGGACGACGTGACCGAGCTCGATCCGCGCCGCCGCTACATCGGCTTTGCTGTCATTGTCATTTTTATTCTCGTCTTTGTGCCCGTGCCGTTGCGGGTACTGCCGTAGAAGACCGACTCTGGATAGAACGCAGATCGTACGGATCGGACGGATAGCCGCTGATTACTCTAAAAAAATCCGCCGAAATTCGCTTTATCAACATAATCTACGCTCCATCAGTTTTTCCCTATCGTAGTCGCTTTAACATGATCAACTTCAGTGAAGATAAGCAGGTAACTCATGAGTTCTCATCCATCCATGCAAGAAGTAATTCGCCGGCTTGACGCCTATTGGTCGGCCCACGGCTGTCTCAACTGGTTTCCCTACAGCGAGAAGGTCGGCGCAGGCACCATGAACCCGGCCACCGTGCTGCGCGTCCTCGGCCCCGAGCCGTGGAACGTGGCCTACGTCGAGCCCTCCTTCCGCGCCGATGATGGCCGCTACGCGCAAAATCCCAATCGCATGCAAATGCACAACCAGTACCAGGTCATCCTCAAGCCGGACCCGGGCAACCCCCAGGAGCTTTACCTGGGCAGCCTGGAAGCCATCGGTCTGGATCTGACGAAGCATGACGTGCGCTTTGTCGAGGACAATTGGGAATCGCCGGCGCTGGGCGCCTGGGGCCTGGGATGGGAAGTCTGGCTGGACGGCCAGGAGATCACCCAGTTCACCTATTTCCAGCAAGCCGGCAGCCTGCCGCTCGATCCGGTCAGCGTCGAGATCACCTACGGCCTGGACCGCATCGTCATGTATCTTCAGAACAAGACCCAGGTCTGGGATATCGATGTGGATGGCGTTCACACCTTTGACGAGCTCTATCGCCCGGCCGAGGTGGAGCACTGTGTCTATAACTTCGAACTGGCCGACGTCGACCGGCTCAAGCAGATGTACGACATCTATCAGGCTGAGGCCCAGGCCTGCATCGACCGGGGACTGGTCGTGCCTGCTCACGATTTCGTGCTGCGCCAGAGCCACACCTTCAACCTGCTCGATGCACGCGGCGCGATTGGCGTCACCGAGCGCGCCAAGTTCTTCGCCGACATGCGCCGCCAGGCGCGCAGCGTCTCCGAACTCTACGTCCAGCAGCGCCAGAAAGAGGAGTATCCCTGGCTGGGGCAAAATGGCGCAAACGAAGCGCAGGCTGCAGATGACGCCCCTCTACCGGCTGAAACCGTGACGCCGGTTGACGACGCGCAGGACTTTGTCATCGAGTTGGGCTCTGAAGAGCTGCCGCCTCAGGACGTGGTGGACGGCATCGCGCAGATCGAAGAGACGCTGGCTACCCTGCTCGACGAGTTCAAGCTCGACTACGCCGACCTGCGCGTGACCGGCACAACGCGGCGCCTGGCAGCTTACGTAACGGACCTGGCGCCACGGCAGCGGGATGAAGTGGTCGAGAAGCGCGGTCCCGCGCTGGATCGCGCCTTTGATGCTGACGGTCAACCCACGAAAGCGGCCGCCGGCTTTGCCCGCGGTCAGGGCCTCCCCGTGGAAGAATTGGAGCAGCGCGACGGCTATCTCTACGCAGTCAAGAGCGTTGCAGGCCTCCCTGCGGCGGACATTCTGCCGGCGTTGAGCACGCGCCTGCTCGACGGGCTGCGCTGGCGCAAGACCATGCGCTGGAACGCTTCTAATCTCGGCTACCCCCGCCCTCTGCGCTGGATCGTCGCCCGCTACGGCGATCAGCTTGTGCCCTTCACTTGGGCCGACACGTCGAGCGGCGGCATGAGCCGTGGCCCGCGCTTTGCCGACGCGGCGGCGGATTTACCGGCGGGCGAATTCACCACATTTACGGTGCCTGACAGCGCCAGCTACTTCGATCAGGTGGCTGCTCAAGGCATCGTCATCGACCGGGATGAACGCCGTCAACTCGTAGAGCAACAGGTCAACGAAGCCGCGGTAACCGTCAACGGCGTGACGCCGGATGACCCGGACCTCCTCGATGAAGTGACCGACTTGATTGAAGCGCCCACTGCACTGCTTGGTCGTTTTGAAGAGAAATACCTGACGCTGCCCATGCCGGTGCTCATCGCCGTCATGAAGAAGCATCAGCGCTACTTCCCTGTTTTTGGCAAGGACAATGAACAGATCCAAGAGAACCTCCTGCCCTATTTCATCACGGTGGCCAATAGCTCGGGATTGGATCAGCCAGAGGTCGTGATTGCCGGCAATGAGGGCGTCATTCGCGCCCGCTACGCCGATGCGGCCTACTTCTATCGCCAGGACACCGAGCGCCCCCTGGAGAGCTACACGCCCCGCCTGGGCACACTCACCTTCCATGCCAAGCTGGGCTCCATGCTGGACAAAGTCAATCGGCTGGTCGAATTGGGCGCCTCAGGTCGCGACGTTGCTTCAACTGGATGAGGCCGATCTGGCGACTGTGCGCCGAGCCGCCGCGTTGAGCAAGTCTGACCTCGTAACCAATATGGTGGTAGAGATGACGAGCCTTCAGGGCACCATCGGCGAGCTCTATGCCAAGCACTCGGGTGAGAGTGAGGCAGTCGCGCAGGCGATTCGCGAGCACTATCTGCCTCGTGCGGCTGGTGATGCTGCGCCCCAGAGCGCAGCCGGACTGGCCCTTGCCCTGGCGGACAAGCTCGACAGTCTGGTTGGTCTCTTTGCCGCCGGCGCGCAGCCGACCGGTAGCGCCGATCCCTTTGGCCTGCGCCGGGCCGCGCTGGGCATCGTCAACAACTTATTGGAAACCAAAACCGACTTCAGCGTCGCCGCAGGCTTGGCGGCGGCAGCTGCGCGCCAACCGATCGATGTGTCCGAAGAAGCGCTGGCTGAGGCCGCGACCTTTATCACGCGGCGTCTGCAGGGCGTCTTGCTCGATTTGGGCATGCCCCACGATGTCGTCGAAGCAGTGCTGACCGCGCGCGGCGATAATCCCTACGGGGCGCTGCGCGCCGCCCAGGCGCTGCGTGTGCTGGTCGGGCAGCCCTGGTGGGAGGAGGTCTTCACCGCCTATGCGCGGGCAGCACGCATCACCCGCACGCTGGACGAAGCGCTTAGCCTCAATGCCGCAGCCTACGTCGAGTCGGTGGAGCAACCGCTGCACGATGCTTACGAAGCCGCCGCCGCAGCCATGGCCGCAAGCGACGAACCAGCTGAAGTGCTGGGCGAACAGTTGCGTGCGTTGCAGGGACCGATCCATGACTTCTTCGAGAATGTCCTGGTCAATGCTGAAGACGAAGATCTGCGCCAAGCGCGCCTGGCCCTGGCCCAACAGATTGCTGCGCTGCCTGACAGCGTGGCGGACTTGAGCAAGCTGCAAGGGTTTTAGCAGCGCGGAGCGGGGAGTGCGGAGCGCGGAATAGGATACGCCCGTTGCTTTCAATCGGCTATTGCGTAAGCCGTTCGGCTTCTCCATACGTTGACGTTCACCAGGACGACCGCCCGGGCATGAATGCCCTGGGCTAGACCGCGACGCCCCATCAAATGGGACTTTTCTCTCGACAGACAAGCCCCGCTTCAGGGGGCGCACCCTGCTAGCCAGGGCATTCATGCCCGGCGCGCTCGCTCCCGAAAGCCCCGGTTGCCCCTTCTTTGTCCACAACATCTTGTTTCAGGCGTATGTCGTTAATCCTGCGCCATTCACCGTGATGGCGGCCCGGGCATGAATGCCCTGGGTTAGACCGCGGCGTCCCATCAAATGGGACTTTTCTCTCGACAGGCAAGCCCCGCTTCAGGGGGCGCACCCTGCTAGCCAGGGCATTCATGCCCGGCGGGCCCGCTCCCGAAAGCCCCGGTTGCCCCCATTGCGCTTTCTCTACAGCAGCCCCACATATATGGTATGCACCCGGTTCAAAATTGAGGGTTGACACACCCCAGTAGGGCTGCTATAATCCTGCTAAAGCGCTTTATCAGCGCATTTCCACCCTAAAAAACCGAATTCTTGGCCGTCCCAGCGGTCGGCTGATCGATCACTCTGTGAAGAAAGCCCTATGAAGCGGCGAATCCGTCAGACGGACGTGGCGCGCCTGGCCGGCGTGTCTCCTACGACCGTCTCGTTGGTCATCAACAACAGAACCGGCGAAAACGTCCGCATCCCCGCGGAGACGCGTGAACGCGTGCTCAGCGCGGTCGACGAGCTCGGCTACGTCGTGGATCCAGCGGCGCGGAGCCTGGCCGGCGGCCAAAATTCGCTCCTGGGCGTCTTCACATTCGAGGCAATTTTTCCCCTGATCCATCGCGATTTCTACTACCGGTTTCTCGTTGGGATTGAGGAAGAGGCGGAGCGGCAAGGCTACGATCTGCTGCTCTTCACCAGCGCCGGCAGCGAGAGCGGTCAGCGTCACATCTACAAGCAGGGCGTCAATCGCTTGCGCATGGCCGACGGCGCCATCCTCTTGGGCATTGCCGAAGACAAGCAGGAGGTAGAACGATTGGTGGATGAGGGCTATCCCTTTGTCTTCGTGGGCCGCCGCGAGCTGCCCGGTCGCCAGCTCTCCTACGTGGCGGCGGATTATGTGGAAGCGACTGAAGAACTGGTCGGCCACATGATTGCAGCCGGCCATCGCCGCATCGGATATCTGGGCTTGGACACGACGAACGAATCTCAAGTCGACCGACGCCTCGGCTATCGCCTGGCGCATGAGCGGGCAGGATTGACATACGATCCGTCGCGATTGCGGACCGTCCCGAAGGCAGAAATTCTGACGCCAGAGGTCGTTCACACTATGTTGGCGGATGGCGTTACGGCCTTTGTGCTTGACACGGGACCAGTGACTGACTGCTTTCCCGCCTGTATGGAAGCATTGCAGCTCACGCCGCCCCATGACCTATCGGTAGCAACCATGGGCGATCCCATGGAGGGAAGCCTGCCCTATGCCGACATGACCGCCTTTTCGATTCCCCGTCGCGCGATGGGCGCCCACGCCGTACGCATCATGGCCGAAATCCTTGCCCAACCCGCGGCGGCAGCCCCCCGGCACATTACATTGCCCTGCACATATGTGCCTGGCAGCACGCTGGCTGCGCCGCCGATTCGTCAGTGAATTCGGCGTGCACTCAAGACGTGCATTCAAGACGAGAAAGGAGATGATCTCCACAACAGAGCGCCCAATACACAGGATTTTCGACGTTGATGATTCAGTTCGTTTTCCTTTGTTTCTTTTCTGAAACGTTTCTCTTCAGTAACCCTCTAGACCCTAGGAGACAAGTTTATGAAAACAACGAAACGAGTATTTGGCTGGCAATTTTTGGTGATCGCGCTGGCCCTCGTGCTGCTGATCGGCGCGTTCTCTGGCTGTACAGCGCCGGCAGCGCCGGCGGACACCGGCGCCGCAACAGAAGGCGAGGCAGTCGCGGACGCAGGCGAAGATGTAACCGTGCACTTCTGGAATCATTGGCTGGCCGCGCGTGAAGAGTTGATCAACCAGATGATCGCTGACTTCGAGGCAGCCAATCCTGGCATCACCGTCGTCAATCAGGGTCAGCCCTGGGAACGTCGTCAGGAAAACATGTTCACGGCGCTGGCCAGCAACGATCCGCCTGAGGTCATCATGGCCACCCGTTCCGAAATTCTCAAGCTGGCCGATGACGGCTTGATCGTGCCCATCACGGGTATTGTTGATGACCTTGGCCTGGATCTCGACATCTTTTATCCAGGCGAAATCAACAACATGTACTGGGAAGATGAGCTCTATTCCATGCCCATGCCCACGGGCGGCGGCGTCACCGGCATCTTGCTGATCAACAGCGACATGTTCGAAGCTGCCGGGCTGGAACCGGTCCCGCCGATGACCTGGGCCGAGATGGAAGAGGCCGCGACAGCCTTAACCGTGCTGGATGACAGGGGTATTCTCGAACTAGGCGTCAACGTGATCGGAGAGGGCTCTGACGCGAACGCCGGCGCGTTCTTTGCCTGGCTCTACACCAACAACGGCAAGATCTACTCCGACGACCTGACGACCGTGGAATTTAACTCACCTGAAGGCGTGGAGACGCTCCAGTGGATGGTTGACTTCACCAACGAGATCAACGGCGGCGTGGAGAACGTCTACGACTTCTTCATCACGGGCCAGGAAGCCAACGAATCCCAACCCTGGTACAACGACACCCAGGCCATGTCCACGCCAAACGTCTCCATCTTCTTCCACATGAATACGTTCAAGCCTGAGCTGCAGTATGAAGTTGGGCTGCGCCCCTACAACGCCGACAACCCGGACGCCCAGTCCCAGGGCATTTCCGGCGAAGCCTTTGGTTGGGGCTATGTGATTCCCAGCGGCGTGCCGGAAGAGAAGCGCGAAGCCGCGGTCAAGTGGATCCAGAAGATTACCTATGAAGAAGATGGCGCAGGCTGGTTCATGATGGAGCAAGGTCGCCCATCGCCCATTCGTGCCGTCAACCAGAACGAGATGTATTACGAAGTCAACCCCTCTTGGGACGTGGTGCTCGAATCGCTGGAACGGGATGTTTCCGTGCCGCTTTTCCCCGATCACGTGCGCGTGCGTGATATGGTCAACCAGGCAGTTGAGGCTGCCCTCTTTGGCGAGATGACGCCGGAAGAGGCGCTCAACGATGCGGCCGAGCAGGCCCAGGTTCTGTTGGACGAATACTGGAGCAGTAGCGAATGACGGCGCAAAGCGCTGAAATGGGGCGGGCCTCCCGGGTCCGCCCTATTCAGAACCTATTCAACAACCACAAATGGCTGATCGGCTATCTCTTCATCTCGCCTTGGCTCGTCTCCTTTCTGTTCTTTGATCTGATCCCGATCATCTCGGGCTTCTATCACAGCTTCACCGAATGGAACGCGCTGGGCACGGAGAACTTTATCGGCCTGGCCAACTATCAAGAGGCGCTGACACGCGACCCCCTCTTCTGGAAGTCGGTCAGCAATACGTTTTACTTCATTGCTGTCAGCGTCCCGCTGGGCATTGGCACGGCCTTCGTCCTGGCGTTGCTGCTAAACGCCGAGATTCGCGGCAGCGCCGTCTACCGGACGATTTTCTACCTGCCCTCGGTCGTGCCCACCGTGGCCGCGGTCATCGTGTGGATCTTCATCTTCGAGACCCGGCGCGGCATTCTCAACTACGGACTGGAGTTAATCGGCCTGCCGGCGGTGCGCTGGCTCAGCGATCCCCAATGGGCCATGCCCGCGCTCATCATCATGAGCCTCTGGACCATCGGCGCGGCCATGATTATCTTCCTGGCCGGCCTCCAGGGCATTCCCCAAGAGCTCTACGAAGCGGCCGAAGTCGATGGCGCCAACCCCTTCCAGCGACTCAGACGGGTGACAATTCCGCTGATGACGCCGACCATCTTCTTCAATCTGATCATGGGGCTCGTGGCAGCTTTCCAGGCCTTCAACAATGCCTTCATCATGACGGGTGGCGGACCGCGCAACGCAACCTTGCTCTACATGCTGCACCTCTACAACAACGCATTCAGCTACTTCCGCATGGGCTACGCCTCGGCGCTGGCCGTGATGCTCTTCATTGTGGTCTTTGGCGTCACGGTCTTGGTCTATCGGACCTCGGACCGCTGGGTCTACTATAGCTAGGGGGTCAAATATGAGTCTCATGGGTATGAAGACCCGGCGCCTGCTTGGCAACACAACCCTGCATCTGATCCTGATCGCCGGATCGGCGCTGATGATTATTCCCCTGCTCTGGACGCTCTCCACATCGCTCAAGACCATGCAGCAGATCTCCGTGTGGCCGCCCGAGTGGATTCCCGATCCGGTCATGTGGCGCAACTACATCGACGTCTTTCAGGTGGCGCCAGTCGGTCTCTGGCTCCGCAACTCCATGGTGATCGTCGCCGCCAATGTCATCGGCTCAGTGATTACGTGTTCTCTCGTTGCCTATGGCTTTGCGCGTATCGAGTTTCCCGGCCGGGACTTCCTCTTCCTGGTGCTGCTCAGCACGCTGATGATGCCCTACATCGTGCGCATGATTCCGCTCTACGTCTTCTACAACGACATCGGCTGGATCAACACCTTTCTGCCGGTGACGGTGCCTCAATTGCTGGCACGCAATCCGTTCTTTGTCTTTCTGCTGCGTCAGTTCTTCCGCGGCATACCCTTCGAGCTGTCGGACGCCGCGCGCATCGACGGCTGCAACGAGTTCGGCATATGGTGGCGCATCGTCATGCCGCTCTCCAAGCCTGCACTGGCCGCGGTGGCCATCTTTGCCTTTCGCGACAGTTGGGACAACTTCCTGGCTCCGCTTATCTACATGGCCGGTCGGCCCGATCTGCGCCCGCTGGCGGTCGGTCTCTACACGCTGCGCGGCGGCGGTGGGCAATTGCCCGACACCCACTATCTCATGGCGCTCTCGACCATGATGGTCATTCCCATGCTGGTGATGTTTGCGCTCGGTCAACGCTACTTCATCCGCGGCGTGACGCTCTCCGGCATCAAGGGATAAACATCAATCTAGACGACCAGGATTAGTCCTATGAAACAACCCAATATTGTCGTCATCACGGCGGACCAATGGCGGGGCGATTGCCTTGGCGGCTTGGCCGGCGATCATCCGGTCATGACGCCCCACGTCAATCAGCTTGCCGCAGAAGGCACACGCTTTACCCAAGCCTATGCCGATTGCCCGGTCTGCATGCCCCAACGCGTCACCATGCTCACCGGGCGCAGCGGCTCGCGTTTCGGCATGCCCTACAACTTCCACGAACGTTCACCAATCGATCCGCAGGTCAGCTTGCCGGGCCGGCTGACGCGCGAGGCCGGCTATCAGACGAAGGCGATCGGCAAGATGCACTTCGCGCCCGACCGGGCGCGCATGGGCTTCGAGCACATCACGCTCCACCCCAACGACTACGTCAACTGGCTGGAGCAATCACCCTACGCCGGCATGTATCGCGGCCACGGCTTGGGCGGCAACGAGGTCTATCCCACGACCGCGCCCATGCCGCAGCGCTTCACCCACACGCACTGGATCGTGGAAGAAGCGATCCGCTTCCTGGCCCAGCGCGATCCGGAGATGCCCTTCTTCCTGTGGATCGTCTTTGAGGCGCCCCATAGTCCGTTCGATCCGCCGGCGCCCTATGATCGGATGTATGACAACTTCACGATTCCTGAACCGCTCTTTGGCAACTGGGTTGGGACCGATGATGATCCGCCGGCTTTCGTCCAGAAGCGGCTCGTCGGGAAATGGGCGCAACTGAGTGATGAGGTGATTCGCGAGGCCAGGCGGCGCTATTACGGGCTAATCTCGCAGATCGACTACGAGTTGGGACGCTTCTTGGGCGAATTGCGCTCGAAGCATCTCTACGACGACACGGCCATCATCTTCAACTCGGACCACGGTGAACACCTGGGCGACCACGGGCTGTGGGGCAAGACCACCTTCCTTTCGGGCTCGGCCGATGTTCCCTTCATCGTGCGCGTGCCCGACTGGATGCCCATGGCACGTCCCAGTCAAGAGATCGACTCACCGGTTCTCACCGCAGACCTCTACCCCACGGTGCTCGAGATGGTCGGGCTGCCCGTCCCGGACGACATCGACGGCGTCTCGCTTCTGCCACAGATTGAATCCGGCAGGAACGTCGAGCGCGTCGTCTGCGGCGAGTGTGGACAGGCCGAGAACGCCACTGCCTTTGCCACGGACGGTCGCTGGAAGTATGTGTACTACACGCAGGGAGGTGTCGAGCAGTTCTTTGATACCGCAGCAGATCCGAACAACCTCCACAATCTGGCGAACGATGCGACGCTCAGTCATGAGTTGCAGCGTCTCAAGCAGGCGCTGATCGACTATTTAGCAGGCTTAGCGCGGCCGATCGTGGAGGAGGGCAGTCTGCTGGTCACCGAGTCGGACTTTGACCCGGTGGAACTCCACGCACGCAACCCGTGGGCGTGGCGCGGTCCCATGCGCTATGGCCAGGGGTACGGTGGCGGCTGGTGATGTCACGAAAACAAACCAAGCAATCAAACTTGTTAAAGGATGAATCATGAAAGAACTTCAGTGCGACGTACTGGTTGTCGGCGCGGGACTAGGGGGCGTGGCCGCAGCCCTGGCCGCGCTTCGACTGGGAAAGACCGTGATCCTCACCGAGGAGACGGACTGGATTGGCGGGCAGATGACGGCCCAGGCCGTGCCGCCGGACGAGCATCCCTGGATTGAAACGACCGGCTGTACGGCCAGCTATCGTCGCCTGCGCGAAAACATCCGCCGCTACTATCGCCAGAACTACCCGCTCGTTGCCGAAGCCCGGGCCGATGTCCACCTCAACCCGGGCAACGGCAACGTCAGCCCACTCTGTCACGAACCGCGCGTTGCGCTCGCTGCAATGCTGGAGATGCTGGCGCCTTACCGCTCCAACCTGCAGCTAGAGCTATTGCTGAATACGCGGCCGATTGCGGCCGAGACTGACGGCGACGTGGTTCGATCCGTTACCCTGCAAGATGATCACAGCGACGCGCAGTATGTCGCCCACGCTCCCTACATCATCGACGCAACCGAACTGGGCGACCTGCTCGAATTTGCCGATGTCGAACACATTATCGGCGCCGAGAGCCAAGCGCAGACCGGCGAGCTTCATGCGGTGGAGGGTGACCCTGCACCGCTGGATCAGCAGGCCATTACCTGGTGTTTTGCCGTTGACTACCTGCCGGGCGCAGATCACACGATCGAAAAGCCGACAGACTATGATTTCTGGAAGGGTTACCAGGCCGATTTCTGGCCCGGTCCGCAGCTTGGCTGGGAAGACGTCGATCCCCAAACGTTGGACGCGCGCCATCGCGCCATCTTTGACGGCCCCCAGGATGGTCGCAAGGTGGGCGATTTCTGGCACTACCGTCGCATTTTCTATAAGAAGTACTATCCGGAAGGCCGCTACGCCAGCAGCATCACGCTGGTCAACTGGCCCCAGATTGACTACTGGCTGGGACCGCTGGTCGGCGTGCCGGTGGAAGAGGTGCAGGAAAATCTGCGCCAGTGCAAGCAGCTGAGCCATTCGTTGCTCTACTGGATGCAGACGGAAGCGCCCCGACATGATGGCGGCTATGGCTATCCGGGCCTGCGTCTCCGCCACGACATCGTGGGGACCGAAGATGGTTTGGCCAAGTACGTCTACGTGCGTGAGGCGCGACGCATTCTGGCCGAATTCACCGTTGTGGAGCAGCACGTCGGTACGGAGCAGCGCGGTGCCGCAGGCCTGGTCGGTGCAGAGGAATTTCACGATAGCGTAGGCACCGGCTCCTACCGCATCGACCTCCACCCAAGCACCGCGCCGCGCAACTACGTCGACATCAGCAACTATCCATTCCAGATTCCGCTTGGCTCGCTGATTCCGCAGCGGGTTGAAAACCTGTTGCCAGCGTGTAAGAACCTGGGCGTGACCCATATCACCAACGGCTGCTACCGCCTCCATCCCGTCGAGTGGAATATCGGCGAGGCTGCAGGCGCGCTGGCGGCATGGTGTCTAACCAAGGGGCTGACGCCGCGCCAGGTACGCAATGATCCAGCGCACCTGGCGGACTTCCAAAATCTCCTGGCCGATCAACTCGGCTTCAAGCTAGAATGGCCGAACTACGCACGTATTACGCCACGCTAGGCGAAACTGTATAAAAAAGCCGGGCTCCCCGTTGAGCCCGGCTTTTTTTGTTGTAAGTGCCATTGGAAGTGCCCCTCCCGAAAGCCATGCCGCACTGCGTTATAATTGTTTGGCAAAGCCCCCTGGTTAGGGTAAAATGGAAGGGAACCGTCAATTGCCCCAGCGGAGGCAGGCGAATAACCGGACCGCACAGATTGCGTTGCTGACAGGAAAAGTGCCTTCGATAAAATATGCCATACACGCGCTCGAATGATGGACCGGGCGCAGACCTTATCGACCGACAGGCTTGGGTTCGACCTTTGTAGGTTATGGCCCAGATAGGCAAAAACATGCTCCCCAAGATTGAAATTCGCACCTTCGGCACTTTGCAGGTCGTACGCGATCAGCATGCGGTCACTGAAAGCGACTGGCACACGCGTCAAGCGCGGCAACTGCTCAAGATTCTCATCACCGAGCGGCCCCGGCCGGTCTCGACTGACCGGCTCATCGAAACACTCTGGCCCAATAGCACGCCGAGTGCTGCCGCCACGACCTTGCGCAGCGCCATCAACGCACTCCGCAACGTGCTCGAACCCGACCGCCCCAACCGTGCGCCATCCCGCTACATCATCACCCAGAGTCCTGGCTATGCATTTCACATGCACCCGGACATCTGGCTCGACGTGCAGGCATTTGAGCAGATCCTCAATGCCGGGCATCAGGTCGAAGAACTGCCCAAACGCCAGGCGCTGCTCGAAGAGGCCGTCGCCCTCTATCACGATGACTATTTGATTAGCGATCCCTACGCCGATTGGGCCCAAAACGAGCGCGATCGCCTGCGCGAGCGCTACTTCAACGCCCTGCTGGAGCTTTCCGAGCTTCAGGCTGCGGCAGGCGAATACGCCGAGGCAATTTCTGCCTGTCGCCGTATTCTGGCCCACGATGAGGTGCGCGAGAATGCATACCAGCTGCTTATGCGCTTCCAGGCCGAATCAGGCGATAGTGCCGCGGCGCTGCTCACCTACGAACGCTGCCGTACGATTTTGGCGGAAGAGTTAGGGGCCGACCCCAGTCCCCTGACCCAGATGTTGCATCAGCGCATTCTCAATGGCGAAATCACGCCTTCGTCGCCCAGCGTCTTGAGCCACGTAACGCCGGGTTCATCACTAGCCCCAATCAATTCCCATGGTGCGCAGAAGAACAAGTTTGTGCTGCCCCCGAGCGCCATGCTGCCCCAACTGGGCCGTCAATTCGCCGACATCTTTGTGGGACGCGAGCAAGAATTGGCCGAGTTGCAAGCGCAGATCAAGCACTCTCTGCAAGGAAATGGCCGGCTGGTCGTACTGGCCGGTGAAGCCGGCGTCGGCAAGACCCGCCTTGCTTACAACGCGCTCCAGAGCGCTTCAGAGGCGGGTGCAACTGTGCTCAGCAGCAGTTGTCAGCAGATCGAGCGGACATTGCCCTTTGCGCCCCTGGCCGACGGCATTGGTCGGTACTTGCACGCCCTGCCCGAGGAATCTCTCCACGGCTTGCCCATGGCCAGCCTGACCCAAATGGCGCAAATCATCCCGAGCTTGCAGGACCTGCTGCCCGAATTGCTGTCGCCGACCAGCGACGCACATATCCACACGGACGAACACCGCCAGCGCCTGATCGAAGGCATCGTCGCCTTCCTGGCCGAATTGGCCAGGCTGCGCCCGCTGCTGCTCTTTATGGACGATCTCCATTGGGCGGATCAGGACACGCTGGCCGTATTGAGCCGGTTGGCCCAGCGCCTGCGCGAGATGCCGATCTTCCTGCTGCTGGCCTACCGCACCGATGATCTGCCAGAAAACGAAGCCCTGATTACCCTCCTCCACGCCTTCAACCGCACGGAGCAGGCCCAGGTAATCGGTTTGGAACGCCTGTCGATCGAGGCGGTGCGAGAATTTGTGGAACACTTCTCCGGCGAGATGGGCCGAGATGCGTCGGAACTGGTGGATTTTCTTTACGAAGCAACGCAAGGCAACGCACTCTTTGTGACCGAAGCCTTGCGCGATCTGCAGGAACGCTATCAGTCGAGCGAGGATCAGCAGCTCGACGAGATGACAGACCGGTGGTCAAGCAAATATCAGCGCGTCCTGACGCTGCATCACAATCAACGTGTGGACGAAATTGTTCAGGAGCGAATTGAGCGGCTGCCGCCGGCCGCGATCGAAGTCCTGCAATTGTGCGCGGTGATTGGCCGGGATTTCAGCCTGGATCTGCTGGAGGCCGCGGCCCGCCAGGATCCGATCGATGGTCTGGAGGTGCTGTTGCGACGCAAGTTTCTGCTTGAGCGCCCGGATGATCGCCTCGACTACAGCCACCAAATCGTGCGCCAGTCGGTCTACGATCGCCTCAATGCGCTCCAGCGCCGGCGCTTGCATCGCGACGTGGGCAATGCACTCATCCAGACCGGCAAAGCCCAGATCAATCCAAGCGAAACCGCCTTTCACCTGGGCCTGGCCGGCGCCGACGAACGTCTCGACTATGGCCGCTACAGCGTCCTGGCTGGCGAAATGGTCTTGAAGAGCTTTGGTTTCCGTCAGGCCATCACCCACTTTGAGCATGCTCTTGACGCATTCCAAAGACCAGAGGAAGATGCCGATGAGGCGTTGCTCTATGCCCGGGCATTGCAGGGCCTGGGTTTGGCCTATGAAAGCCTCCTGGACCCAGACGGCGTGACCGATACCTATCGCCGGCTTCATGCTTGGGCTCGGGCCCAGGATGACCTCCAACTGATGCTGACGGCGCACAGTCGTCTGGCCGCCATTCTGGAATTGGTGGGGCAACAGCGGGAAAGCAATGAACTGCTGGATCAGCTGATGGATGCTTTGATCCAAAACAATGTAGCCGAGCGTGCGCTCATCGTCACCGACCTGTTGGAGCGACGCCGGCGCATCTATAGCCCCTATGACGGCGGCAATCTAAACTCTTGGGAAGCCTTCATTCCGCCCCCGCCGGTGCCCACAGACCCCGTCCACGATGTCCTGAGCATCTTGTCACCCGTTCATGCCGTCGTGCCGCTGCTCGACTATGGTTGGACGTTGCGCGTGCAGGGGCAATTGGCACAGGCAGCGACATGCCTTGAGGCGTCGGTTCGGCTTGCGGTTGAGACGGGGCAGCGCTCTCTTGCCAGCATTGGTTACTTCCAGTTGGCCGTCACGGCGCGCATGCTGGGCAATTGGGAACGTAGTCAAGAGCTAAATGAAGAGAGCATGACGCTCAATCGCCAGGGCGACACCACCGCCGAACTGGTTAGCTTGTGGCCACGCATTGCCAGCGCTTTTCAGTCGCTGCACGCCGGGCGTCTGGAGGAAGCAGCGCGACGCCTTCACCGGGTAGTCGATTTTCTTGATACGAGCGACGCGTTTCGCAACCATCGCAACAGTGCCAATATCGGTCTGGGGCTTGTAGCGCTGGGGCGGGATGACCTGACCACCGCCAAACAGATGCTGCAGGACGCGCTGGCCGACCCGATCAATCTCTATCCCTACACGCATGTGCAGGCGCTGCTCGGTTTGGCAGACGTGGCCGCACGCGAAGGGCAGATGCATGAAAGCAGCCGGTTGCTGCGCCAGGCGCTGCGTTTTGCCGGGCAGCGTAGCCTGCTGGAGGAGTACGTAGAGGTCGTCCTGGAAATTGCCCGGCTGCAGCCGGGCCATGCACCGGTCCAGCAGTTGCTTCAGGAGACTTCACAGCACGTCAAGCAAGCCGGCATGCAGCAGGTAGCCGGCCACCTACGCGATGCGCTGGAGAACGCCCGCCTGTCAAGCCTTGAGGACCTGCCCGCCTAACACCACTGCGGCCGCACGCAACGCAAAAAAAGGGCCCCGGTCCAAGTGCTCATTGCACTTGGACCGGGGCCCTTTCTGTTTCACCTGGTCCCAACTTAAATGGCGGTTCAGCGGTGACGCACAATCATTCCGCGCCCCGCGTTCTCAATTCTGCGCTCTCCTACCGGCGTCCCCAGCGAACATAGATGCTGGCATCGCCGGACTCTTCAAAGTACTCAACAACAACCGTGTGATGTCCGCCATTGATGTAGACATCCTGGGCATATTCAGTGACGGGATGTACGTTCCAACCGTCGATCACCTTGATGCCGTCAACGTAAACGCGTACGCCGTCGTCTGAGGTGGCCAGAAAGCGATAGTGGCCGGTTTCAAAGTAGACGTTACGTTCCCAACGCACACTGAAGTGATCTTCCGAGACACCAGAGCCGGGGCTGCCGTTGTACCAGTTGAAGCGCACTTCAGCGTCCTGGCGTTCGAAGGCCGGGCTGCCTTCAAAGTACTTATTGTTGTAGTACTTTCCAAGCCAACTGCCATGGCCGGAAGGCGGTACCGGGCAAGGCTGCGGGTGTGGCTGGCAGGGCTGCGGGTGCGGCTGGCAGGGCTGCGGGTGCGGCTGGCAGGGCTGCGGCGGCGGCGGCGGTGGTGGTGGTGGCGGCGGGCATGGATGGTAACCGCACGGGTGTGGCGGCGGCGTGTTGCAGTAAATCTTCAGCCATTGGCCCACATAGAGGTGATTCGGATTGTGGATCCCATTCTGCGCCATCAAGCTGTGAACCGAGACGCCATAGTACGCGGCGATGCCAGACAGCGTTTCACCATGTTTCACCAGGTGATAAGTACAGCCATCAGCCGGTGGTTTGGGATGTACTGGTGGCTGCGGATGCACCGGTGGCTGCGGATGCACTGGCGGTTTCGGCGGATAGGGATGGCCGCCGCCGCCCGGAATGCAGAGCTTCTGACCGGAATAGATGTGGTTCGGGTTGCGGATCCCGTTCGCGCTCATCAGCGCATGAACGGAGACGCCATAGTATGCTGCGATCCCCGAAAGCGTCTGCCCGTGCCGCACGTAGTGATACGTGTAGCAATCGCCCGACGGTGGATACGGATGACCGCCTCCGCCCGGGATGCAGAGCTTCTGACCGGCATAGATGTGATTTGGATTGTAGATCCCATTAGCCTGCATGATGGCATGGGTCGACACGCCGTAATACGCTGCGATCTGGGAAAGCGTCTGCCCATACTTCACGTAATGGTACGTGCTGCAGTTGCCCCAGCCGCTTTGAGGCGCTGACTCCGCCTGTGCGGGGGTTGGGGCAGCCTCTGCGGCCATCGGCATCAGTACTGACGCCAATGTCAGCAGCACGACCAGCGCGAAGCCGGCGTAGCGTGCGCCCATATGCACTTTTTTCATCACTAGCTCCTTTCGTGAGTTCCTGAATAATGCCAGGAATAATACGCTGTTGAACACTTAATACAAGTAGAAACTGTCAAATCAGAAAACAACGTGTCGGGGTAAATTGCGCTTGCGTCTTCATGTGCTGCGGGTCATTGCGTCAATTGCCCCCTCTACTTTACGCCCTCAAAGTGTGATTGTCTGCCCTAGAACGGGAACTGTCACGTTTTCCATACCGGCGCCAGTCAGCTTGTCCGCCAAAGTATCGGCAGCGTCCGGCTCACCGTGAACCAGGAAGAGTGCCTGAAGTCGCCGTGGGTTAAATGCCAACGCCCAGTCCATCAATTCACGCTGGTCGGCGTGGGCGCTGTAGCCGTCGATCGACACCACTTCTGCTGCGACATCGTACTCTTCCCCAAAGATACGCACCGGGCTTTCACCATCCTTGAGCCGCCGTCCCAGCGTATGCTCGGCCATGAAGCTCACCAACAAAATCGTATTGGATCCATCACCGATATTGTTCTTGAGATGATGCAGGATCCTGCCATTCTCCGCCATACCGCTTGCGCTGATGATGATGGCCGGCTCAAACATGTTGTTGAGCTGCTTGCTGCGCTGGACGGAGCGGACATACTCAATGCGCCCGTAATCAAACGGGCTGCGACGACGGCCCTCGACCAAAAATTCCTGCACGTCGCTGCTCCAGGCTTCAGGGTGCATGCGAAAGACGTCCGTTGCGTTCACGGCCAGCGGGCTGTCCACAAAGACAGGCAGCGGCGGAATGTCGCCCTGGGCATCCAGTTGATTTAGCGCATAGACAATCTCCTGTGTTCGCCCGACCGCAAAAGCGGGGATGATCACCTTGCCGCCCCGTTTTGCCGTCTGATTGACCACGTTGCGCAGCCGCTTGCGCGCTTGCGGATAGTCATCATGCAGACGATTGCCGTAGGTGCTCTCCATGATGACGAAGTCGGCCTCATCCAGCGCTTCCGGCGGGTTCAGAATGGCGACCTCTTCACGTCCCAGATCTCCGCTGAAGACCACGCGCCAGCTACGGCCACTGCTCTGCTCGCGGATATCGAGCCGGATAAACGCTGCGCCAAGAATATGACCGGCATTGTAGAAGGTCACCTCGACCCCATCGGCCACGGAAACCGGCCGGTGAACGCCCATGCTGACAAACTGGGTCAAGCTGCGTCGGGCATCTTGCTGCGTATAGATCGGCTCAACTTCCGGCTCGCCTTGGCGTCGCTTGCGCTTGTTTAGATAATAGACATCCTGCTCCTGAATATAGCCGCTGTCCATCAGCATATAGGTGCAGAGATTGCGCGTGGCCGCCGTACACCAGATGTTGCCTGTAAAGCCCTGCTTGACCAGGTTGGGCAGATTGCCCGAGTGGTCGATATGCGCATGGCTCAAGACCACGGCGTCAATCGATGCCGGGTCAAATGGAAAGTTCAAATTGCGCTGGTACGTGTCGGCACGCCGTCCTTGGTAGAGACCGCAGTCCAGCAGAATGCGTCGATCATTTACCTCGATCAGATGCATGCTGCCAGTCACTTCACGCGCCGCGCCGTGAAACGAGATCTGCATGATTGCCTTTCGGTATTCAATTGTTAAGCGATCCCAAACGGCATCAAGGCCGCGCGGGAACCGAGCAAACGATCACTGGGAGTAGTGCTGTTGACTAACGGGTAAGAGTCGAGATAGCAGTTGTGCGCAGCGTTGGGAGGTGCGAATTCGATCCAAACCGACCGATTTCGGGACTGACGCGCAAGATTAACCCGCTAATCCGAGGGGTGCGTGGTGCCATTGTACGGTATTTTGTCATAAAACTCAAGTAGGAATTTTTTGTTTGCCAACCTTGACATGACAGCTTGATCAAAATCAAGTACACTACACGCTAATTTCAAAGTATAATCGCGGCGCACTGGGCGCCCCGCAACCGTCAAATCCTTTGATCTAGACCCGAACGATACCATGCGCATTATTAACGCTGCTCGCTTTTCCGGATTGGCTTTTTTGGCGGCATCCTTGTTCACCATCTTCAGTTTGCGCTTGGGTCTGCGTACGGCAACCGTGCAGTTGCCGCGCCAGGTCTGGCTGCAGGAAAACGAGGCGCTATGGATGGCCGGCGGCTGGCTCTGGCTGCTGGCGATCTTTTCATGGATGGTGCTGCTCGTCGCCTTGATTTGGAGTTACTTGCCCGGCCACCGCATTGCTACTATGCTCCAGAGCGGCCTCATGATCATCAGTGCCGTCTTGACTATTGCCGGCGTGATCACCTGGATGAACGTGCTGCCCTACGCTGCCAGCCAGCCTAATGCAGTCGAACTCATCCCCTTCGTCGACACCCTGGCGCTGACGTTCTTGGGGGCAGGTCTCTTCATGGGCGGCGCGGTCACGGCGTGGCTGACCATCGACTTGGCCCGCCTGAACGCTTTGCCCAATGCATGGGTTGCTCTGGCGATTGGGGCCGGCCTCTGCTTCGTGCCCGCGCCCTTCGTTCTGCCCTGGCCCTATCTGATTTTGGTTGGCCTGGTCCTGTGGCTTGGCTGGTGTCTCTTGCTCGGCACTCGGCGCGAGATGCCGAGCGCCTATTCCGAATGGCTCTAGTCTTCCGCCCATCTTGAATCGACACTCGCTTTTACGCGGCGGAACCGAAATGCATCGCATCGGCAGAGACGAGTTCGCAGACTCTCCGGGTAGAGATTGCCCATGCGCTAGCGCCGGTGGGGCAGAGAGAAAGCCCGCCTGATAAATATCGTCAGCTCGCTCCGCGACGACTTGACCTCGATCTTAACTCTCCGCAACACATTGTTTGGAGGATTATTATGCAAATAGCTGAATTGCTGGCCGTGGCACGCGGCGATCGCCCTGCAGACGTTGTATTCCGTAATGCGCGCTTGATCAATGTCTTTTCCGGCACGATCGAAGAGAACGACCTTGCGATTTTCGACGGCTATATAGCGGGCGTCGGCCCAGGATATACAGCTGCGACCGAATGCAATCTCGCCGGGTCCTATATGGCCCCCGGGCTGATCGACGCCCATGTTCACATCGAAAGCAGTCTTTGTGTGCCCGCGGGCTTTGCGGCGGCGGTGTTGCCCCACGGCGTGACCACCGTCATCACCGATCCCCATGAGGTGGCCAACGTGGCCGGCGTCGCAGGGATCCGCTTCATGGCCGCTAGCAGCCGCGGCCTGCCGCTGAACGTGTTGATCATGGCCCCGTCTTGCGTGCCGGCCACCCATATGGAGACGAGCGGCGCTACGCTAGGCGCCGACGATCTCGCCCCCCTGCTGGCCGACGGTACGGTCCACGGGCTGGCCGAGGTGATGAACTATCCCGGTGTCGTCTTTGGCGATGCCGGCGTGCTTGCGAAGTTGGACGCGTTCGCGGGCCGTCCGCAAGACGGCCATGCGCCGGCCCTGACCGGCCAGCGGCTGAACGCTTACGCCGTTGCCGGCATTGGCAGCGAACATGAAGCGACGACAG
Organism: uncultured Chloroflexia bacterium; assembly: GCA_963807905.1. Taxonomy (GTDB): domain Bacteria; phylum Chloroflexota; class Anaerolineae; order Caldilineales; family Caldilineaceae; genus JAGRCP01. Next base: position 44,142 of record CAWEEJ010000011.1, on the reverse strand, counting down.
TGGACGAAGCCGCCGAAAAGCTTGCCCGCGGCTTCTATGTCCTCATCCGTGAAGCGACCAACGCCCACAACCTGCATACGTTGCTGCCGTTAATCAATGAGGCGAACAGCCGGCGCATCTGCTTCTGCACCGATGATCGCATGCCGGGAGACCTCATCGATCAGGGCTCTATCGACTACATGGTACGCGAAGCCATCGCCTACGGAATCGATCCCGTTACGGCCATCCGCATGGCGACCCTCAATATAGCTGAGTGGTTTGGGCTTCGCGATCGCGGCGCGCTGGCGCCGGGGCGGGTGGCTGACTTGATCATCTTCGATGATCTCCACGATATGCGCCCGCGCCAGGTCTACGTCCAGGGCGCGCTGGTAGCGGAAGATGGCGTGATGCACGATGAAGTCGAGCTGGCGCCGCTCGTTGCGCCGCCGGCGTTGGCCGGTTCGATTCGGATCGACTGGGAGAGCATCAACCTGCGCATCCCTGCGGCAGGCGAGCGCATGCGCGTCATCGGCGTGCTCGAAGACCAGCTCGTCACGGAGGAACGTATCCTTACGCCAAGCGTCGTGGGCGATCTAGCCGTGGCCGACCCCGGACGCGATCTGCTCAAAATGGCCGTAATTGATCGTCACAGCGGCGCCAGCGGCATGGGCCTGGGCTTTATTCAAGGCATGGGCCTCCAACACGGCGCCATTGCCGGCACCGTCGCTCACGATCACCATAATCTCGTCATCATTGGCGCCGATGATGATGCCATGCTGGCGGCCGGTCGTGCGGTCACCGAGTTAGGCGGCGGCCTCGTCATTGTGAATGGAGCGGGCGCGGTAGTCGCCGAGTTGCCCTTGCCCGTCGCCGGCCTCATGAGCGACCGTCCCGTCAGCGAGGTGCGCGCAGCGTATGATCGCCTGCTGGCGGCGGCCGCGGCCCAAGGCTCGCGCCTCCATGATCCCTTCATGGCCATGAGCTTCATGGCCCTAGAGGTGATCCCCAAACTCAAACTGACTGACATGGGGCTGGTCGATGTGGAGAAGTTTGATTTCGTCGAGCTTTTTCTGACGGGAGAATAAAGATAGAACGCGGATTGCGACCAATGCTGCTCTCCCCAATGTACGCAATCACGCGCGATTGATTTACAATATTCATTGAATCATCCGCCACACGATTGCAGCGCAGCAATCTGTGGTCAAACCGCCCATTATCATTCAACTGAGGTAGCATCATGCTGGAAACCATTCAAGCCGCGCCGCCCGACGCGATCCTGGGCCTATCCGAAGCGTTCAAGAGCGACTCCAACCCCAATAAGATCAACTTGGGGGTGGGCGTCTATAAGGATGCCACGGGCAAGACCCCAATTCTTCCTTCGGTCAAGACGGCCGAAGAGCGTATTCTGAACAGCGAAACGAGCAAGAGCTACCTGCCGATCGACGGGTCGCCAGATTTTGCCGCTGCGACGCAGGCGCTGCTCTTCGGTACCGAGAGCGAGATCGTCACCTCGCAGCGGGCAGTGACGGCGCAGACGCCGGGCGGCACCGGCGCCTTGCGCGTGGCGGCCGACTTCGTGGCGGCCATGTTGCCCGGCAAGCGCGTTTGGCTCAGCGACCCAACCTGGCCCAACCATCCAGCGATTTTTGCCGCAGCCGGCGTCGAGACTGCGACCTACCCCTATTTTGATAAAGAGAGCAATGGCGTGGCTTTTGATGCCATGCTGGCGGCCCTCAATCAGATGCCGGCCGGGGATGTGGTCGTACTCCATGGCTGCTGCCACAATCCCACCGGCGTCGACCTTTCGGCCGAGCAGTGGGCGGCTGTGGCGGACGTAGCAGAAGAACGGGGTCTCCTACCCCTCTTCGATTTCGCATACCAGGGCTTCGCCCAGGGTCTGCAAGAGGATGCACTTGGCCTCGATACGCTGGCCAAGCCCGGCGCCGAAATGTTGATTGCCAGCTCATTTTCCAAAAATTTCGGCCTCTACAATGAACGCATCGGGGCGTTGACCGTCGTTAGCGCCGATGCCGACACGGCCAAGGCGGTCCAAAGCCAGGTCAAAAAGCGCATCCGGGCCAACTACTCGAACCCGCCGGCCCACGGCGGTGCGATCGTGACTACGGTCCTCACCGATCCCGAACTGCGTGTGCAATGGGAAAACGAAGTGAGCGAGATGCGCGACCGCATCAACGCCATGCGCCACCTCTTTGTCGAGACGCTCAACCAGTTGGGCGTGGAACAGGACTTTAGCTTCATCGCCCAGCAGCGGGGCATGTTCTCCTTCTCCGGCCTGACGCCGGACCAGGTCGCGGCTCTGCGCGATCGCTATTCGATCTACATCGTCGGCTCTGGTCGCATCAATGTTGCGGGATTGACCGAGGATAATATGGACTATTTGTGCCGCACGATCGCGGAAGTTGTCGGGAGCGAAGGGTCTTAGGGTCTAGAGGTTGTAGGGGAGTGGGGTATTGGGGGGAGGTGTTGAGTCTGGCGTCTTCGGCCGATCTGCGCCAATGCCCCACTCCCCTACAACCCTACTACCCCACCACCCGACAACCCCGCCCCCAACCAAGGACCAATCAGTCCAACCACTCTCTTCCCTACTCGACTCAGTGCCGGCATCGGTCACGGCGATGATGATGCAGAAGGGCCGCATGCTCAAGGCGGCAGGCGTCGACGTGATCAATCTGGCCGGCGGTGAGCCGGATTTTGATACGCCGGCCCACATTATCCAGGCTGCCCATGAGGCGATGCTGGCGGGTGACACCCACTATCCAACCTCGTGGGGCACGCCGGCGCTGCTTGACGCGATCGTCGCCAAACTGGTACGGGAAAACAGCGTCAGCGTTACGCCTGACCAGATCATGGTGACACCGGGCGGCAAATGGGCCCTCTATGCCACGCTGGCCGCGATCCTCAACCCGGGCGACGAGGTCCTGATCCTCGACCCGTCCTGGGTGAGCTATGGCCCCATGGTCCAGCTTCAGGGCGCAATCCCGGTGCGGGTCACGCTGCCGGGCGACGACAACTTCCGCATCAGTCGCGAACTCCTGGAAGCGCAGATCACCGATCGCACCAAGCTCATCATGCTCAATAGCCCCAACAATCCTACCGGACGCGTAATCACGCGCCAGGAATTGGATGAGCTAACCGCGATGGTCATCGAACACGACCTCTACCTGCTTAGCGACGAGATCTACGAGCACATTCTCTACGACGACGCGGTCCATTTAAGCCCGGCAGCCGAGCCCGGCATGGCGGAACGCACCATCATTGTCAATGGCTTCAGCAAGGGCTATGCCATGACCGGCTGGCGCCTGGGTTGGATGGCCGGACCGCAGCCAATCGTCAAGCTGGCCCGTACGCTCCAAACCCAAAGCATTACCTCTGCGGCTAGCTTCAGCATGACGGCGGGCGCGGCCGCGCTCAATGGCCCCCAGGAGTGCGTCCACGAAATGAGCGCCGCCTACGCCGCCCGTCGGCGCTTCATGCTCGACGCGCTGGCAGAGATTCCCGGGATTGAGTGTGCGCCCATCGAGGGTGCGTTCTATGTCTTCCCCAAGTTCACGCAGACGCAGAAGAACAGTCTTCTGCTTTCTGAAATTCTGCTCGAAGAAGAGCACATTGCCACCACGCCAGGTATTGCGTTTGGCCAGGCGGGCGAAGGCCGTGTTCGCTTCAGCATCGCCACCAGCATGGACGATCTGGAGCGGACGGTTGAACGCCTGGCTCGGCTCGTCCCCATGCTCTAACTGACAATTGACAATCGGCAAGTGCCGATTGTCAATTTAATCACCTATTCCTACTCATAGCGACCTATTCCCATGGATTTTGCCTGGTACATCTATTTGCTCGCCATCGCCGCCGGTATTCTGGCCGGGGTCATCAATACGCTGGCGGGCAGCGGTTCGCTGGTCACGTTGCCCATGCTCATCTTCCTGGGACTGCCGGCCAACGTGGCCAATGGCACTAACCGCGTCGGCGTGATCTTCCAGAACATAGTCGGCATCGCCGCTTTTCGCCGTCACGGTAACCTGGACGTAGTGGGCGGCATCTGGTATATCGTGCCGGCCGTGCTCGGTTCGGTTATCGGTGCCCGCATTGCCGTCGACATCAACGAGCAGATGATGAACTACGTGATTGGCGTGGTCATGGTCATCATGCTCTTTGTCATTCTGCTCAATCCGAAACGTTGGCTCCGCGAACAGTCCGAGGTGGAAGAAGGACGGCCCGGACTGCTCACACTCGGCCTCTTTTTTGTCATTGGCATGTATGGCGGCTTTATCCAGGCCGGCGTCGGCATCTTCCTGCTGGCGGCGCTTGTCATGGGCGCGGGCTATAATCTGGCCGAAGCGAACGCGCTCAAGCTGGTGATCGTACTGGCGCTGAGCATCTCGGCCATTCTGGTCTTCATTGCCAATGATCAAGTCGCCTGGGGATTGGGGCTGCTCATGGCCGTCGGGCAGAGTATTGGCGCCTGGTTGGCCGTACGCTTTGCGGTCGGCAATCCCAATGCCAACCTCTGGGTGCGGCGCCTCCTCATTGCCATCATCATCCTCTCAATCTTCAAGCTCTTTGGCATCTTCGATTGGGCCTTGGGCCTGTTTGCCTAGGCCGGACCAGTAGTTGCAGCGATGGGCACGGAGAAAGACGGAGGGACGCAGAGAAGCGTTTTTACCTGCGAATCTCTGTACGCCGCCGTGCAACCGCCGTTCCGGTGTAGGCCGGCGCGACTTTTTCCTTCCGCCAACGTCTAGTTTCATAGGCGCTGCTTCCATCTGCAAGCAGCCGGAATTGCTTGCGCGTCAAGCTACACACCGAGTTAATCGATTTATGCCCGTTCATCGCTGCATTCATCACCGCCTGAAGACGATGTCACTAGTCCTGGCAGCCGGCGCGATCCTACTTGCCGGCCTGGTCATCGCCACGTTGTTGCCGCAGTCCGCACGCGCCCAGGATGAGACGCCACCCCCTCCTCAGCCTCTCCAACTTCTGCTTCAGAACGATGTCGACTTCATCGAACCCGGCCAGACGCTGGCCTACCAGCTGAGGCTGCAGAACGACACGCCCGACCCGGCTCAGATTGCGGATCTACGCGTCATATTGCCGCAAGAGTTAAATTTTGTGGCTGCATCGCTCGACGGAACGCAACACCCGTCAGCTACTGGTGTCATCGTCTGGCCGGCCTTTCAGCTGGATGCTACCAGCGGGACCACACGCACGGTCACAGTCCGGACGAGATTGCCCATCTCAACTGCAAGCGCCACGGTGGACGTCCTCGCGACGGCCACGGTTGTGGACGAACCGGAACCGCCCACAATCGTCGCCAGCGTGAGCGATCCCTTACGTCGTGCAGCCATCACCGGCGAAGCCTGGCATGACCTCAACGGCGACGGCATTCGTAACGAAACCGAGCCTGGATTGGTCGGGCTGGCCGTGCAAATCACGACGCAGGATGCAACCTTGCCGTTGCTGAACACCGACACCGGTGGCAGCTTTGATCAGAGTGGGCTTGGCCAGGGAACGTACGACGTTACGCTGAGCGGCGCGGCGGTGGCGGGCTTTTCATTGCGCACGGCCGCGCAGTCGCCGGTCACGGTTACCCTGGCTTCGAGTATGACCGAGACCCTTCAATTCGGCTTTGCCCAATCCGGCGCAATCAGCGGACAGGTCTGGCGCGAGGATTCTGGCACGGCGGGACGGTTGCCGTTAGCAGAGACGCCCATCATGCTGCAAGCTGAAGACGGCAGCACAGTGGCAACGATAGACAGCGGTCCCAGTGGCGCGTTCCAATTTACGGATATGCCCCCCGGGGACTACCGTGTCGTTGTCGATTCCACCGCGTTCCCGCCTGGTTTCGCCGGCGTCTTCGAAGCAGACGGCAGCCTGGATCAACGCATTGAGATTGAGCTACTATCTGGCGCCACAGTGACCGGCGTCGATTTTGGCGTCGCCTTCAGCGGCGCAATCGAGCACGGGCTTGTCTGGCGCGATGGCAATGAGAACGGCCGGGTTGATCCGGGTGAAGCGGGCATTGCCGACGTCGCGGTTGAAGTGCAATTCGCTGGTGCCGACACGCTTTTTGACACGGCGGATGACGATCTGCGCGCTGCGGTCACCGACGCAACAGGCGCGTTTGCCGTTGCGGATCTTGCGCCCGGTCACCATCGCGTACGCATCGTCTCGCCGACGTGGAATTCGCGCGTGGGCGTGACGGCCGATCCTGACGGCGCGCTTGATGCGCAGACGGAAGTCGCTATCGTCGCCAGTCAGACGGTTGGCCCGCTGCGTTTTGGCTATGGACCCCATGACCTGGCGCTGACGGCAAGCACTGCGGCCAGCAACTTCGTGCCGGGAGAACTCATACGCTATCGGCTTGACTACGCCAATCTTGGCAGTGTGGAAGCAGGTGACGCCTGGCTGCGCACGGTCGTGCCGCCGGCAACACGCTTTGTGGCCGCGGAGAGCGCGGCCTGGTCTTGTCCCGATGAGGCTGAAGCCGGCGTTGCGTGCGATCTTCGCTTGGGCGTACTCCAAAATGGCCGGGCCGGTGCAGCTGACTTCGCGGTACGAGTGGCCCCCATTATGCCAGCAGGCGTCAACGCCATCACGCAGACAGCGACGCTAAGCGAAACAGTGGCTGGCTGGCTGGACGATCGTCCTGGCAACGATGTGGCGATCACAACGGTCGCGGTTGCGGCCGCCCCGCATCTACTTGTAGATTTGGACGACGGTGGCGGCGTCCGTGAACCGGGCGACTCATTCAGTTATGAGTTCACCTACAGCAATGAAGGCAACCAGCACGCTGCCGATACCGTGCTTGCGTTCGCCATCCCCGCTCACACCCGCTTCGATCCAGCAGCGAGTGAACCGGGTTGGCACTGTGCGGCGGGTGGCGCGCCGGGGGCGACGTGCCTGCTCACCTTGGGCGAACTGCCTGCCGGTACGCAGCGCAGCGCACGCCTTGGCGTGACGATCGCGCCCGCCGTGCCTGTCAACGTGACCCGTATCGAGGCGATCATCACGCTGCGCGATGGCGCCGGCCGTACGGCCAATGCCGCCGAATTGACGCCGCTGAACGCCGCGCCCGACTTACAGGTGCAGGTGTCAAGTCCGGCGACGCCCAAACAACCGGGCATGAACGCGGCCTATGATCTAGCCTATGCCAATGTGGGCAACCAGAATGCAATCGGCGTTTTGCTCATTCATGCCGTGCCCGAGTTTACGACTTTCGATGGGGCAGAAAGTTCGCCCGGCTGGGATTGTCCCGATGACAGCCCGGCGGCCACGCGCTGCATCTATACGCTGGGCACGCTGGACGCAGGCGAGACCAACAGTGTGCGCTTTGCCGTAACGATTGACCCTGATCTGCCGCCTGGCGTGGAGGAGATCCGCAACAGCGTGGTGATCGTCGGTGCGGGTGTGGAGCAGGATGTTGTCAACAACCAGGATGGCGGCGTCATCAGCGTGACGATCCGGTCATCGGTCGACTTGATCGGCTGGTCCGTTACGGGTCAGGCCGATGGGACGATGCTGATTCGCTGGGAGACGGGCGCGGAACGAGATGCGTGGGGTTTCCTTGTCTACCGGGGGGTGGATAATGACTGGCGCGAAACTGTACGCATCACGCCTGCGCTCGTCTCTGCGCAAGGAACGGCCGCTGCAGGTGCAGTCTACACCGTGGTGGATCAGACAGCGCAGGCGGGTGTACGCTACCGCTACTGGTTGCAGGAAATTGCGCTGGACAACAGCACCGTTATCTATGGCCCGCTGGAGGCTGAACTCACCAGTTCCGACAGCAAGGCAAGTGGCACGACGCTCTACTTCCCCCTGATCACACAAAATTAGCGAAGCTGTGGTATGGTTTTTTCTTGGTCAACATGACGCTGAACCGATCATTTAGCCAAGAAGGAAGAGAGCAATCATGCCCAGCAAGATGCAGCTTTATCTGATCCGCCACGGGGAATCCACCAACAACCGCTTGGCCACTCAGAGACTGGCCTACGAAGACTATATAGCCCAGCGGTCAGCCGACCCGGACCTGACCGAGATCGGGTATCAGCAGGCGCAGCTCATGGCCGATCATGTCGCCAACGGCGGCTTGCCCGAGCACAGCATCCAGCGCCTCTATGTGAGCCCCATGTGGCGCGCCCTGCTTACTGCCCAACCGCTCGCAAAGGCATTGGGCATCCCGGCCATTGTACAAGCAGATATCTTCGAACACGGCGGCGTCTTCACGGGACAACCGCATGGCGACGACCTCTCACCTGCACCGGGCATGACGCGCGCCGAGATGGCGGCGGGATTCCCCGGTTATGAACTAGCCGACGAAATCACGGAAACGGGCTGGTATCGGGGTGGTTGGGAAACAATGAAGGAATGCGACGTGCGCGCCCGTAGCGTTGCCGAGCGGGTCACGGGCTGGGCTGAAGCGGCCGACGGCGACACAGTCGCCCTGGTCTCGCATGGCACCTTCATCGATCGTCTGTTGAAGGCGCTGATCGACACGCCGGGCAACAACGCTTTCTATTTCTATCACTACAATACCGCGTACACGCGCGTCAATTTCCTCGACGACGGCCGGCGCACCATTCATTACACCAACCAGACGCCCCACCTGACAGTGGACGCGATGACGTGGTAGGAAGGGATCGACCTCTTCTGGCCCAACCTCCTGGAAGTTGTGGGCATGGATCTAGGGCCAATGATCACGCTTTCCGTAACGCTACTTCAATTCTGGATGCTGGCCACGACAATTGTGTTCTGGCGCAAGCGCGCCTAAGAAAAGGCGCCGATTCACTCCCCAAACTGCTGGACCATGAGTCTCTCAACAAAGAAATTCGTGTTCATTTGAGCTTGCGTCTCGGCGATGCCAGCCTCTTCGGCGGCAGCGTAGAGATCGTAGCCCGCATTGTTGATCAGCACATCGATGTGGCCCAACGCGGCCAGCGCGGCATCGACCGCCTCACGTACCGAATTATCATCGGTGACATCGAGCGCAATCAGTTTGAAGGGAATGCTGTCAGCTTGTTGCGCGGGTGATCGACTCGTGCCTATCACGGTGTGTCCAGCCTCATGGAGCGCACGTCCCGTGGCCAGTCCTATGCCTTTCGACGCGCCGGTGATCAGAATGGTTTGATTCATATTGCCCTCTCTTCAAGATCCTGTTCGGTCTGCTGTAGACCAAACTTGCGCCGGAATCGTGGCGCAGCGTCGCCAATTAGCGGCCTGCCGTGGCCAAAGCAGGCGATGTCGAAGTCGCAAGCGCCTAGCTTGGCCGCGCTTTGCTTTCCGATTGCATAATCCTCGTACCCAAGGCTATAGCCGAGGCGCGGGATGTTGGATACAGTATCGGCGGCGAAGAGCACACCCCGTTCCGCCCACAGCAGGGCAATCTGCCCTGCGCTGTGTCCCGGCGTGTGGATTACGTGTAGCCCGCCGGCCAGCGGCAGTCGTTCGCCGCCAACAACTGCCTGATCAACGCATGCCGCTTCAATGGTAGCCGGCGCTGAAGCAACGAAGAAGCGGAAGAGCAAGCCGGGCAACAAACCAGGCGCCGGCGTCAGGGAGCGCAAGCTTCGACCTTGCTCGACCAGCGCCGCATCCTCGGCGTGCATGATTGTCACAGTACGGCTTTGGCGCTGTAGCGCTGCGAGGCTTCCCGCATGATCCGCATGGCAGTGGGTGACAATGATGTGGGTTAAATCGGCTGGTGTTCTTCCTAATTCAGCCATCGCCGCAGCGATCTTGATTTCGTCGCCGGGCGAGCCTGTGTCAATGAGTATCAGTTCATCCCCTGCGTCGATCAGGTGCGCATTGACAACGCCTAGTCGAATCTCATGCAGACCTGCGACAATCGATGGCACCATGTTCGGGCTCCTTCACAACCTTTCGCCAACTTAAACAGTTTGACTTGACAGGTACAGTCACATCGCTATATATTGACAGTGTCAATACTAGAAGGGTATCAGGAAATATGGACAATGTCAACATCCAAAATCAATCAGGTTCCCTATCATCATGGAGACTTGCGCAATGCGCTGGTTGCGGCCGGTGTAGAGATGGTGGCCACTGAAGGCGAGCAAGGCCTGAGCATGCGCAAGTTGGCCAAGCGGGCAGGCGTCAGCCACAATGCGCCGTACATGCACTTCACGGATAAAGAAGCGCTTTTGGCCGCCATTGCCGAAGAGGGATTTCATCTGCTCACTGATGCTGTCCAAGCCGCAGTCGCCGCCGCCGGCAACGATTGGTATGAGCAGTTGCTAGCCGGGAGCCAAGCTTATGTTCACTTTGCGTTGGATTATCCTAGCCATTTTCGGATGATGTTCCGCGCGTACGAAGTGGAGAGTTATCCAGCACTCGCTGCTGCCTCGAGCGGTGCGCTGGAGACGCTACGTGCGCTGGTTGAGGCAGGACAACGGTCGCAGGTCGTGATCAACGGCGACAGCAAGCAGCTGGCCACCATGACCTGGTCCCTACTTCATGGTATCGCCACCATTCTCGCCGTTCAAAAAATGCCGCCGGATGTTATGGGCGAGCGCACGTCAAGCGAGTTGGTACGCGATTATCTTGGGCTACTTTATCATGGGCTGACAAGTGAGCCAGGCGCAGCAGAGAAGACAGGTGATCAAGGGGCAAATGTTTGAGCTCCGGCAGCCAAAGGATACAGCCGATCATGACAATCAGCCCCGGCAGTTGATCCAGACCGGGGTTGTAGAAAGACGCTGCTGCATACGCCCGCTACGGAGTCTATATCCGTTTGCACCACGGATGCCGAAGCGAGGTCTGCGTCGCCCATCTTGACTGGCGCCGGAATGAGTCCATCTTTGGCAGTCAAGGCATCAGGCGTCTCGCCGACGTCATAGAGACGAATAACAGCCGCCACGCGTCGCGACACGGCCTTGATAACTGCATCGACGTGCTGATCGAGGAGTAGCACCAGAATAATGAATGAGTCGGAGGGCATATCTTGCTTCAGCCGCTCTAGATAGGGAGCTGGAATCCGAACGTTCAGTTCCACCAACCCGATGTCGCCATCCCCTGCGACCAAATCACTGGCACCAACAATACCGATTTCGCCTGCGATGTCCTTGGCCAATACGGTCGAGTGAACAATCGCGTACTCACCCTTGGCCACCCCCTCAGTCAGGATGTTCATTGTGGTACGAACCTCGCCAAAGGAGCGGACGTCGATTGCGATCAGGTCGTAGATGGGGCTCAACGTGACCGAAGTTGAGGGATTGGGCAAAGTCTTGGCATTGTGGGCATCGCCATCAAGCCACTTATCAACACGATCGACCGTAAATTCATTCCGCCGCGCCTTCCAGGAGTAGACGACGCAGGTACCGACGATGCGATCATGCAGCGTGCGGCGACGATCATCGACCAGAGACATGAAAAAGCCAAGGCCAAGTGGAATGGCCGAAAGAAAATAACCGATCCAGCGCAGAAAGCTCTGAAAGAACGACAAGCGACGGCCGTCCAACCGGACGACGCGCACCCCCATGACATACTTGCCGAGAGTCTGACCATTTAGGGATATGAGCACAGAGAAGTAAAGCGGCGCCGTCACAAAGGTGACAAAGAGCCAAGAAAAGCTAATAAAGCGACAGGTCAATGCGCTTATGAAACCGTACGCCTCAGGCGTTTGCACACACTGTTGAATGTCGATATTGAGAAAGTAAGTGACAGGTAATGAGATCATCCAATTGATCACAATTACTGAGACACTGACGATGACAATATCAATGATCAACGCCGTGCCCCGCGTGATGAAACCGGCGTACTGCCCCAAGAGGGTACGATTAATCCTGGCCATTCGGGTATTTCCTAATGTAGTCCTCGGGGAGACGGCCATATTCAGCCCGGCGTTTCACCGGCTCGGACGGAGGCGGCAGCTCATCAGCGGGCGTCAGGCGGAGCAGATGGCGTACAAACATGTCCACCACCGAATCGCCGGTGACGGTACGCTCACGCACTTCGTCGCGCATCTCGGCAGCCAAGCCAATGCTTTGCCCTTGAATCAGTGATTGAACAGCAGCAGGATACTGATTGAGGTAGTCAATGTAATTGTCGCCGACCAGACGCACCAGTTCCTCGACCTCTTCCGGATGTTCCTCCAGATAGCCAAGATAGGCGTGAGCCTGCGCGCGAATCAATTCCTGTACCGCGGCATTCTCCATCAAATAGGGCATGACCTGCTCGACTTGAGAGCGGACCAGCGCCTGCACGCTCGGGTTGGTGGCCAGCGACGGAAGCGCTTTGTTGATTTGGTCCATCACCAACGCATCGGCTAGCGGATCGGTGGACAGGTAGAGCAAGACGGAGTCGACAACAGCGGCAACCGGCGTGGCAACGAAGCCCATGGTGCTGACCATCGCCTCCTGGCCCTTTTCAGCCAGGCTATCGGCCGTCTCGGCCACCTGATCCGTAACGAAGTCGATTGGCGCGGTGACGAGATCGGTTACGCCGATAGCATCTAACGGGGCGCGAATGGGCGCCGTGACCACATCAGCCACGTGTACTGCCCCTTTGGTGACGTCCACCGCCGTGTCGACGGTCTTGTCGACAGCACCCACCGCCAATGAGGCAGTCCCAAGCGCCATACTGGTCACTCGCCCTACAAAGGAGCGATCTTTTTTCGCAGGCTCGGTCATTGCGCCATTCTCCCCAACTACGTCGTGCGCCAAAACTATGTCGTGCGCCAAATAGCTGGCGCCATTGTACCCAATGCACAGGGCACGTGCAAGCAACCCACGCTTCAGAAAGCAGCGACCGGCGTCCACATGGCGTACTCTGCGGGCTAGAAACCGGTTGTTTGCGCGCATTGCGTCGGCAGAGATCAATCGTTATACTAGACGAGTCGAACGTATCATCCGCTCTATGCAGTTGACCAGGCAAGTTGTGGTCTCAACTTTCATCCAAAGGAGTCTCGCATGCGATCCCCCGGCATGACGCTTATCCTCTGCTGTACCGCTGCATTTTGCGCACTGGCTTGCTGGTTGGTCATCATGATCACACCCGCAACCGCAGCGCCTCCCCTTCCGATTGCCGCTGATGCCCCACCCGTCAACTCTGCCATCGGCGGGCAGTCCCACCCTGTCACGACAACGCTCCACCTACCCTTCGTTGCCGGGCCACCACCGGCCAAGGTCGTCATCGCCGCCGCCCACATCGACAGCAGCGTGAGCTACGAGCCGGACGAGGCGATCCTGCTCTGGAATGCAGGCTATCAGCCCCAGCCGCTGGCCGGCTGGACGCTTGTCGCCGGCAGCCGGCGCGCCACCTTTCCCATAACGACGACGCTTACCCTGGCCGGCGGTGAGCGCATCTGGTGTACGGCGGAAGCCGACGCCTTCCGCATGACCTTCGGCCATTCTCCATCCTGCGTCTGGCACGATCCAGGGTCGCAACCAACAGACCGGCCGCTGCGTCTGGACGGGCAGCTTCAATTCAACAACCGGGGTGGCACGATTCAACTGCTTGACGCCGACGGGAAACGGGCCGATCTCTTGCTCTATGGCGAAGAGGGCGAGACCTTTGATGACTGGCACGGGTCGCCGGTCCAGCCCTACGACCGGGGCGTGATCTCGAAGGCCGGGCAGATCCTCGCCCGCAAGCAGCATCCAGACACCCTCCAACCACTGGACAACGACGAAAGCGCCGACTGGCAGAGCGACCTGGCCGATATGGAGTGGGGGCGCCGCGTGCGCTATCCTGGCTGGCGCGGCTGGTCCGCTGCAGATGGCGCCTTGCCGGCAACGGGTCATGCCCAGGCGGTGGTGACGGTAGCCATCGGGCCGGAGGGACTCTATCCGACACTTGCCGGTGCGCTGGATGACGCCCAAGAACGCATCGATCTAAGCATTTACACGCTCGAGCATCCGGAGCTGACCGATGTGCTCGTTGCCGCAACGGAGCGGGGCGTGGCGCTGCGGCTGCTGCTGGAAGGCAGCCCGCCCGGCGGCATCTCCGATCTGCAAAAATGGTGTGTGGCCCGTCTGGCCGCCGCCGGCGCGGATGTGCGCTATCTTGCGCCGCAGGCAGAGACGCCAAATGGCCTCCGTCCCCGCTACAGCTATGCCCATGCGAAATATGGATTGATTGACGGGCACATGGCGCTGATCGGGACGGACAACTTCAATCGCGATTCCATGCCTGTACAGCACCAAAACGGCGGCCGGCGCGGCATCTACCTGATGACGGATGCCCCGCCGGTCGTGACGGAGTTGACGCGCATCTTTGCGGAGGATTGGGCGCCGCAATTCTTCGCTGATCTACACCCTTTTGAGCCCGACCACGCGCGCTACGGCGGGCCGCCCTCCGATTTCGTACTGCACGAAGCGCCCAGCTATCCGACAGCAGATGCAGCCTTCCAGACCGCTACGAGCTACTTCGCCGGGGCTCACTTCAGCGTCGTCAGCGCGCCGGAGAATGCTTTGCGTCCCGACGCCGGGCTGCTGGCGCTCCTGGCCCAGGCGGGGCCGGGGGATGAGATTCTGGACCAGCAGCTCTATGAACACAAGTACTGGGGCGACAGCGACAGCAATCCAATCGCCGATCCCAACCCGCGCCTCCAGGCCATGATCGACGCGGCGCGACGGGGCGCGCGGGTGCGCATTCTGCTGGACAGCTTCTTTGATAACGATGCCGCCTTGCGCAGCAACCGGGCCACCGCCGACTATATTGCTGCCGTCGCCACGGCCGAAGGAATTGACATCGCCGCGCGTCTGGGCAATCCCACAGGCGGCGGCATTCATGCTAAAATGGTCCTTGTGCGGGTGGACGATACGACATGGTCCGCGGTCGGCAGTCTGAACGGCAGCGAAGTCTCACACAAGCTCAATCGAGAAATCGTGCTGCTGACAGACATGACGCCGATCCATACACGCCTGACCGAGCTTTTTGATCACGACTGGCGTCTCAGCGCAGATAATTGAGTGCGAACACTGATTCTTCAGGTTGGGCAGGGCGAGGCGGCGCGATTTCAGATACAAACCCACAATCCCAAATCGCCAATCCGCAATCGAAAATCCTTACCAAACCAATATATTTGGCTTACAGGCTGTTCACGCTCAGGTTCTACAATAGAAGGAGAATATTGGATATGAAGACCGGATATGAAGAATGGACATGCGCACCGGTGAAGGTGCAAGCGGCCAGGAGCACAACATGTTGCGTTCGCTTTTTGGGCAATCGGCAGTGAATCAATCGATAGGAACCACGATGGGCCTCCCCGACAGAAATGGCATCAAGCAGATTGACCCGCGTGGATTGCAGGCGCGTCTCGATGAGGGCGAGAAGCTCTTTTTGTTGGACGTTCGCTCCGCGCAGGAGTATGCCTATGATGGTCATATCGCCGGATCCCACCTGCTGCCGCTGCCCATGCTGATGCAGCGCGCGCAAGAGATGCCGACTGACATGCCAATCATTTGCATTTGCCGGTCCGGCAACCGCAGCATGACTGCGGCCGAACAATTGCTAAACTTGGGTTACGAAAACGTCGTCAACCTGGCCGGCGGCATGCGTGACTGGACAGGGGCGGGGTTGCCCTTCGAGTAAACGAACCCGACTGACAAAGCCAATTACCAGAGTCTCCTCCTTTCCAAAGACAACCGCCTGCAGAAATTTCTGCAGGCGGTTGTCTTTGTCCGTGAACGCCCCACCTTTCCTTCCCATGGAAAGCGGATCCGCCAGTAATGGGCGGATGTACGCTGAACGCCCTTAACGCCAATCCTGGCGGATCTTCTCGCGGCCGTTCACGTATTTTTCCACACCCAGCGCGGCGACGACGCCATCGGCAGCGGCGATTACGGCCTGCTTGATGTGGGTACAGAGCAGGTCGCCCACGGCAAAGACGCCGGGGATACTGGTCTGCAAGTCCTTGTCCACGACCAGACAGCCTTCAGTCGTTTTCTGAACTGCATCACCCAAGTAGTCGGTGATCGGCTGCGCGCCCTGCAGATAGATAAACGCGCCCTTGACCGGTAACACAGTCTCGTCGCTGCCACGAGGATGAACCCGTACGCCCTCGACGACGCCATTGCCCACGACTTCCTTGAGCCGCGTACCGGCGTAAAGCGTCACTACCGGGCTGGCTTCAATCTCGGCCACCAGGTCCGGGCTGGCTTTGAACTCAGGCGTTGGCACAACCAGGTTGACCTGGTTGGCAAACTTTGTCAGGAAGAGTGCCTCCTCCAGCGCTTCGTCGTTGTTGCCCACCACGGCCACGGGCTGGTCACGGAAAAATGCACCGTCACAGGTAGCGCAGTAGCTCACGCCTCGCCCGAGATATTCTTCTTCGCCGGGAACGACCCGCGTGCGCCCCATGGAACCGGTGGCGAGGACAACGGACTTGCCTTCATACGCGCCGGTGCCACCGACGATGGTCTTGATCTCGCCGTCAAGATAAGCGTCCACCACCTTATCCGTGACGAATTCTGCGCCAAACGACTCGGCCTGTTCGCGGATTGTCTTGGTCAGATCGGCCCCGCTCACCGGTCCCGGCACGCCGGGATAGTTGCTGATCTTGGCCGTAATGCCTAGGGCGCCGGCAGTGAGCCCCTTGTCGATGACGAGCGTGCGCAGATCAGCCCGCGCCGTGTAGATGGCGGCGGAAGCGCCCGCCGGTCCGCCGCCGATAATGATCACATCATAGGACTGCTGCGTTGCGTCTGCAGCCGGCCCCATGTTTAGGGTAAACTCCATGGTATCTTCACCTGTTGATTGATTGGAAAGTGGACGTGAAACGTGATGAATGGAGACGTGATGCATGAGAGAGTTGCTACCACCCTCACCTATCGCGATCCCCGTTTCACGCCTCGCGCTCCACAACCGCTTCGCGCACCTTATCCATCAGCATGGCTTCGGGCGCCGCGCCCTCCAAGAAGACGCCATCATTGATCACGGTGCGGGGGACGCCCATGACGTTGTACTTGTTGGAAAGTTCAGGAAACTCGATGGCCTCGACCATGTCGCCCACCACCAACTTGCTCTCCATCGCCATCATATGGGCCAGACGCACGGCTTGGGAGCAGTAGGGGCAGGTCGGCGTCACAAAGACTTGCAGATGCAGCGGCGTCTCCAATTCGGCCAGATAGCGCTTCGTGTCATTGCTCAGACCGGAGTCGCCGGCCGACACCATGGCGATGTCCTGAATTAGCGTGCTAAATTCATAGCCCGACGGGATGCCATAGAAGCGAATGCCATAGTCAACCGACTCCTCGCCATCCTTGACGATGGCCAACGCAGGCGCCTTGTCGACGTCATAGGCTGCAACCAGTTCAGCCTCAGTTGCAAAATCGTGGACCTCCAACGTAATCTTGTCAGACAGCTCAGCAAGCTCCTCGGTAAGCTGTTGGGTCTCTGCGCAATACTGGCAGTCATCTTCCTGGGTAAACAACACCAGCTTGACGCCGTCGCTCAGACCGGCGAATTCCTCGCGTAGCTGACCGCGGATTTCTTCATTCAACAAAGCCATTCTTGATTCTCCTATTTTTTAATCATGGCGCAGACTCGACAAATTTAACGATCAAAGTGGGCGTCTGCACCTTTTTCACGATGACGGTGATACACCGGCAGCAACAAGTGCTTGTACCGACTGGAATTTAGATGCACCGATCAGAGATTGGTTACATAGGATCTGCAGCACAAGTTTAGAGAGGAACCGGAGCAGCATTGGATGGAGAGCAGCAAAGAGGGGCTAGAAAACAAGATGCTCACGACGCCGGTCGTGAGTAGATAAATAGGTTTAGGCAACGGACGTTAGCAACGTGGTGGATTATGTGGAATCAGTAGGCGGCGCCAGCCGCAGTGCGTGGAAGAGCCGCTCATCGGCATCACCGGAAAGGCGGGCCTTGGGGATCCGGCGATAGAGTTCAACCGTGTTGGTCAGACTGTTGACAACGATGCGACAGTCTGGACAATCGGCCAGGTGGGCTTCAAGCTGGGCGCAGGCGTCGGCGTCGAGAAGACCTTCTACGTATTCCGAAAGCAAGGCCAGACGCGCCTGGCAATCGTCCGTATCCTGCGGCTGATGATCGTGGGTCACAGCAAGTCGTTCCCTGCTACCGGCATGACGGACGCCCCGTTGCTGCGGTCGGCGAAGTAGGCCGAAAGCGCTTCACGCAGCTGCAGGCGCGCGCGGTGGAGACGAACCTTCACCGCGCTTTCGGAGATACTGAGCACTTCAGCCGTTTCCGCCGTGGAGAGTCCTTCGAGATCTCGCCAGACAAAGACAATGCGCAGGGCGGGGGAAAGGGCCTGAATGGCCTCCTCCATCACTTCCTGCAATTCGGCATCCAGGAGCAAATCGTCGGGCTGATAAGTCCAGTCAATAAAATACTTGGGCAGCGCCTCGGCCGGATCGTCCTCAGTGTCGACCGACATTTCCAGGGGCGTGCGCGCGGCGCGGCGCCGGCGCATGAGACACTCGTTGGAAGCAATGCGGTAGAGCCAGGTCGACAGCTTGGACCGTCCCTCAAAGCGCGGCAGCGCCTGAATCGCGCTGAGAAATGTCTCCTGGAGCGTCTCTTCCGCATCATGAGGATTGCCGCACATCCGTAGCGCAACGCCATAGACGGTATCTTTGTGTTCTTCCACCAGCTGCGCCAGGGCCGCAGAATCTCCGGTTTTAGCCTGCGCGATCAATCGTTCTTCGTCCATGTCTGTCAGTATAGCCGCCCTGGCTAGGCGCAGCAATTTGGAATCCCCGTTTGGCTCAGGAGATCTTTGACCCGGTGCACGCGCAATGCTACAATGCCGACCCATGCGTTCCCTGGTAATCAGTGACAAAGTCGAGCCAGTCTTATATAGTGCGGCAATCAAGAAGCGAGTCGGCGAAGTCGACCTCATTTTGAGTTGCGGTGACATCCCCTTTTACTATCTCGAATACATCATCAGCATGCTGAACAAGCCAACCTATTTCGTGTTTGGCAACCATGGTCGCGAGGTAGAATATCAGAGCGGCAAGAATGGCGCCTGGATGAGCAAAACTGAGCCAATGGGTGCGGCAAATCTCCACAGTCAGACAATGAAAGAAGGCCCCCTGCTCCTGGCCGGGCTTGAAGGATCTATCCGCTACAACAGCGCACCGCGCTTTCAATATTCCGAAAGCGAAATGTGGGGGAACATTTCGCGCTTGATCCCGGGACTTGTCTACAACCGTCTGCGCTATGGACGCTATCTAGACGTACTCATCGCTCACTCGCCGCCATACGGCATTCATGACAAGCCGGATCGACCTCATCAGGGATTCAAGAGCTTTCTGAAGTTCATGCAGATGTTCCGGCCGCGCTATATGCTGCATGGGCATATCCATCTCTATCGTCATGACGAAATTACCCACACCAAGTACCTGGAGACGGACATCTATAACGTCTATCCTTACCGCATTCTCGACCTGGAGCCGGCGCTTCCCGCTCCGGCCTAAAAGCGAAACTGAACGGCCCCAATGGCCAAGTGATTGCGACGAATGCATTGGCTCGTCTTGACCCCGACACAATGGCCAATTCTTAACGGAGCAAAATGAAATGGCGATTCACCTGCAGCCACCCCGTGAAGATGACATGACAGAGACCAGTCGACAGGAACAGGAAATCGCCATGCCCGCGCAATTGCCCTGGCGCACTCAGTGCCGCACCGTCGCCGAACGGGCGGCTGAAGCGGAAGCACGCCGGGAATGGGGCTTGGGGGAAAATGAGGAGATCCCCTTCAATTATCGCTGGGAGCACGTCCAGCAAGTTGTGGAGACGGCCTGCTGGCTGGCCCGCATCACCGGCGCCAATGTGGAGATTGCCGAAGCCGCGGCCTGGCTTCATGACGTGCGCAAGGTGGAAGAGAACCATGCGATCGCCGGTGCAGCCGCGGCGCGCGAAATCTTGGGCAAAACCGACTTCCCGGAGCAGAAGATTGAAGCTGTCTGCACGGCCATTTATCATCACGAAGGGTTAACGCGCGCGGAGAAAGCCCCCCTGGAGCCACTGGACGCTGCAGTCTTGTGGGATGCCGACAAGCTGACCAAGCTCGGCGTTCAGGCCCTGGCCTATAGCTTAATGACGCCGCGCCAGCAGGGGCGCTCGCTGGCGGAACGGCTGCAGCAGGCCGAGACGTTTACCGCCACAGTGCTGAGCGAGACCGTGGCCAGCATGAGTACGAAGCCTGCCCAAGCGCTCGCCACGCAACGTCATGCAGAGATGACCGCGGCCCTCAAAGCGTGGCGCCGCGACGAAAATTTAGAGACCGAAACAAGGAGTTCATTTTGAAATATCATCTCATCACTATGGGATGTCCCAAAAATCAGGTCGACAGCGACGGCATTGAAATGCTGCTACGTGATGCCGACTATGCGGCTACGATCGCGCCGGAAGATGCAGACGTTCTCATCGTCAACACCTGCGGGTTTCTGGAAGCCGCCAAGGAAGAGTCGATCGAGGTACTCACGGAATTGGGAACGGCCAAGCGCGCCGACCAGGTGCTGGTGGCAGCGGGCTGCCTTGCGCAGCGAAACGGCGAAGAGGTACTCCAGCGCGTACCGACCGTCGACGGACTTCTGGGCACACGTCGTTGGATGGACGTGCTGAAGCTCGTTGAGCAGATCCGCGGCGACGAAAGCCGGCGTCCGCTCCAGCGCTACAGCCTGCTGGGGGATCCGGATAGCGCCTATGACGCTGCCTTTCCCCGTCCGCCGGTGGCAGGAGGCAGCGCCTACCTCAAGATTTCCGACGGCTGCAACGCACCCTGTGCTTTTTGCACCATTCCGAGTTTCAAGGGCAAGTTGCGCAGTCGACCGCTTGACGCGGTCGTAGATGAGGCCAACGCGTTGGTCGCGGCCGGCGCCAAAGAGCTTGTCGTCGTCGCCCAGGATAGCACCGACTATGGCCGGGATTGGGGCGAGCCCAATAGCCTGCCGCGCCTGCTCTCCGCGATCTGCAACCGCACAAGCGATGACCTGCGCTGGGTGCGCCTCATGTACGCCTATCCCGGCCATGTGAGCGCAGCGCTTATCGAGGTCATGGCCGAGCAGGACAAGATCGTGCCCTATCTCGACATGCCGCTCCAGCACGGCGATCCGCGTACGTTACGGCGCATGCGGCGTCCCAGCCGCCTGGAGATGGTCTACGATCACATGGAAAAGCTGCGCGCAGCCATGCCCGACGTCGCCTTACGCAGCACGTTCATTGTTGGCTATCCGGGCGAGACGGAGGAAGAGTTCCAGGGATTGCTCGACTTTGTCCAGGCCATCGAATTCGACAAAGTGGGCGCCTTCACCTTTAGCCCGGAGCCGGGTACGCCCGCAGCCGAACTGCCAGACCATGTCGCGCCCGAGGTCCAAGAGGAACGGTATGCACGCTTGATGGAAGTGCAGCAGCCCATCAGCCTGCGCAAAAATCAGGCCCAGGTTGGTAAGTTGTTGGACATTCTTGTGGAGGGTGAAGGTGAAGTCGAAGGGAGCGGCCAGCCGCTCCGATCGGGCCGCAGCTATCGCGACGCCCCCGAAGTGGATGGATTGGTGCTCGTGCCGGGAATTAGTGGTGTGTCAGCGGGCGAAATGTTCCAGGTACACATCAACGGAGCGATGGAGTACGATCTCGTCGGGGAACCACTCATCGTCGAGACCTTTTCAAGCAAGAGAGCATAGATCGTGGCGTGAGCGATGCAGGCGGATCGATGCAGATTAATCCTACGTCTGATCCGGTGGCATTGGCTCTATCCGCCCGAATCCGCGTTCCTCTTCTTACCAGAACCAGCCGCGTCGCCGCTTGCGCAGCACCTGCACAATCTGCGCGATTTGCTGTTGAAGTCCGCCTACCGTGCCTTCGAGCGCACGCAGGCGGCTCTCTAGGCGTTCTTTGCGCGTCTCTTCCCGGCGTTGATATTCGGCCTGCGTCCGCTCCATCTCGAGCATTCGTTCGCGGAGTTTGCGATTTTCATCCTTGAGATTAAAATTGTCTTGAACGACGACACCGATAATTTCGCGCATGGACGCTTGGTTGTTAAGTACGGCCTGTTGTCCATCCGCCAGCGCGCTAAAGACATCGCGCAAGGCTCGCGGCATCGTCTCCTGTTCGCCTACTGCTGCGGTCACATAGGCGCCGTTGGCAGCCTGGGCGATGGCGCCGGCATCGGGCAAGTCTGCATCGACGACAGCATCAGTCGCGACTGGGTCGGCCGGCGCGGCGGGCCGCTCCAACTCAGCTTGACGCAGTGCGAGGCGCTGTGCGATCTGCGGATCGCTGAAGCCTTCGTCCTGCATGACCAGAACCGTACGCAGCGTCTCTAAGTCAGTTTCGCTGTAATGGGGATGATCGCCCGCAACCTCAGGCCCGAGAAAAAGCGCAAAGCGCTGACTCCAGCGCCAGAGCAGGTGGGGCTCGGTCTGGAGTTCAGTCGCAGCTTTGCTAAACGGAAAGGTCGTCTGCTCGGTTGTTGTCGGGCCTTCTTGATGGCTCATACACGGGAAGGTACCGGGTGGAGCTAGTCGTCGAGTACCTGCCAGGTGGTATCGACCACGTCGCCCTCATCTTGGCGGTGAGAATAGTCGGCCTCGGCGTGACCGGCGGCGTTGCCCTTGGCATCCTGGGGCGCCATGTTGACAAACATCTTGAGCGCCACGATCAATAGCGCGATGTCATCGAAGGGCAGACCCGGCAACAGGTCAATCGGCGAGATCCAGTAGATCATTGCCATCAAGGGCAAGCCTACCTTGAGCAACCCAGGGACCCGCGGATCCCATAACAGGCGCCAAGCCGTCGCCATATCTTGAACTAGATTGAGACCTCTACCGGTCCCGCGAAATGTAGAACTCATTGAAATCATCGTCTCCTTGTGAGTACGCAGACAGTATAACGAAGTTTAAACCCTGTGACAATAATGCTTTTGGTGTATTCTATCGTTCCAGGGAAGTAGTATAGCAATCCGTAAGGCACATTTCAGTTATGCCGACAACCGTTCAGATGGTAGCCGACTATCCAGATATCTTGCTGCGCGTATTGGCCGAACTACGCGGCGCATTTTTGGATTCAATCGATTCGAGGACCGCAGCCATCGAGTTGCTGGCCGCTCAGATCACCGATCCGACCTCAGTCCAAATCGCCTACCAGGACGTCATTGACACCTATCCCCAGGGACAGGAAGCAGTCGAAACGCTGCTCAAAGAGGGCGGCGAAATGGTCGAAGCCCAGTTTAGCCGCCTCTACGGCAGCGTGCGGCAGATGGGGCCGGCCCGTCTGGAACGGGAGCAGCCCTGGTTCGTGCCCGAAAGCGTGGCCGAAGTCCTCTACTACTATGGCCTTATCGGTCGCGGCTTCAAGGGCGCCGGCCAGCAGGCGCACACCATCGTCTATCTCCCCGAGGACATCATTCCCTGGCTGCCCCATCCCCATAGCGGCGATGAGGGCGAAGGCCTGCCTGTGCTGATGACGCCGCCGCCGCCCAAGAGCCGTACCATGCTGGCCGATGACAGCTTGTTGGCCGATATCGGCACGCTGCTCGGCTACATCCACACGGAAGGGCTGCACATCGACGGTGACGGACCAGCCGCTGAAGACATCGAGCGGCTCGTCACCCGTCTGCAGATTCCCTTCGATGCAGAGGATAACGACCTTAACACGCGTCTCGCTCTCATCTTGCACCTGGCCAACCAGCTGGGCTGGCTGCGGCGTGGCGATGACGATCTTATCCACCTCACCGGCAACCGCGTCTATCAGTTCCTTGAGCAAACCCGGGCCGAGCAGCGAAAAACACTTTGGGACACATGGCGAGAATCAGCCGAATGGAACGATCTCTGCCGCGTCCCGGAACTGGAATGCGCCGAAACCGGCAGCGCGTTCAATGATCCCCTGCAGACTCGCAACGCGCTGCTGCGACTGCTGAGCACGCTGCAACCTGGCGTCTGGTACAGTCAGTCCGACGTAATCGAAGCAATTCGCAGCACAGAGCCGGATTTCCAGCGCCCCACCGGCAATTACGATACTTGGTACATCCGTAATACCAATACGCAGGAATTCCTCAAAGGTTTCGAGCAGTGGGATGCTGTGGAAGGCGCGCTTCTGCGCTTTCTCTTTCGCGGCCCCCTGCACTGGCTCGGCGCGCTCGACCTGGCCGAACCGTCGGCGGGTGACGATTTTCAGATTTCACTGAGCCAATGGGGCGCGCGCTGGCTGGGTATCGAGGTGCCCCAACCCCACGAAGCGCATCGTGGTCCCATTAACGTGGGTGAAGACTTCACCGTCGCCATGGGGCTGGACGCATCGCTGGCCGAGCGCTTCCGGGTCGAACGCTTTGCCAACTGGCAGGCCAGCTATCCCCGCTATGTCTACCAGATCAACCAGCGCAGCCTACAGCGCGCCGCCGCCGAAGGCATCACGGGTGACCGCATTGCGGCCTTCCTCAAGCCGCGTGCGCACGCGACGTGCCGGACAAAGTGGCCGCGGCTCTCCAACGCTTTGCGAAAACCGTCTCAGCATGAACGCCCAGTAATGCACCCCTGATTCTTAGGTGCATCCCATTTTGGGGGCGGTGTACGAGCGGACTGATCGCTTTCTCCAGAGCAGCGCCCCAAATGTGGTATGCACGCTTGATTCTTCCGTCGTTTGCATTCGCACAAAAGTTCTGGTTTACTGAAGCAATGAATTCAGCCATCGGCAAAATCGTTAAATCAAACAGTCACATCGACTATATCTGCCAGGTCTATGGGCAGGGTGAGTTCGATCCTGTCCCCCTTGTCGCGGACTATGCCTTTGGATCCTTTGTCGGGATCGACCGCGAAGACGCCGACGAAGGGCGCATCATTGGCGTGGTCTATAACACGCTGCTCATGAATCCGGATTTCGGCAGCCTGGGCCCACGGCTCAGCCCGCGACAGGATTTGGAGGTCTTTTCGCCGGACTATCTCGCCGAAACCGCAACGCTGATCGGCATCCTGGCCATTGGCTGGATCGACACGCAGGGCCAACCGCAGCAGGGCGTGCCCGCGCCGGCCGCCGCCATCAACGGCCCCGTGCAGCGCCTGAATGAGACCGACGTACGCGCCTTTCACAGCGCAGCGGATGGTCGACCGGCGCTTCACTATGCGCCCCTGCTCTTGCGCCAGGGCGACCCGCTGATTGCACCGCTTCTGCTCACGGTCTTGGATCAGTTGGAAGGCCTCTTCCCCGCTGATCAAGCGCGCTTGCGGGTGCTGCGCAATAGCATGGCCTGGCGCAGCATTGTCCAGCCGGCCGGTTAGGAATGAGCATGAATCAACTTTGCATCGGCACGGTCAAAGGGCCGGGCGAAACCCCCAACGAATTTACGATCATTGCCCCTGATCCCGAGCGGCGGGTCAAGCATGGCGAGTTTGTCTATTATGAGGCAGATGTCGATGGCGCGCGCCGCCCCATCCTCGGTCGCATCACCGCACGACGGGCAGTCAAGCTCTATCCCGACGGCTTCATGGCCGACCCCAACGTGCCGCCTAGCGAGGTGGCATCACTTCTCGGCTTTGACAGCGGCGATGATGAACTCTTTGAGATGACGGTTACCGTCCTCGGCTATCACAGCAAGACCTTCGGCGATTTCATCAATCCGCGCGTGCCGCCCGCCGGCGGCGCCGCAGTCTACATTGCCGATGACGAATTTTTGACGAATGTACTGAGCAAGACGAGCAAAGGCGAGCTGGGCAGCGCGGATCTGGGCAGTCTGCTCAGTCGCGAAGCAGAGGCCGTACCGATTGCGCTGGATGTCCGCGGCTTCACCTCCACGCATCTGGCGATTATCGCCTCGACCGGCAGCGGCAAGAGCTACCTGGCCGGCGTGCTGCTTGAAGAGTTGATGATGCCCTACAACCGGGCTGCGACAGTCATCATCGATCCCCACGGCGAATACAACACGCTGCAAGAGGCCCAGAATCTCGCCGTCTTCGCCGAGGGCAATTACAAGCCCAAAGTGCGCATCTTCCGTCCCGACATGATTCGCGTCCGCATCGACAGCCTGACGCTGGCCGATCTGCGCTATCTGCTGCCCAACCTCTCGGAAAAGATGCACTACCAGTTGACGCGTGCGTTCAATTACGCAAAACGAAGCAAGGGCGGCCAATATACGCTCGAGCAGCTGCTGTACGCCGTGAATCAAGTGAGTGAAGGAAAACGCGACCCGGATAGCGGTGAGGTGTTGGAAGAGGATCCAACCACGGGTGCGCTGATCTGGCGGATCAACAGCGCGCTGCGCAACAGCCGTATCTTCAACGACTTCGAGAACCTGGAACTGTCCGAACTCTTCCAGCCCGGGCAGGTAACGGTGATTCAGCTTAATGAGGTGGATCAACGCGAACAGCAGGTGATTGCGGCGACGATGCTGCGGCGAATCTACCAGGCTCGTATTGACACCGAAAAGGGCAAAGTCAGCGCGGGCGACAAGGGCTATGTGCCCTTCCCGGTCTTCTGCCTGATGGAGGAGGCCCACAACTATGCGCCGGCCAACGCCGACGCCGTCAGCTCGGACGTGCTCAAGACGATTCTAAGCGAGGGGCGCAAGTTTGGGGTGAGCGTGGGGCTCATCACGCAGCGGCCCGGCAAGTTGGATGGCGACGTGCTCTCGCAGTGCATGACCCAGTGCATCATGCGCATCACCAATCCGATTGACCAAAATCGCATTGCCGAGTCGGTGGAAAGCGTGGGGCGTGACCTGCTGCGCGAGCTGCCCAGCCTGAGCAAGGGTCAGGTCATCGTGAGCGGCGCCAGCATCAATACGCCCGTCTTGCTGCGCGTGCGTCAGCGCCTCACCACCCACGGCGGCGAGAGCATCGATGCGCCCCAAGAGTGGGCGGACTGGTTTACGGATGAGCGGGCCGCCGACAATGCCCGCGACGGCGCACTCTTCCTCGACCGCACGCCCAATCAGGATGAGGATGGCGACATCCTCTTCGCCTAGCCCCTACTCCTCGTCGCGATCAATCAGCTCCAACTCCAGCTGTTCGATCACCCGAATCATGTCCGTCCGGGTAACGACTCCGATCACCCGGCCACTCTCGACCACAGCCAGCATGGTGATTTCCGGGTCGAGCATTCGCTCCATGGCCTCGCTGATGAGAGCATCGGGCGTGATCTGCGCGACCTTCAGATCGTCCACGCCGGCAAGTTCGCCAGCATTGGTGGCAAGCGCCTGCTGCAAGCGTTCTCGATATTCCCGGTATTCGCCGGGTTTGAGGGGGATGAAGCCGGATAGAAAGGTGAAATAGGTTGGCTCATGCACCGGCGCGCTACGCGAAATGAGATCCAGTTCTGTCACGATACCCGTGAGGCGACCCTGACTGTCTACCACCGGCACGCCGCTGATCTTCTTTTCGCGCATGATCCGCGCCACTTCCTGCACCGACGCGTCCGCCGTCACCGTGATGGCCGGACTGGTCATGATATCTTGCACTTTCATGGTTGCGCCCCGTTTCTTGATTGATTGCCGCTCAGATTAAAAACTGACCGTTGCGATAGAAGACCTCGCCATCGGCGCTTATTTCGCTCTCATCGCGCATGTCGCAGATAAAGTCCCAGTGAATGCCCGAACGATTTTCGCTACCCGTCTCCGGGTAACCGGCCCCGGCAGCCATGTGCATCGTGCCGCCGATCTTCTCGTCATACAAAATGCTCTTGGTGAAGCGCTGGATCTGATAGTTGGTACCGATGGCGAATTCGCCTAAGTAGCGCGCACCCTCATCCGTATCAAGCTGGCCGATCAGAAAATCCTCATTCTTCTCCGCCGAAGCCTGAACAATGCGCCCCTCCTTGAATTCCAGTTCAACGCCAGAGACTTCGCGCCCGCCGCGCAGAGCCGGATAGGAGAAGCGCACCCAGCCGTTGACTGAGTCCTCTACCGGGCCGGTAAAGATCTCACCGCTGGGCATATTGCGCCTGCCGTCGCTGTTGATCCAGGTACGCCCGGCCAGCGAAAGCGTCAGATCCACGTTGGGACCGCGTACGACAAATTTGTCCTTGCCGGCCAGCCAGTCAATGTAGCGCTGCTGCACGTCATGCAGATCGTTCCAGCACTGCACAGGATCGTCCTGATCGGCATAGGTGGCGCCATAGACAAAATCCTCATACTCCCGCAGGCTCATGTCGGCCTCCTGAGCCAGCGCCAAACAGGGAACATTGGCCCCAACCCAGCGGTGCGTGCCATCCGCCGTGCGCTTCATGTAAGTGGCCTGATACTTGCGCCGGGTACGCTCAAAAATCTGCTGGCGCGCCGGGTCTACACCGCTGAGCGAGCGAGTGTTCTCAGGCGCGACCAGGGCGATCCGCACATCCAGTTTTTCGGCCATGAGCTCATCCAGCGGCGATGACCAGCCCAGCTGCTCCTCGCTGGCGCTGCGCACCCAGGCCGCGTCCAATCCATCCGCGCGCAGATTGACGGTTGGGTTGCCGCCGGCTTTGGCCACCGCACGCACAACCTCCTCGGCGACAGCCATTGCCCCTACATGGCCGGTAATCAGCACCCAATCACCGGGCTGCACGGCTACGGAGTAATTGACAAGAACGTCGGCTAACTTCGCTGCTCTGGGGTCTGCCATTGATGGCTCCTTATGGGTTCAGCATTCCGGAAGATTTCTGGCCGGATTTCAGATGACCACAAATGCATTGAGGTCACTGCGCTACACGCAGTGGCACGAAATCATTGCCACGGAATAATGTCAAACGTTGCTCCCACCATTTTACCTGTTCGCCGCGTTGCCTGCTAACCTGCAAATTGATGGATTGACATGGGTGCATCCCATTTCGGGGGCGGTGTACGAGGGAACTGGTCGCCTTCTCTAGTGCAGCCCCTCCAAATGTGATATGCACCCGATTGACACGGTCTGGTCACTATGCAAGAATCTTTCTCCAGCGCGCATGATCCAAATCATTCAAATCTCGACAAACGCCAAAGCGAGTAAACTTTCATGAGTATTCAAACGCCAGATTGGGTAAAAAACGCGATTTTCTATCAAATCTTTCCAGATCGTTTTGCACGTAGTGAACGGATTCAACATCCGCGAGGCATCCACTTCAAGCCCTGGGGCTCGCCGCCGGCGGAACAGGGCTTCCAAGGCGGCGATCTCTATGGGATTGCTGAAAAGCTGGGCTATTTACAGGAGTTGGGCGTTACGGCCCTCTACCTGAATCCAATCTTCATGTCGGCGTCAAATCATCGCTACCACACATACGACTACTTTCAGATTGACCCGCTGCTGGGTGGCGAAGAAGGGCTACGCACGCTCTTGGACGCCGCCCACGCCCGGGGCATGTACGTTGTCCTGGACGGTGTGTTTAACCACGCCAGCCGGGGATTTTGGGCCTTCCATCACATCCTGGAAAATGGCGGCAATTCCCCCTACATTGACTGGTTCATCGTCCATGACTGGCCTTTACGCCCCTATGTCCACAGTTCGACCGAGCCCCACAACTATGCCGCGTGGTGGGATATACCAGCGCTGCCGAAGTTCAACATTAACAACCCGGGCGTGCGCGACCATCTTCACGAGGCAGCGCGCTACTGGATTGAGTTTGGCGCCGACGGTTGGCGTCTCGATGTGCCGGAAGAGATTGACGACATTCCGTTCTGGCAGAAATTCCGCGACCTGGTCAAAGGCGTCAATCCCGATGCCTACATCGTGGGCGAAATCTGGCACGAGGCAGTCGAATGGCTCCAAGGCGACCGCTTCGACGCCGTGATGAATTACGTCTTTCAGCGGGCAACGCTCGGCTTCTTTGGCCGTCAGTCGCTCGTCATGGACTATGAACCGGGCGGCTTTGGTCTGCAGCCGCTGGACGTGCGTCAGTTTGCCGGCGCGATCACCCACATGATCGGCGTTAACGACTGGGCGGTCACCCAGGCCCAACTCAATCTGCTTGACAGTCATGACACTGCACGCACGCTGTGGATGGTCGGCGGCGATGAGTCGGCCTTGCGTCTCTGCACGCTTTTTCAGATGACCATGCCCGGCGCGCCCTGCATCTACTACGGCGACGAAATTGGCATGACCGGCGGCCACGAGCCAGACAGCCGGGGCGCCTTCCCCTGGCACGACGAGGCGGCATGGAACCAGGACTTACTGGCGTTCTACCGTAGGGCTACGGCTTTGCGCCATGCCTACCCAGCGCTGCGCACAGGAAGCTTTGAAGCGCTCTATGCCGACGACGATATCTACGCTTTTCGTCGCCGGCTCGAAAAAGACGGAAGAACCGAGAGCGCCGTGGTGATCTTCAACGCCAACCATGGTGAGACGCGCGTCGACCTCTCCCTTCATGACCCGCTGACCGCGGCGGCGCGCTTCACTGACGCGTGGCAAGGCGATGAGGTCACGGCCGACAACGGCTTGCTGACCCACCTGCGCATTCCAGGCCGCGACATACGCGTACTGGTGCATCATACAGAATAAGGCTGGACGCTCCTCGGCGATCACGGTCGATTGGCCTGTCTCCCCCACTTGATTCCCCATGCCATGGCAGTGGCGAGACGCGGCCTACTGGACCGTAATATACGCGCGCAATTGCTCAACCGTCTTCTCGCCGATCCCGGGCACGCGGGTCAGATCATCGATGTTGCTGTAGGGACGATTGGCGAGAATCGCGGCCGCTTTGCTGGGACCAATGCCGGGCAGCGTTTCCAACTCGGCCAACGGGGCCAGGTTGATGTCGATAAGCGTCAAACTCAGATCGACGCCACCGGCACGGCCTGCATCTGGCGCAGCACCCGAGACGCCTGCCGGCGGTGCGTTGGCAGGCGCTGTGCTGGGACCGCCTGCCGCCTCGCCAAGTCCAGGCACGTGAATTTGCGCGCCGTCCCACAGCCGTTCAGCCTGGTTGATGAGCGCGATTTCGGCTTCAGCGCTCAACCCGCCGGCCAATGCCAGCGCATCGCCCACGCGTGCGGTCGCGGTCAACTCGTAGAGGCCGGGACGCGCGACGGCACCACTCACGAAGACAGTGATGGGGGCGGGTATGGGGCTGGGCTGGGGCGTAGACGTGGGCGCCGGTGTAGGCGGCGGCTGGATGGCGATTGGTGGCGGATCCGGCCGTCGCAATAGCAGCACAGTGCCGCCCACGAGGATGAGGGCCGTCAGCAAGCCGATCAGAAATGAAAAGAGGTGAAAGGCGGATTGAGAAGCGCCCATATCTCGGGCGCCTTCAGCAGAGCCGGCAGGATCGGTCGCGGGAGTCGGGGGATTCATCGCTACCTCTTGGTGATGTGAAAGTGATGTGAAGTGATGTAAAAAGGACAAGACAATCAGCTTCGCCACACGGGCAGGCCGCGTGACAGGGTCGTGTCAAGATTCTAGCGTAGAGAAGCGGCCGCGTGCAACCAGCGATTCCATACAACAACCATCTTCAGCTTCAGCAACGCCGATTCACGTCGCCTGCGCCAGCGCGGCCTGACCAAATTGGATCAACGCCTGTTCGTCATTGACCGGGTGAAGCAGGCCGGCGCGCACGTCACGATAGTAGCGCTCCAGAGGCAGGTGCTTGGTCATGCCCGCGCCGCCCACGGCGCGCAAGCAGTGATCTACTGCATCAATGGCGTGATTGGTCGCAGTCACCTTGGCGGCAATGACCGCGCTACCCAGCGTCAAGCGCTGCTCGGGCAACGTGTCCCACTGGCTGGCGGCGCTGTAGAGCAGCACCTGGGCCTGGTGGATTGCCAGCGCGGCCTGGCCAAGCTGGCGCTGGATGTTGGCCAGGGTAGCAATCGGCCTGCCCAGCGCGGTGGGCACGCGCTGATTGGCGTAGCCGGCCGCGCTTTGCAGCGCGGCTTCGGCCACGCCCAAATAGACTGCGCTCACCGTTAGCAGGAACCAGGCGTTGACGCTTTGCCCCTTGGTGGGCGCAGAAGAATCGCTGCGCGCCATAATGTTGGCTGCCGGGACAACAACGTCGTGGAGAACGATGTCATGGCTGCCGGTGGCACGCATGCCCAACGCGTCCCATGTTTCGACAATCTCGATTTGATCGCTGTTTGGCACAACGAAACGGGCCACCATGTCGCTGCCGTCTTGCAGCGCGGCAGGGATGATGTAGTAGTCCAAGGTGGGTGACATGCTGGCAAAATTCTTCCGTCCACTGATCCGCCACATGTCGTCGCCTTCCGGCGTAGCCGTCGTTTTCGGCTTGCCGCCCCGGCTGGGACTGCCCAGTTCCGGCTCGGTCGCACACGCGTTGATCAGGGCCCCCTCCTGCACGATTGCCCGGCAGATGTCGGCCAAAAGCGGTTCGGGCCAAGTCTCTTTTTCGAAAACGCTGCCCATAGTCTGCATGTGCATGGTCAGGCTGAGGGCGGTGCTGCCGTCGCCTTGGGCCAGCGCTTCGATAGTCATGACCGTGTCGAGGAGCCCCGCGCCCCAGCCACCCCGACTCTCCGGGATAATCAGGCTAGGAAGTCCCGCCGCGCGGATTTCGGCGAAATTTTCGTGGGGAAAGGAACCGTCGCGATCGTGGATAGCGGCCCGTTCCGCAAAGCGCGGGGCCAACTCTTGGGCAACGGCGACAAATTTAGCTTGGCGTTCAGTTTGGGGCGTCAGCATGGCAATCTCACGTAAATGGCTTGATGGTCAAGTACGTGATGATTTTAGCATAGGGCGGGAGAATGCGAGAGAGGGAAGGGGCGCTTCGCACGTTGCGAAGCGCCCCTTCTTCTGACTAGACTTCAGCTTTGACCAGCTCCATGAATTTGGCGATCAGATAAAAGACTGGTGTGACGAGATTGAACTCGATGGTGCGCATCTCATCTTGAGGCGTGTCGGTGATCAGCTCGGCCTGCGCGACGCTTGCATATTCTTGCATCGTATAAAGGGTCATCATGGTGGCGCTCCTTTTGTGAATCAATTGCCTGTCTTTCTTCTCCTTGCCAGTATAGCGGGCAATCGTATCAACAGCGTCTCAAAGTGCGACTCCGTCCGTCCCAAATGCGTGGATCTTGCGTAACAAGCTCTGCCGTCCGGTTCGGCTCCCGTCATTTGGGGGCAACGTTGGGCCAGTCCTGAATTCATATACCCGGCACAAATCGTCCGCTGTTTTAGCGGCCCTGCCATCGTCCGATGCGCCAGAATCAAATTTGATGATCTTCTTGCCCATCGCAAACCTTTTGCGCTATGCTTACCATATCCGCAACTCCCACCTCCGTAGGAGCAAGACAATGGGCAACGACAAGATTCGTGTGCTGGTGGCCAAGCCCGGACTCGACGGTCACGACCGGGGTGCTAAGGTCGTGGCGCGCACCCTGCGCGACGCCGGCTTCGAGGTGATCTACACCGGCATTCGCCAGACGCCCGGAATGATTGCCGAGGCCGCGCTGCAGGAAGACGTCGACGTGGTCGGGCTGAGCATTCTCTCCGGCGCACATATGACCCTCTGTCCCAAGGTCGTCGAGTTGCTCCGTGCCCAGGGGCAAGGCGATGTCATCGTCCTGGTCGGCGGCATCATTCCGGACGTGGACGTGGCGCGCCTACAGGCAGCCGGTGTTCAGGGCATCTTTGGGCCGGGCGCGTCGACGCAGGAGATCGCCGACTTCATTCGCGTCGCGGTAGGGGAACGGGACGGCATCTAGATGAGCGCCGCACGCCGACAACGCTATGATTCCGACTTACTGGCCGCGGGCGTTTTGGCGGGGGAGCGGCTCGCCATTGCCCGTGCCATCACCCTGGTCGAGAATGAAAAGCCAAGCGCGCACGCTCTGCTGGGCGCGCTCTTTCCCCACACGGGCCGGGCGCACATCGTTGGCGTAACTGGCGCGCCGGGCACTGGCAAGTCCACGCTTGTGCGGGCGCTGGCTCAGGCCTATCGCACAGCCGGGCTCAGCGTGGGCATCGTGGCTATCGATCCCAGCAGTCCGTTCACTGGCGGCGCATTGCTGGGCGATCGGATACGCATGCGCGCGCTCAGCGGCGACTCCGGTCTCTTCATCCGCAGCATGGCAACCCGGGGCAGCCTGGGCGGATTGGCCAAGACGACCGACGAGGTGGTGCAATTGCTTGACGCCGGCGGCTTTGAGCGCATCATCGTGGAGACCGTCGGCGTGGGCCAAGCCGAGGTGGCAATTGCCGCCACGGCCCACACGACATTGGTGGTGGAGGCCCCGGGGTTGGGCGATGAGGTTCAGGCCATCAAGGCAGGCATTCTCGAGATTGCTGATCTACTCGTCGTCAACAAGGCCGACCGGCCCGGCGCGGATCGAACCACGCATGCGTTGGCCCTCATGCTGGAGATCGGTGCGGAAATATCGTCTCCAACACATCACCAAGGCCCGCTTATAAAACTATCGACGACGGACGCAAACGCAGCGGGAGAGTGGCCCGTGGAAGTCTACAAAACGGTGGCCGTTAGCGGCGACGGAGTCGAGGCGCTCCGGGCGCAGATCGAAGCCCATCGTGCGTGGCTGGCAGACTCGGGCCAACTTGCGATCCGTGAACGGCTGCGGATTGCGCAGACGCTAGAGAATATCTTGCGCGCTGAAATCGCACGCCAGCTCGCCCAGGCCATGCCGCGCAGGGATTTGGACGCTACGATTGAAGCAATACGCAAACGGAAACTGGATCCATACGAAGCGGCAACCATGCTTCTGTCAGATGGGCAGAAGTGAATAGGCAATTGACAATGAAGAATTGTCAATTGCCTATTGTCATCCGTTCTTCTCCACGGGGAGCTTGGCGCCCGCCCATTCCCGGTAGCCGCCCATCATGTTGATGACTTCCCCGATTCCCTTGGATTGGAGGATGCTGGCTGCAATCGCCGAGCGCCCGCCGGCCTCGCACATGAGGACGATGGGTTTGTCGGTGGGGATGCCCTGAAAGGTCTGAGGCAACCGACCGAGCAGGAAGTGATGCGCGCCGGGCACGCGACCTTCGTCATATTCAGACTGGCCGCGTACGTCGACCAGCGTGACGGCCCCGCCCAGGACCTTCTCGGCCAACTTATCGGGCGTGGAGATCTCGTAGCTCTGGAGCGGCTTGCCCTCATGGGCCCACTGGGCCAGCGTCTCCGTGTCAAAGAATCCGCCGGCATTGTCCAACCCGATGGAGATCAGCGCCTGCATGACCTGATCGATCTTCTCTTCGTCAACGATCAGATAGAATGGTTCTTCATAGCCCAGCAGCCATCCCGTCCAATTGGTAAACGAGTTCGTGAAGGGAATGTTAATCGTGCCACCGATGTGATTGAGCGCAAACATCTCGTTTTCGCGGGCGTCAACGATTGTTGCGCCCCTGGCCAGCAGCGCTTCCAGGTCGTGCAGGTCGAGTTTCTGCGGTCGAGGCAGATGGCCGAGGATGGGCGCGCCGGTTTTGTTGATCTTCTTCATCATTGCGAAATAGACGGGCGCTTCAGGCTGGCCGGAGAGGAGCGCTTCCACGAATTCATCCTCATCTTCAATTTGAAAAGCCCAGTTGAAGATCTTTTCATAGCCGACCGTCGTGGAGGGAATCGCGCCCAGCGCCTTGCCGCAGGCGCTGCCCGCGCCATGCGCCGGCCACACCTGAACATAGTCGGGGAGCTTAGCGAAACGTTGTAGAGAGTTGAACATAGCCCGCGCGCCCGGCTCGGCTGTCCCCATGATGCCGGCGGCTTCTTCGAGCAGGTCTGGTCGGCCAACGTCGCCCACGAAGACGAAATCGCCGGTGAAGATGCCCATAGGATGTGTCTCACCGCCACTATCTTTGTTCGGCGTGTCCGTTACCAGGAACGAGATGTGTTCGGGCGTGTGACCTGGCGTGTACAGCACATCGACCTGGATGTTACCGGTCATGAAGCTGTCACCATCGACGACAAGTTGGACGTCGTAGCCGTCGAGATTTTCATACTTCCAATGTTCATCGCCCTCGTCGGAAAGATAGAGCTTCGCCCCGTTGCGTTTCACCAACTCCCGCGCCCCGGAGACGAAATCAGCGTGGATGTGGGTCTCGGTTACAGCCACAATCTCCAACTCATTTTCTTCGGCCGCGAGCAGATACTGCTCCACATTGCGGCCGGGATCCACGACGATGGCTTCGCCTGTGGCCTGACAGCCAACCATGTAGGAAGCGTGCGCGAGACGGTCATCATAGAAGTACTTGAGCAGCATGGCGAATCTCCTCATTCAGAACTTGCAGCCGAAACTCTGCGGGTCGAACAGCTAGGCGCAGGCGGGATTCAATTAGACACGGGATTCGATTGGATATGGAGTTGTGCAGTCCGGCGTAACCGGCCGGCCGGTTGAACGACAAATTAGCGATTCACGCGTAGTGTGATCGCCAGTATACAGGAAAAATGTAAGGCTCGTGTAAGGAATCGACGCCAGAAGGAAAAGCGTTTCCGGCAATACGCGTCTATCTCAGAGCGCCATCTTCCATGCTGCGCCAGTTGCGGTGGTAATAGAGCAGTGGCTTCGACTCGGCACGGGAGCCTGCCGCCAACACTTCGCCGATAAAGACGCTGTGGTCACCGCCGTCGTAAACGTGAACGACGCGACAGTCAACCCAGGCCAGGGCGTCGCTGAAGACGGGACAGCCCGTCACCTCCGTGTGGCTGTTGATCCCTTCAAAGCGATCTTCGATCTCAGGAATCATGCCGGCAAAACGCTTGCCCCAATCCAAATGCTCTTCGCCCAGGATGTTGACGGCAAAGGTACCGATTTCCTGAATCGCCCCGTGGGTAAAGAGCCGCTTGTTGACGCAGATGAGGACTTGTGGCGGTTCCAAACTGACGCTGGAGAACGAGCTGGCGGTGATGCCGACCGGATCGTCTTCGTGGAGAGTGGTAACAACGGTAACGCCGCTGGCCCAATGGGCCAAGGTTTCTTTGAACAATTGAGGCTCAACAGCCATCGTGTATCTCTTTTCATGACCCGGACACGGACGCCAAGCAAAGAAACGTTGCCAGGCACCTGCCCGTTTCTGCTGCCAAGCGTGCGCAGGATTTATGGATTACATACGATAATGCCACTATACAAGAGGAACGCCAACGATTCAAGGAAGGGCGGTCCCCAAGTCGTTGACAAAAGCATGACCCCATGCTACTAATGGGGGCGCAGGTTCCGTAGTTCAATTGCATAGCATGGGTCGATCAGTTCGACGGGAGAGATTTCGCTGAATGCGGAACGCCGAAGGGGCAAGCTTGGCCGGTCGCCACACCGGCTTGGTCACACTCTCAGGCAAAAGGATCGTTGAATTGCGGCCACCTTGGAAAGCGCAGGGCGAACATCGTGGTTCGCGCCGGCCACCGACGGGGCAATTCTCACAACGGTCTCTTGATGCATGGGTCTCTTGATGCATGCCGGTGAGGGGAAATCTCTCAGGTTTTCGACAGGGTTTGCGGGCGTCCATTTTGGATGTCCGCTTTTTTCGTGGCGCGAAGCATCTTGTTGCCACGTGCAAAGGAGATCATCCACATGAGTGTAGCCCCAGTCGATGTTCAGTCGTTTGGCGCCAATGGCGCTGCCCGCCCGCCCTCGCCCCGCGAGCTGCTCAGACGACCGGATCAATTTGTCCACCGTCATCTTGGCCCCCGGGCCCGAGATCTGCCCGCAATGCTGGAGGTCGTGGGTGCGCCCTCCCTCGATGCGCTGATCGACGCCACGGTGCCGCCTGCGATCCGTCTGGACCGGCCGCTCAATCTGCCCGGACCGCGTAGCGAAACCGAGGTACTGGCCGAACTGCGCGCCCTGGCCGAACAAAACGAGCTCTTCCGCTCCTTTATCGGCATGGGCTACTACGATACGCTGACGCCGGGCGTAATCCAGCGCAACATTCTCGAAAACCCTGGGTGGTACACGCAGTACACGCCCTACCAGGCCGAGATTGCCCAAGGCCGTCTGGAAGCGTTGCTCAACTTCCAGACCATGGTTGGCGATCTCACCGGACTGGAGATCGCCAACGCGTCCATGCTTGACGAAGGCACGGCCGCGGCCGAGGCCATGACCCTCTGCAGGCGGGCTCAGAAACGTTCTTCGACAGCCAATGCCTTCTTCGTCGCCGAGAGCTGTCACCCGCAGACCATCGAGGTGATTCAGACCCGGGCCGAGCCCCTGGGCTACAACGTGATCGTCGGCGATCCGTCCACCTATGATTTTGATCCAGCTACGTTCGGCGTGCTGCTTCAGTACCCCGACACTAACGGCGACATTGTCGACTACGCCGATTTCTGCCGGCAGGCGCATGAGCATGGCGCGCTGGTTGTGGTCGCCACCGATCTGTTGGCGCTGACGCTGCTCACGCCGCCGGGCGAATGGGGCGCAGACATTGCGGTGGGCAACAGCCAACGCTTTGGCGTGCCCCTGGGCTATGGCGGTCCCCACGCTGCATTTATGGCCACCACGGAAGATCACAAGCGACTGCTGCCGGGCCGCTTGATAGGCGTCTCCCATGACTCGGCTGGCGAGCCGGCCATGCGCCTGGCGTTGCAAACACGGGAGCAGCACATCCGCCGCGATCGCGCCACCAGCAACATCTGCACGGCCCAGGTCCTGTTGGCCATCATGGCCTCCATGTACGCAGTCTATCATGGCCCGGACGGGCTGCGCGCCATCGCCCAACGCACTCGTTTGATGACGCTGATGCTGCGCAATGCGCTGACGAATCTGGGTTATTTGGTCAATGAAGGTGAGGTCTTTGATACGCTCAAAATCAGCGGTGGGCCTCGCAGCCAGCTCGATCTGCTCAACGCTGCCACGGAACGACGCATCAATCTGCGCGGCTATGGGGATGGCGCAGTTGGCGTCTCGCTGGATGAAGCCGCGACGCTGGAAGAGCTGAGCGATCTGTTGGCGATCTTTGGCGTGGTCGATCCGGTCGGCGTCGAGGAGTTGGCAGATGGCGTTTCGCTAGCGTACTCCGCTGCCTTCCAGCGCACGAGTGACTATCTCACCCATCCTGTCTTCAATAGCTACCACTCAGAGACGGAGATGTTGCGCTACATCACCAGGCTGCAGTCACGCGATCTCTCGCTGGCCTTCTCCATGATTCCGCTGGGCTCATGTACGATGAAGCTCAATGCTACCGCCGAGATGCTGCCGGTGACGTGGCCGGAGTTTGGCCGCATCCACCCGTTTGCCCCGCTGGATCAGACAGCGGGCTATCGACAGATGTTTGAGCGTCTGGAAGCCGATCTGGCCGAAATCACCGGCTTTGCCGCGGTTTCGCTCCAGCCCAACGCCGGCTCTCAGGGCGAATATGCCGGGCTACTTGTTATTCGCGCCTACCACCACGCCAACGGTGACGATCACCGCACCATTTGTCTGATTCCCAGCTCCGCCCACGGCACAAATCCGGCCAGCGCGGTGATGGCCGGCATGGAGGTCGTTGTGGTTGCCTGTGATGACGACGGCAATATCGATCTCGACGATCTGACGGCCAAGGCGGCGCAGCACAGCGAAAACCTGGCGGCGATCATGGTGACCTACCCGTCAACCCATGGCGTGTTTGAAGAAGGCATCGTTGAGGTCTGCGCAACGATTCATCGCCACGGTGGCCAGGTCTATATGGATGGGGCCAACATGAATGCCCAGGTCGGCCTAACCAGCCCCGGCGCGATTGGCGCCGATGTCTGTCACCTCAATCTACACAAGACCTTCTGCATCCCCCATGGCGGCGGCGGGCCGGGTATGGGACCGATCGGCGTGGCCGAACATCTTGCGCCTTTCTTGCCGGGCCATGGCGTCGTGCCCGGCGTTGGTGGCGGTGCAGAGCATGCCGGCGCAGTCTCTGCCGCGCCCTGGGGCAGCGCCAGCATCCTGCCCATCTCCTACGCCTATATTGCCATGATGGGCGCGCAGGGACTCACCGACGCCACCAAGATCGCGATCCTCAACGCCAACTACATGGCCAAACGGCTGGAACCATATTACCCGGTACTCTACAAGGGTAGCAACGATTAGTAGCCCATGAGTGCATCCTGGATATACGGCCGCTCAAGGAGTACGCCGAGGCCGAAGACATTGCCAAGCGCCTGATGGATTACGGTTTCCATGCGCCGACGATGTCTTTCCCAGTATCGGGTACGCTGATGATCGAGCCGACCGAAAGCGAATCCAAGGAGAACTGGATCGCTTCTGCGACGCCATGATTGCAATCCGGGCCGAAATCCAGGCCATTGCCGACGGCGAAGGCGAGCAGAGAACAACCCGCACAAGCATGCGCCCCACACGGCCAAGCAGGCTGATCAGGGACTGGGACCCCCCTACAGCCGCGAAGAAGCCGCCTTCCCCGCGCCATGGGTGAACGAGCACAAGTTCTGGCCCTTCGTTGGCCGTATCGACAACGTCTATGGCGATCGCCACTTGGTATGCGCCTGTTTGCCGCTCGAGGCATATGCGTGAGGTGCAACGTAACCCGCGAAGCGTAGGCGGTAAAACGAAAGGGGGACGGCGACCAAATGGCTCGCCGTCCCCCCTATTTATTGAACGATTGCTTCAGACCTTCATGCTTGCACCGTTAGAGACCACCCAAGATCCCCATCAGCATCTGTACGGGCAGAACGAAGGCACCCTGAGGCGCTTCTACCGCTTCGCCGGAGTCATGGTCGGCGTAGGTGGTCTGCCATCCATCTTGATGTAGAGGCACTTTCAAGCAATGGTTCATCGCTGTCCCAGGGTAACAATCAAATCGACAGGTCGGCCGTATCCCATTCCAGGGCGCCGTTGGTCCGGTGATGTACTCGCCATCGGTTGCCATGTCGATGACATAGCTCATGTCCTTAGCGATGACCGGTCCGATCAGGGTAACGACATTGGCCAGCTGGTCGATATCGTCGGCAGTCAGGGGTTCACCCTGGGTGATTTCGGCCTCTTCAACGGCAATCGCGAGGTCGTCGCGGAACTCGGGGCTGGCAAAGTAGCCGACGAAGTTCATGGCTGCCTCATAGCCGGAGCCATCTTCGGCAACGGTCACATCGGCATACTGATTGAGCGGTCGTTGCATTGCCAGTCCGACACCCGCCATGCCCACGCCAGGGGGCACGAAGCGCAGCACTTCCGGTCCCACAGGCAGATCCATTGAGCCCGCTTCTTGCATGCCAGGTCGATGAGCGGCTGCACGTCCAGGCCAACCCAGCCGCGCAACAGCGGCGGGATGTTGGGAACAAGGCCCATAATATCGTCGAGGAAAATATAGAGCGTGCCATCTTTCAAGATCAGATTCAGCTGCACTTCGGGCGGCACGTCCAAACCGGCTGCCTCAGAGATTTGTCCGGCCAGCTCTTCGGAGAAGGTGAAGCGCAGGTTCTGCTGCGTGTCCAACCCTGCGATCAACTCGGCAACCAGGGCGGCATATTCGTCCGGATCCGCAACCATGGCCGCCAAATCGGCCGGATCCATGGCTTGCAGCTCCATGAACTTATCGACCAGGGCCTGATCCACGTTGAATTGGGCGGTGCGATCTACCTGCATTTCGATCGAGTCCATTGGCAGGCCGGGCACATTGGAAACGTTGATATCCAACGCGGTCTCGCTGCTGCCGGATGTAAGTTCTTCCATGTTCGCCCAGGTCGCGACCAGGGCTTCGCATTCTTCTGCGGCCAACTCGCCGGCAATCCACAAAGGGCGAGGACGACGCTGTGCCATCATCATCCTGGGCAAAGACAGCACTTGGCAGCATGGTGAGAAAAAGCGCCAAGCAGATGATTAGCAGCTTTCGCATACGATTCTCCTTCTTGCAGATGAATAATGATCCGGCGTTGGTTGGGTTGTCCGCAACGGCTTCGATGCCGCCTGCCGAACGCGCGGTTGCAGCGTCGAAGCGAGTGTCAGGCCAGTGCGGGATCATATGGCCCCTATCTTATCACCTTTTCAAGGGAAATAAAATCGAGGTTTTGTACGCTTCCGCTGGCGGTCAGAAACCGGCTAGCTGGCCGCGCCGGTCGGCCGGAATGCGCAGTTTGGCCTCAATAAACTGCTTATGAGAAAGACCCAGCGCACGAGTGATGGAGTAAATTGCGTCGATCTCAGCATTGCTTACGTAGCCATCAGCAGCGGCGACCTGAAAGAGCAGCCCCAGGAGTTCATCCGCCCGGTCCGGCGGGACAGCGCTGTAGACGTCGGCGACCAAGGCGGACCGCGTCCATGCTCGGCGTCACTTCATTGACCGCAACCTCCGTCACGAACGTCGCTTCGACAGGATCCAGATCCCACACGCTCTGTAGAATGCTAACGATGCCGTCAAACTCTGCATCCGTTACGGTACCGTCAACCTGGGCGATGGGGGCCATAACGCCGCCCAGGGCACTTGCGGCGGCGCAAGCGCGTCTCGTCGATGTCAATCGGTTCGAGTTCACCCAACTCCAAACGACGACGGACGCCATAGTAGACCTTGTTGTTCATAAACTCGTCCATGTAGCGCTTCACGATTGGGTGCTGTCTCCATTGCTGCACTGCGGCACGACACGATGCTGTTTTCAGGCGCCGGAGAGCTCTCCAAAGAAGCCAGAGTCGATGTTGTCAATCGCTGCACCAATCTCCATGATGACCGCTTCGTCTTCAGGCGAAACCGCGCCATCTCCGCGAACCAGTTCGTCTCGGGAGTTGATGACAAGTTCTTTATCCGCAGTGGAGTGAATGTGCGATTGCAGGTCATCGATCAGACGTCCGCGTTCGGACGGCGGCACGGGCGCTTCAATATACATTTCGATCTGGGCCCACTGGGCTGCCGTGTATTGCAGAGAACCGTCGGGGACAGCCCGAGGCAGACGGAAGAGTAAATCCTTCATGACATTGACTTCTTGCGTATCCAAATTTCCGTCGCCCCACACGGTCGCAATAGGCACCCTTGGCCGACGGACGATTAACTCATTTTGGTTTTGATTGTTATTTGTTGCCACTAGCTGCTCCAGTTTTCGGTTTTATCGATATGGTGGGAGGGATGGTCTAAAACATCTGCATGATTGTCCAACTGAAAGGAAGCAGAGATGACAACGCCGCAAAATCTATTAAATGAATTTGTCGAAATTTATGTGACCAATGAAACCGAAGGCGGAGAATATGGCGCCCTCGCTCACCTCGCTCCGACGATGACTGCGGACGAAGCCTACACTGTCCAATTTGCAGGCCATCGATCGGTTGATCAGAGATCGCTGGGACCCAGTACCGGCAAAAAAATCGCCACGACCAATGCTGCCACGCAGGAGATGCTAGGCCTGTCAGAATCAGCCTACGGCGAACTGCTGAGACGGTACGGAAATTGCGAATGGTGGCTCGTCTCCGCCACACGTTTTGCCAATGGACGCGTTGAGTGCGAGCTGGCCTTTAAGCTTGCTCGGCCACTACAGGGACCGGGCGTTGGCCCCGCCGATGTCATTGCGGCCACTGAGGCGGTCTGCCCTTGCGCTCGAGTTAGCCGACCTGCGCACGACCGGTTGGCCGCTCTCTCGGGCGGAAGTGATTTGTACGACGGCTTGGCCAAGCACTATGTGTTGGCCGATGAAGGCACTGCACCGGCCGGCCTTGACCTGATTGCCCAGACCGTGACGCTGCACAACGGCGATGAGATGGTGGCCGAGGGCACAGGCAAGGCCGTGTTGGGTGATCCGGTAGGAGCGGTGGCGTGGTTGGCCAACAAGATGGCCGAGCACGAACGCTCCCTGCCGGCCCGGGGATATTGTGTTGACCGGTTCCATGACGCCACCCTTACCCTTTGCGGTTGGCGATCGAGACTCGAAGCAGATTTTGCCGGCCTCGGCAAGGTTGCGATTTCCATCACGGGCTGAGACAAACGCAGTATGAGTCGGTAGCCGCATCACGGATAGCCCACGAATCTCAGCCCCGTGGTCTTCACTAAAACCGGCCGACGGGCTCAGGACGACGGCGAGGGA
Source organism: uncultured Chloroflexia bacterium (assembly GCA_963807905.1). Taxonomy (GTDB): domain Bacteria; phylum Chloroflexota; class Anaerolineae; order Caldilineales; family Caldilineaceae; genus JAGRCP01. Next base: position 388 of record CAWEEJ010000011.1, on the reverse strand, counting down.
CAGTCCGCCGCGCCAGGGGGAGCGCAACGAAACGAACGATCGCGACAATTTTGGTTTGCTTCGGTGCCACCCGCCTGTATGAAATCCTACTTGTCAGCACCGGAATTTCATACAGTCAAATGGAACAGACGTAGACGGATCCTACCAATCTGTTTCTTTGTTTGTTTCGTCAAGGTACGAGAAGGTCATCCATACTCGGCAGCTCAGCTGGAAACGTGATGCGTTGGTTGCCCGGTCGACCTGCTCTTTTCCGGGAGTGTCGGTTTATTTGATTCGTCCTTTGAGTTTAGGTGACATCTTCCTGTGGTTCAGCGGCTTGCCAGTCCAGCAACAAAGCTGAATGCTGCTCAGGCGCTACTCTTCCCTCAACCTGCGTTGCTCAATGCGC
>CAWEEJ010000010.1:0-119952 GCA_963807905.1 uncultured Chloroflexia bacterium | reverse complement strand
CTCGTAGTGGCGCAGCGTGTAATGTGCGCTGGCGATCTTGTCTAAGGCGACAGCAATCAAATCACGATTACCACTCTGCTGGGCGATCTCCAGCGATCGCTCGTAATTTTCCCATCCAATATCCTGTGCATTCTGCAGCCAGTTGGCATCGCCAAACGCAATATGGCTGTTGACGCTGCGCCTCAGCATTTCGGCTGGACTCCGCAATCTCCAACGCGCTGGCGGCATAGTCGGCGGCGCTGGCGTAGTCCTTTACGCGTGACGAAATTTGGCCTGCGCTTAACAACGACGTGACCGCTTTGGCTGCATCTATGCTCCGCCACTGGGCCGCGGCCTCGGCAAACGCCGCTTGGGCTTCGGTGGGCTGGTCTAACGTATCAAGATAGCGCGCAATGCCGTCCAAGACCGTCGCTGCATAGCTCGAGTCCTTGGCCTGATCAGCAACCTGAGCCGCCTGGCGGTAAAAAGAAAGTGCCTGTTCGGCGGAATCCTGGTCAGCATAGTTCTGGCCGATTGAGGCCAAAGCGCGTGCGATCGTCGCCTGATCCCCCAAGTCACGCCACAGTAGGATGGCTTCGTTATAGGCCGATGTAGATGTGGCATAGTCCCGGCTTTCCCGCGCCATTTCAGCGATCGCGGCGAGCACATCTGCTTCTCTTGCAGCATCACCAGCGGACTGAGCCAACTCGCGTGCTTCCTGCAAAAAATCGAGCGCCTGGCGCGTCCTCACCACGCTGATCGGCCAGCCTGCTTGCTTCAAGCAGTACCGCCGAAGCATACTCAAAGTCTTCGGCCTCTTTGGCAAATTCAACGGCTTGACCATAGTAGTCGAGCGCGGTCTCGGTCTGACCAAGCGATTCGTAGTTCAGACCGATGTAGGCCAGTCCTTGGGCGGCACTGGCCAAGTTATCGGTTGACTGCCAAAGACTCACTGCATCCTGATACGCCTCGATAGAGGCGACGTAGTCGCCCTGATTGCGCGTTGACTGGGCAATTGCAGCCAAAGCCTGAGTCTCCTGATCACGATCGTTACCCTCACGAGCATATCTGAGCGCCTCTTCATACGCTGTGACGGCCGCAGCATAATCCTCTTGATCAACCATAAGATCGCCGGCTGCAGTCGCAACAGCGCCCGCGTAGGTCACATCCCCAGCTTCCTCGGCCAGAGCAACGGCCCTATCATAATAATCGCTTGCTGTTTCAACATCACCCAGGTCAGCATAGTTCAGGCCGATGTAGGCCAACCCTTCAGCTGCCGCACGGATATTGTTATCGGCTTCCCAGAGTTCTACAGCGGCCGTGTATGCCTCGTTTGAGGAGGCGTAGCCGCCACGCATGCGTTCGAATTGCGCAAGTTTTGCAAGAATCTCCACTTCACGCTGCGGTTGCTCTGCGCTCTGCGCAAGGCGAAGCGCCTCTTCATAGGCATCCAGCGCATCATCCTCATTGCCCAATTCGCTCTGCAGATCGGCAATGGCGATTGTCACTGCTGCCGCGTAGTCGTTATCTTCAGCTTCTTCTGCCAGCACAACGGCTTGGGCATAGGCTTCCAACGCCGAATCAGCATCTTCCAGATCGGCGTAATTCAGTCCCATAAGCGCCAAGCTTTCCGCAACTTTATCGGTTTCGGCGCTCGTCTCCCAAAGCTCAATTGCTTCTAGATAGGCATCATTAGAGGCTGCGTACTCATTCTCGAGCGCGATTCGTTCGACCGATTGCAGCCCACAAATCGGCTGCGGCATCAGGATTCTCTTCTGAATCCACAGTCTCCAACATATCTTCGTAAATTGACCGTGCTGCAGCATGTTCATCGCCGTCTTCCTGCAATCGGGCAGCATCCAAATTGGCCTGATATTCAAACTGCAGGGCATCCAATTGACCCCATAGATCTGCCGCCATCAAATAAGTTTCAATCGCTTTCGGCTGATCGTCCAATTGCTCATACACAGAGCCAAGTTTCTGTAGTGATTCTGCGCGATCAGGCAGATCGCTCTCTGCAAATAGGTCAAGTGCACGAAGATATCGCTCTTCAGCAACTCCGTACTCTTCTGCATCGACCATAAGATCACCCTGAAGCTGGACCATGGAGGCGGCGGTTGAGTCGTCATCAGCGCCCAGGGCAACTTCAATAGCACGATCATATACCGCAAACGCATCATCAGTCGCTTGATCGGCCCCAAAGCTGGCGGCAGCACGCGCAAAGGAGGTTAGTGCAGAGCGGCTATCGTCCACTGCTTGCCAACTCTCAGCGGCAAGCAGATAGGCTTCCGCCGCCTCGGCATGATTCTCTACGCTGCGTTGGACGTCGCCAATTTGCCCTTGAACACGGGCAATCAACTCGAAATCTTCTAGTTCATCGGCGCCGACTGCGGCATCAGCTAGCACCTCCAATGCATCGTCTGTATCGCCGGCCGTAGCCTGCGACCTCGCTTCGCTAAGCAAGGCAAGGATGTCTTGGCGCGATAGCGGATCAGTAGCTTGTGCCAGAAGAGTCGATGTCGCAGAGCTTCCGGCAAGCAATAATGCCATCGACAAGATTAACCTTGCCCAGAAATGAGTTCGGCTTCGTTGAGGTCGGTTTGAATAGCGCATGAAGTTAGACATGGCGGCCTTTTTGAATTGAAGCGATAGAATGCCAGTAGAACTATGGAGCGTCTCCAAGCGATCTCGGAGACGCTACTGATGGGGGCAAAACGCCGCTCATCGAACGCGTAGAGCCAGACATCTAAAAAGTATATCGCCCAGCAGGCGTTGATCCTTCGGAATTTGGTCTCCTGCAGCCGGTCCGAGGGGTAATCTTGTATGATAATTCAGCCAACGCTTATCGGGCGATAAGCGGTAAGAATGTCGTACGTCGATCTGGCTCAAAATGGGCGACAACGACTGAATCACGTAATAGAGTAACGATTAAGGGGTTCTCATCACCGGTAGCGTCGCCGGACCACTTGACGAAGGTCCATCCTGCAGCGGGCTGCGCTGTCAGCGATACTGACTCGTCCACGATGTATCCATCGGGATAGGTAGGCGGCGTTAGGTCAACCATACCGCTACCTTGGACGTCAAGCTGCAATGTCACGGCTCGGACAAAGCGGGCTCGGATCGACTTGTCGCTGTCCATTGTCATGATTACCGGGTTCTCCTGGCTGACTATATCGCCATCCCAGCCAACAAAGACCCACCCGGCGTTGGGAAGCGCAGAGAGGCGTACATTTTCACCCGATACATAATCAGCTTTCTCAGGTTCAACCAGCACGCCCCCCTGCTCGCTAGAGTCGACAAAGGTAGTCAATTCATAGAGCGGCTTAAAAATTGCGTCTATTTCGAGGTCCTGGGTCATTGAAATCTCGAGCGGGACCTGATTACCTTCAGCATCGCCCTGCCATTCGACAAAGGTATACCCATTTGTAGCAACTGGGGTCAACATCACGCTATCACCATAGTAGTAGCCCGCTTGCTGTGGTTCGATTGCAACTGTCCCGCCTTCAGCGCTCACAACAACTTGATATAAGTTCCGTATAAACGAGGCGATTACCGATGCATCGGCCCTCATCGTCAGCCTAATCGGGTTTTCTACTCCAGTGACCGCCCCACTCCAGCCTGTGAAGCTGGAGCCGGGGTCAGGTGTTGCACTTAATTCAACCCGTGCGCCATCAGCATAGGAACCCTGTGCAGGATCAGCGATGATGACGCCCGTACCATCACCTACAGTCGTCAATTCAAGCTCAAAGACATTCTCGGCGAACCGAGCCGTTACAGTGCGGTTGAGGTCCATGGTGAGGACCAGCGGATTGTCAGCCGGTAATGTCTCAATCCGGGGAAGACGGTACTCTGCCGCATCTACCATAGCGGAGAATCCGGTGCTGACCGCCTGAATCGCCTCATCGACTCGCGAATAGGAAGTATCGTCTACGAATCCGAGTGTGAAATATGCTGGCGAAACGGAAAATTCGGGTGCAAGTTGTGTGAGCGGCCGACCGAAGCCAAAAACCGTCATCTCAACGTTGTCCGTGGCATTTTCGGGGTACGGGCGATAGGAGTGGCCGACTTCTTCGCTACTCCGATCGTAAAGAAAGAGAGAACGGGAGAGGGTCCCGTCGCTAAAGAACGCCCAATCGGGGTCATTCAAATGACCGCTCCAGCTATCAGCTAAGCCTAAGGTCGTCCCATCGGAAAGCGTCAGTTTATCTTCAATACCAATCGACCCGCCCGGCACCCCTTCATAAAGGAACCAGAAATTGGCGGTATTGTTCAGCATCGTCGCCTCCACGTGCCTGGGGTAGAAGCGCCATTCCATGGTCCAGAGCAACTGTTGTGTCTGCGGGTCAGTCACTTCGGAAAAAATGATGGTTCGTAGTGGACCGGAGGCCATGACCGAACTCTGTGCAGTCGTCATCCCTGGGTGTAGGTGCCCGCCATCTTGTGGCGGCACAGCATTGGGGATGCCACGAAAGGCGCCGCGACCAGCAGGGATCGTACTATACTGAATCCGATCTTGGCCGCTTGCATCCACCAGGCTGGAGATACCACCAGCCGCTTTCTGATAGAGGTAAGTTCCAGCCAGCGTTTCGATCTGATAGGCATCAAGCCCTTCGTCCGTAACACCCTCAGTGGTAAGTTGGACCCAAGCATCAAAGGAGGCTGGAGGGTAGGAAGGGCCAGCAGTCCCAAAATAGATATGGAAGAGTCGGCTTTCAGCCGCGCCGGTTGCGCCAGACAATCCGATGATTACTGAGCCAGCAGCATAACTTGCGGGATTGTAGCCGTCTTGCTCATCAAACTGAAAAGGAGTGTTCTCGTTAAGCACTTGGCCGTCTACGTCAACCTCTACCACGCGAATCGATGTGGCATCAAAGAGGCCAGATTGCCCCGTTTCCGCCATCAGGTCCGTAAAGTTGATGTCGAGGATTGCTGGCTGATCTCGACGCGCTCACGCCATTTGCGTCTATGCGGACCAAGACGCGGTAGTCCCAAAGACTATTCCACCAAGGCAGTGCCGGCAACACTTCACTTTCCCAGCGCAGAAAAGACCAGCCTGCATCCGGCACGGCTGTGAGCGTGACATTCTCGCCATAGTCATACACAGACTGATCGGGACTCGCCTCAATCTGACCACTTCCCTCAGTCTTGCGCTCTAGACTCGTCGTCACATTGAGCATGATCGGCAGCGCATCACTCGGCGCCGCCGGCTCCGCCCAAACTGATGCCGGCGAGGCCCAGAACATGAGCAGCGCCAATATCAGTCCAGCAATATCATATACGACCCATTGGCTGCGAGATCGAACGGTGTGCATTAATGACGAATCACCGGCAAAAACAATTGTTGCGAAAGTTCATCGAACACGGCTGTAACCGAGGTATCGCCGTTCAGCGTAAGCGTTACCTGCGGCTTTAGACGGTCAGCGTAGGAACATCCCCTTGCCAGCCGACAAAAAGCCAGTCTCCATCAGCAAACGCCTCAATGTTCACCGAGTCACCATAGCGGAACGGGCCACCTGGCGACGTGATCACCCTGCCGTTTCCTTGCACGGTGGTCGACAGCGTCACTGCTTCACGGTCGAATACCGCTGTGACGGATGCATTTCCATCGATTTGAATCGCTGTGGTTGCGTTCTGACCGCTCGCATCGCCTTCCCAGCGAACAAAATCCCAGCCAGTTGCCGGAGTCGCACGTACAGTAACTTGTTCGCCGTAGATGTATCCATTCTGCGAGGCGGGCGGGGAGACTGTCACCGTGCCGGCTTGGCTGGTCGGAGTGGTCGATGTTGAAATCGCATAATACTCGGGCATGAAGTAAGCGCTAACTGCTTCATTACCGTTCACCGTGACCGTGGTCGGATTTATACCATTGTTATTGGTCCCCTCCCAACGTTCGAAGCGCCAGCCTGTGTCAGGCTGTGCGGTTAGGGTTACCGTGTCACCTTCGTTATAGGTCGGACCGGCAGGGTTTCGGGCGACCTCTCCCTCACCGATCTTCGTAACGTCAATCGTATAGGCTGCTTCGACGAAGTTGGGGGTCAACGCAGTGTCGCCTAGCACGTTAAAGGTGTAAGGGTTTTCCGTCGAGCTGATGGGCGTTGCGTTGCCGTCAGCGTCGGTCACTGTACCCGTCCAGTTAGAAAAGGCATAGCCGTTATTGGCGCTGGCCGTAGCAGTGACGGATTCGAGAAATTCGTAGTCTGCCTTCTGGGGAGCAACGGAGGCTGTACCGTTGGCTGCGCCATTCACAGTGACGTCGGCAGTGTAATTGAGGGGTGTTACCTGCACTTGACCAAAGTTGGCGTCCACATGATGCGCAACCAATAGGAGCGAGCCACTGGCCGGGAGGTCGGCAGACAAAGTAGACTCCAGATCCCATCCTCCTGGCTCGGTTTGGGCAATCGGCCAGGCTTTCATACGAAAGGTGGGCGTGCCGCCGGACGTCTGCACCTGTAACTTGAAGTAGTGGGGACTATCGGTAGCGAGGACTTTGGCTGTAGATTCCTCAATATTGAAACCGCCGCTAGCTGTAATTATCTGCATGGCGGTACTGGTTTCGGACTCTCGCGTTCTGTAATGAAACCAGCCAAGCGCACCCAAATTTGTCCATCCGGAAAATGGCTGTTCAGCATCCACCTGAAAATGACCGGGCCAACGCATAATCAGACCCACACCAGGACCATTGCTTGGTGTGGTATAGGCCAGATCATCGTTGCTGATGGCATTTACTACTACCGGGACCGTTATTTCGTAATCGGTCCAGCCTAGAGCACCAAGAGAGACCAACCGATCATATCCGTACTGAATGGAGCGCACGCTGGGACCAATGGCCGGGTCGTTCTCAATGGTCCAGTGGCCGTCGACGACCTGAGCCAGGTCATTGACGTTGTTGGAGTCATCCCAATTGATGACGGTGGGAAGTGACCAGGCTGCATTCTTGGTCACGTTGATCGTTATCGTCTTATCGGCGGTCGTATCATCATCTTGCCGGGCATTGATCTGGACCGTGTTATTACCGCTATTGAGCGACTCAAACGGAATTTCAATGTTGAAGTCGCCCGGATCATAAACGCGGCGAGGTCCACCTTCATCCGGCTCTCCAGGATCTGGTCCCACAGTCAAAGTTTGAAATTCGCCACCATTTACCCTGTAACGCAATAGGTCAATGTTGTTCGCCGGCTGCACGTTACCAACGATGTTGACAAATGGAACCGACTGACCGTTCTGGCCATAGGAATCGCCATCGCCATGCCAGACCGTAATCGCCGGTGCGTCCAGTTCATCCGCGCTCAGGACTACCGGATCCGGATCGACCAGGCGCACATCTACAGGCGCACCATTTTGAAGCAAGGGTTTGGCAGCGCCGTCCGTTACTGGTGGCTGTGGTGTGGGCGGCTCTTGTAGCATTGATCCGACCTCAGCGTTCACCGCTGACGGCAAGAGAGCCAATACCAGCGCCAGTCACCCCAAACCACGGCGTCAAGCTCCGCCAGACGCGTACAGATCTCTTACGAATCATTCCCTATCTCCTCTTCAACGGCAGGCGCCAACTAGTCGAAAAACCCTACGTCGATCTCAGACGTTAGGCAGTGGCGATTTTCGCGAAACGCAAATCATAGCCAGAACGATGACGCTATCAGATGAACTACCTCGCGTCAAATGGGCGAAGACGACCGGTCGTCTTCGCCCAATTGACGCGAACTGAATTGTAAACGCATTCACTCACGTTCAACAATAGGCAAGTAAAGTTGATTCTCTTTTGGCGCCTCGACAAAGCGAGCGACAGCTCGCGTATCCGCCGTAATCGTGACCGTCACCGGATTCGTGCTGCCGCTCAAGTCACCCGCCCACTCCAGGAAAAGCCAGCCCTCGCCTGGGCGCGCCGTCAGTTCAACCGCTTCTCCCGCCTCAAATTCGCCTCTAACTGGATCTACGTCAATTGACCCAGCTGCCCCATCGGGTTCAACGACAGGCACTAGTACATACGTTGAATCTTTGACAAAAGTGGCGGTCACGGTGGCATTCTCTTCAATCGTTAGCATCAATGTTTCTGCCATCGGATCTATCTGAGACGGCAGCGCCCCACTCCAACCGGCAAAGCGCGAGCCATCCAGGGCGGCAGTTGCCCGCAAAGTTACCTGGTCTCCTGCTGTTAAGCCACTGTAGACCTCAGGAGGCGATCCAACCGGCGTATCGTTAACAGTTACAAGTCCGTTTCCGCCGCCAGCGACGTCCACTATCAGTTGATATTGAGCCTCCACCGCTTCAAATCTAGCCGTCACCAGATCATCAGTCATAAACGAACGAACGAGTGGGTTCTCGTACGTGAGGTCTTCATTAGGCCCACCGGCTATCTGCCATCCGGCGAATTTCTGGTTGTCTGCAGGCGTGGCAATGATTGAAAGCGGTGTACCACAGCTGGGATTCGCAGAGGAGGGAGCAATTTGGCCGCCCTCCGTCGGGGCAACCAAAAGATCTAGGTCTTCAAATCTCAATACCGCAGCATCTTCCGGATCAATGGGAGATTCAGAATTGAAGAAGTAGTCAACAGTGACCGTATGCCCGGGCGGAGGGGAACCTGCATTTCCAGCAAAGATGCCGACTGAGTCTAGCAATAGCCCGTGTGAAAAAGAGAGGTTGCTATCCGTATGCCACTGATCATCGTCGGCGTCTTCGCCAAAGCGATAGGCTAGTTGCCAGACCGGACCATTGCGCGTAACGCGCAATTGGATCGGGCCCGTGCCATCACTCGGATTCAACGTGACACCGGCACTACCGATGAGTGGCGTTGGGACATCATCTTCAAATTTAGCAGCAAAAAGACGAGCGTCTGTGCCATCATGCTGAAAATTGATGCGAACGTAATTATTGGCGTCCTGCTCAAAAAGGAGGCCTTGCATCGAATATGGCACAACGCCAATATCAGAATCGAACTTTGTCACAATTTCAAAATTGGCGTTGTTGACATCTTGCATTAGGCGAGGCGCCTGGTTGCCACCTAACCAAACGTCATGTTCCGTTTCACTATTGACCACTATCTGAATTTGTGAGCCATTCAGACCAAACATAGATTCACCAATCGTCCCGGCCTGGGGGTCAATCCAAGTCCAGATGCGATCATCTATCGTACAAGCATTGAAATCGTCTGATACCCCGTCGAACGGTGTATCATCGCCCTCAGTAAAAAACTCATAGCTTTCAGTCAAACAATTGTCAGCAAGATCGCACGCGAAGACTTCGACAGTTACGGCGGTACTGGCATCAAAGGAAGGATCAGGTGAATAGCCGACAATGTACTCGTTAGCAAAGCCAGTGATTTCGGGGGCAACAACCTCCCCATTGACGGTCAATTGTATAGAATTTATATCAATGCCATGGCCGATCTGATTGCGGATTTCTGACAACACCAGCCGAATGGGCTCATCTGTCGACACGCCACTCTGATTTGTGAATGGACTACGCTGAAATAGAAAAGGGGCTAAAGAATCGGCATGCGTTCCTGACTGTGCCATTACAACCAATGGTCCTGGCTGTTCAACGAATTCACCAAAGCCGCTTACGTGACGATAGGTAATCGTATTGTCACCGGTGACAAACTCATTAATCGCCCGCGGCTGTATACCAACTGCCCACGAGTCGAATCCTGCAGTGCCTCGGAACTCAGTGCCGCTATTTATCTTCACCCAGGGATTATTCCAGTAGGCACCAAGAAAGAAGGCCTGCGCAAATTCGCTTACATCAACCGGCATCGGAAAACGAAGGCTGAACTCTTCTTCGTAACGACAAGTACTATAGTTGTCCAGATCGCGATGGCACAAAACCTCGTCAGAGAAGTAGGGGCTATAGAATGGCATCACTGCAAAATCGCGCGCGAGCGTGAATTCACCGGAAACGTTGCCTGCCGCCTCACGCACAATATAGGCATTCGCGTTATTCGGATCCGTCTTTACAAGGCGAATCTTAAACCTGACACCAGCTTGATTATGAATGTGAGGCATCGACCAGGTTTTTGAATATGTACCAGCGCCATTAACTGATACAGAGCCGATATGGTCGATAGTTCCACCGGTTGCTTGGGGCGTCTGCCCGCCGGGATACCAATTGTTGCGCCCCCGATTGTGCCAGTCCCTATTTATGTCGTCGTTGTCTTCGTCGTACCCTTCATAGTAGCCATGAAACTCAACAAAGCTGGCGTTATCTGACGTCACATCGGCTGTAAAGATCACGTTGTTATCTCGGACGTCCAATACGCCGCCGGCAGCAGGATCATGGTCGACACCGCCGGCACGAATGTTCGTTAACGTACCGGTGGGCGCATCAATTTCGTCTCCATCAAAGTAGATCCGAATCGCAATATCATGAATATGATATCCTCCACTCAGCGTTTCGACACGCATCGTGTTCGTTCCCTGCTTGAGTTCGGCGAGTGGAATTTCTCCTACCCAGCCATTCCGACTCCAGTTGTCGCCAACGTCGGGCGCACGTAGCGGGCCATCATTCAAGGCAAAACGAGCCTGTGGCACACTCTGATTACGCCAGAGATCCAGATATATCTCGGCTCGTAACGCATCATCGAGCGAATCAGGAATCTGAAATTCGACAGTCTTGACACAAGGTTCGTTGTTCACGTCGCGCGGGGGCCACGGCTCTAAGTAGAAGCTACCCGGACTATTGCGATTTGGGCAACCAGCCTTGGCGCGCCAAGGCTGGTTGTCATCTGGCTGGAACCCGCCAGTGAATTGGCTATGAGGAATCCAATACTCAATGTACGTGACTTCATTATTGGCAGAATATATGCCTGCGACTGCCGTTGAAGATGGAGACAGCGTGAGGATCAAGAAGCCAAGAAAGAATCCAACGATTGATCCAGAAGAGAAGAACGTTCGTACTGTAATCTGCTGTTTCATTGGGAGCTCATCTATAAACATAAGAATCTGTATTGGTCACAATGAGCAACTGTTCGCTCATCTTTTTCATTATGCTCGAATTGCGGAGGGAAGACCAAGATTCGGCGCACAATATTCGCCCGGCAAAGCAGTCGTTCTAACGCTCAATAGACCAGATCGTCATTCAAGCGTCATACGTTCGTAGGCAGCAACAATGATAGATAGCGCTCCTAGTCATTGGGCGGCAGTGAATCGTTCCTCAGATTCGTAGGTCGCGCAACGATTACTGGCTCAGTCGCTGTTTTGACAACACCGCTGAGCCAGTAGGGAATTCAAAGATTAACTTGCGCTTCCACCGCCCTGAAACTGGGAGATGCTTCAGGACGGTGACATTGATAATCAGTTCGCCACCTTGATAGATTATCGACTCAGTTGAAGGATGACAGGTTCGCGACCGAACTCGATCATGATTTTGCCATCAGCGATCCCGTCACTAGCGTCACTAAGAGGGGTAGCGTCTCCGTAAATCGAATACTTGAGGAGTTGCGTAGCAGGAATCGAAAGCTGCGTACGCATTTCGTTCGGCTCTGTCCAGTGTGTCCAGAGGAAGATTAATCGCCGGTTATTAGCAGGATCGTCGAATTCATAACCCGTATAGTTTTCACCGCCGTCAGTCTCAGGCATCAATTCTCGAACGAAGCTAGCTGTATCTAAGAAATCGGTCAGCGTAGTGAATGCACGGTAGGAGTCTTTCGGCTGCGGTGGCTCCTCATCTGTGACTAATCCGTGATACCTGCTCCAACCGGGAAGATCGTAGAGTGTGAACCAAATGATTGACTCTACGCCAGCCGCGCGCGCTGAGGTGAGAATCTCGACCAGCGAAATTGCCTGTCGTTGGGTCAAAGAGTCGCTCAATCCATCAATCGAATCGCTTGTTTCAGTGATCATCATCGGTTTTGAATAGCCATAATCCGCAAGAATCTGCCGAAATTCTTCGACCTTTTCGGCTGTGCCGGGAAAATGATCTGCGCGCTCTGGCCAGTAGCCGGGATACGTATGAATATTCATGACGTCAAAGTAGGGTCCAGCTCCTGCCGCCATGACTTCTTCTACCCATCCTCGGACAAAAACACCGTTCTGGTCTTCAAACCAGTCTTGTGCGATCCCACCAAAAAGAATCTTGGCTTCACCATCAGCGCTCTTAATGGCTGAATAAGCAACGCGGAGCATCTCGGCGTATTCATCCGGATATGACCCCCACGTGGTACGATTATCAGGTTCGTTATAGAGTTCCCAGTGTTTCACTGTTGGCGAGCAGGGGGCGTCCCGAAAGCCGTCGCCATCATAGCGCTCGGCTACCGCGCTTAGGAACTCGGCGAATTCGTCCATATGTTCCGGCTTGATTGGACCATTGGGATCGTCAACTGCCGCCCATCCTGGTGCGAAGCTGATGGTGCCAATCATCTGGACATTCACGTATTTCGAGGCTGCGAGCTCAGCATCCACTCTTGCCCGATCATATTGATCGGGTGTCGTATTCTCACGTTCGGTGTTTGCCCACGGGACCATTGCGCGTACCCATCCGGCACGACTACTCACCAACGAATCAAAGTATTTGCTTTCAGGACGCGTATCAACATACATCTGAACGCCAAAATGGCTTGAGCGCCGGATACCCTGACCATATTGAACGCACTCCCCAGATGGTTCACGGGTTGGGGTGGGCGACGCTGTAGGCGTCATTGTTGGCGTCTCTCCAGGGCGAAGTGTCGGTGTCGGCGAAGGGGTCACGCCTGGTGGCAATGTCGGGGTTGGCGAGGGGTTACGTTTGGAGGCAATCCGTTGGCGTCAATGTAGGCTGCGACGGATCATTCGAGCCAAACCGTGAGACTGTTGGCAGGAAGATCTGGCCGCTGGAATCCTGCGCCATCGCCACGATCGTCACAACGCTAACCCACAATAGACTCAACAAGAACACCAGAATTGCTTTTCGAGACTGTTTATTCATCAAGATCCTCCCAGACCTCTCGATTCTCTAGTCCTACTCGCCAGCAAGGTTATTTGGCTGACCTGGGCAGGAATGTACAACAAGAGACGATCTCTGATGATCGTCAAAGACTGTTGCATACTGCTTACAACCATCTTTGTTTGCTGCGGTGAATGGGAGCGATGCCAGTGAAGAAATTGCAACTACAAGACAACCCTAACTGTCTCATTATTAAGAATCGTACCCTATCATATTGAGGCCAAAACGTGAAATTCTAGTAGCCGGCATACGATTCATACAAAACGCCCACCATCAACAAGAGGATCCTTGCTCGGGATCGTCCGCAGGCGAGCTTGGACACTTCGCAAAAATCGCAGTCTGCGAATACGGTTGCAGCATTTTGTGAGAACAAGGAAGTCCAAGAGAAGGATTTCGCACCCCCTGTCGATAGATAGGATGAAGTCGAAGTCATCGTCCAGGCTCGTCGTCTACGTCTATGCACGGACATCGATTATAGCGTCACGAATAGACAAACCTCCGAATCAATCAAGTGCTATAATAGCCGTATTGTTTCGAATTTTCCCTACCAACGTTGCCCGCAATCAGAGCAAAACAATGTCACTAAAAGAACCACGAGTAACAATTGGCATTCCAGTCTTCAACGGCACGGATTATCTTGCGGATGCCCTAGACTCCATTCTCGCCCAGACATATACCGATTTTGAAGTTGTCATATCGGACAATGGTTCTACAGACGAGACCCCAGCGCTTTGCCGCGAGTATGCTGCGCGGGACCCACGTATCCGGTTTTATGGTAATGAGGTAAACCGAGGAGCAGCGTGGAACTATAATCGGGTCTTCGAACTAGCCCAAGGAGAATTTTTCCGCTGGCACGGCCATGACGATTTAATTGCGCCAACCTATCTGGAAAGATGTGCAGCCGTGTTGGAATGCGACCCAGATGTGGCGATTGCATATCCAAAATCCGTAATCATTGACGGTTACGGCAACGTAATTCGTTCTCATGATGACAATATGGACCTACGCGAAGACGATGCCAGCCAGCGAATTCAACGTTTTCACCCTGGACTTTGTCACCCAATATTTGGTCTTATACGCAGTCAGATGCTACGCGAGACAGATTTAATCGGTAGTTTTGTCGGTTCGGACGAAGTGCTGCTATGGCAATTGATCCTGGCTGGTAAATTTCACGAGGTGCCGGAAGTCCTTTTCTTTAGGCGCTTCCACGAAAAAGCCTCTGTCGTAGCCAACCCAGATTTCAAAAGCCGTGCACAGTGGTTTGATCCCACTAAAACAAACGCAATCTATTTCAAGACTTGGCATCATTTCTATCTTAAGCTGCAGGCAATTAGGAACGCCCCTTTGTCCTCACGTGAAAAGCGGCGCGTGTATGCGGAATTTGGCAAAATGCACGCCGCGCACCCAGGATTTGTGGTTCAGGATTTCATAACGCTTCGGCGGCATTTCCTGGCAAGTCGCAAGTCGAAACCGCTTGAATACTGGTCGGAAGAGGGAGGGGCATCATCCACCAAGGGAGAATCTGCTGAGAAAGTTGGATCAAGATGACATCTGATGCAACTGGAGCAGACCAGCAGGTGCCAGCCATCTCCGTGGTTGTTCCGCTCTATAATAAGCGACCAGAGGTAGAGCGTGCGATAAGGGCCATTCTGGGGCAGGCCTTTCGGGATTTCGAGCTAATCGTTGTCGATGATGGGTCGGACGATGGCAGTGCTGATCTTGTTGAGTCGATAGATGATGATCGCATCCGTCTCATCCGTCAAGGCAATGCCGGCGTATCGGTAGCTCGCAACAGAGGAATACAGGAGGCGAGGGCAGAACTGATCGCGTTTAGTGACGCCGATGACGAGTGGTTGCCCAATTTTTTGACGCTTATATGGGATTTGTACAGTCGATTTCCCGCAGCCGGCATGTACGGTACAGCCTACGAATGGCATCTCGAGAATGACGAGGTACGATCCCTACACATGCCAACTCTCCCGCCAAGTCCCTGGAGCGGGGTTATTGAAAACTATTTTCGGACCAGCCTCGATGACGCCCCGATTTGGTCCTCGGCGGCGGCTGTGCGACGCGCGGTATTTGACGATGTCGGATACTTTCCCGCCGGCGTAAGAATGGGAGAAGATCTAGACATGTGGCTACGCATTGCACTACGTTATCCAGTTGCCTACAACAATTCTGTTGCTGCCATTTATCACAGGACAGCATCAAATCAGGTAACGAAAGAGCAGAAATGCAATAAACGCTTGATCCTAGCGGATACTGCAGCTACTGCAATCGTCAACCGCCAAGTTCCACAAGATCAGCTAGCTGATCTACATGAGTATGTGCATAAGTATCAATTGATTACCGCCAAGGAGTGCGCCCAAGCGGGTGATCTCAGCCATGCACGCCAAATGCTAAAGGCGTGCGCTTCAACAAAAAGATATCGCAAGACATGGCTATGGTGGCGAACTTGGACAGCCTTACCGCGCCCGCTTTTCAATCTCGCTTGGAAAGGGAAACGCATGCTTTCGGCTACCGGATCGAGTTAACGGCCGAATTGTCCTCAAGTAGACCTTCTAGAGTAGAGCCTCGATTCAGCACTTGCCCTAGTCAGCCATAGCGACAGTTACACCGCTTTGGGCACCGATACGAATTAACGAACGAACTTGGACAACGGTAGGAGGATCTCCACCCTCGCCTTCTTCGTCCGTCTTTATCATTAGGCTTACGTTATCCAGATAAAGATCCTGGTTTGTCTCTTCAAAGGCAAATCGCAGACGTCCGTTATTTGAACTGCCGGTTGCAACAAACTCCGCCTGATAGGCCGTTTGTTGTGGAGTTACCGGAATGGACTTGAACAGACCAAGACCAGTATATGGCGCTTCGTGTTCATGCAACGAGATTAGGAATTGGCCAGCCTCACGCTCAGCTCGTGCGCTCACCTCGATCAAATAGGTTTCACCTTCAACGATGGGAATGCCAGTCTGATACAGCTGAGTGTTTCCGCCGCTCTCAGTTACGTTGACAGTTGCAGTACCATCAATCACGGCGAACGAAGCGGCCCCAGCAGTATACCAAAGCCAACCCGACTGCCCGTTACCAAAAGTGCCATTTGCGATCAAATTGCCGACAGGGGTCGGTGGAATTGGTTCAATCTCGGGTTCTTCACCTTCAGGAATCGTCCCGGCGACAGTCGCAACGGGAAGCGTGACGCCAACACTCGGCGCACTCCCTTCATATGCATACTGTACGGCTGCATTCTCAGCCCATGTTAACGGACGATCTAGCGTGAGCGTCTTATTGTCGTAATTGATACTTTTGATCACAGCGGTCTGACCGGCGACCATGATCGTATCGCCACCCTCGCTGAAGACTTCAGTTTCACCATCAGCGCGGACGTAACCAAAAATACCCCAGCCATCGTAAAAATAGTATGGATTATCGACGGGAAGTAGGGTGCTCTTTTCTCCGGCTTCGGTTGCTACTGTCAAAGCCACGGCTTTCCCATAGCCGGGTGAGCTGGATTTCAGCCGCCAGTCAAGAAAATCGGTTGAGTTCCGATTTTGGTACTCGAGGCGTTCCCACGAACCCACTTCTGTTATACCCCGCGGCCTGAAATGCCCCATGCGATGAGAAATTTCGCTCACGCTGTATCTGATAGTTGCTGCCACTGCCAGAGACCATATTTCCGGCAAATTCTCGACCCGCAGTATGCCTACCAGCATTATAGGTAGCGCGGACATTATACGAACTGCTTCCTTCAGAGCGGATCACATTGTTCTTGACTTTGGCGTTACGTGCTTGCCCAACTACGTACGGAACACCGTTTGAGAACTTTGAGTAGCAAACGTTATGAGAAACCATTACATGATTAAAATAGTGGGAGGGATCTGGTGATTCGGGGCCAAAATTCGCACCAACACCATCAACAATGGCCTTCGATCCGCTCGTTACGTTGTTGCGGACAATCACGTGCTCCCCAGGATTCCAATCACGGTTCCAATATGGTTCGCAATTGATATCAATTGCCTTACTCAAGTCGACCAGGCGATTCTCTTCAATCAGGACACGACGCTTTGGGCGGTCCAGATAAATTCCGTTCCGATTGCCGTTCCGATCAGGCTGGAGAGAATTGACTACATTTCCACGCATGATAACTGACTCGGGCCACCCGTAGTACTTGGCATTCGAGCCAGATCCACCATAAACACCGAGCATGTCGAAGCCAATGAAGCTACCATTGGTAATGGTACAGTTCTGCATGCTCGATTGAATGACACGTCCCTGAAACGTACAAACTTCATTATAAGAACTAGATCCTTTGTCACCTGTTACGATGTCTTTGAAGGTACAATTTAAAATGTGAATCCGCTTTGCCGAGTGTGACGTACGGTTCGTATTCCACGTATAGACATGAAGACAATGACGATCAGTTGCCGCCGAAGTTGAAAAATTCTGACCTTCAAAATGGCAATTCTGGACTGTCACATCCGAGATATCTTGACCGTTGCAGTCAACCCGTAAACCGCCAGCCATGCCATAGTTCATAAACGCGAGGCCATTGATGGCGATATGGCTTCGATTGCTGATATACATCTGCATAGCTGGATTGATTCGAGGATACTGTGCCGGGCCCCTGACAATCGGTTTATTATCTAGATCAAGCGCCTCCAGTACAATTGGCTTACCAGCCGTGCCCTGTCGCCCACCATTCTTATTATTCCAAACGATATTTTCTGCATAGGTGCCAGAGGCTACCTTTATCACATCACCCGGACCAACTGCGGAGTTTGTGACTGCGTATTGAATCGTACGCCAGGCTGATTGTTCTGATGTCCCGCTGTTACCGTTATTGCCATTGGTCGATACATAGTAAGTGGTCATTGATGGCCTTTCGGATGACAATGCACGTAATCTTGAAAGCGATTGTTGCTTATCAGTCAATTTCACGTTACATAATAACAGATTGGGCCAACTCAGGGCAAGCGCACCAAATAGGCTGAGAAATTCTCTTCGGCTATAACGCATGGGGTATCTTACAATTACCTACTGCCTCATCATCGGCTGCACAATACGTATCCACAAGTGCCGTACTTTCGAGCATCAGTGGTCTCAAAGTACTCTTGGGCTACGTCATCTCAACAATTACGCTCAAACGACGGGGATTTTCGGCGCATCAGCAATTTCCAAGAACATCTCCTCGAGCTTGCCAAAATGACCTTCCCAAGACCAATGATTAACGATAAATTCCCGCGCAGCGATCCCCATCTGGGCGCGTTGCCGAGAATCATTGAGCAGACGAACGGTCTGGTCAGCGAATTCCGCTGCTGAATCAGCGATCAAGATATTCTCTTGATCAACTGCCTGAATGCCCTCATTTGCGACGGAAGTCACAACCATGGGAAGAGCCATGGCCATACCTTCCAGGATCTTATTCTGCAGCCCAGCCCCAATACGCAGCGGATCGATAGCAACCGAAGCCCTGTTCATATAGCTACGCAAATCAGGCACCCGCCCCGTAACCGTGATCGCCGGATCCTCACCTAATGCTTGAACGCTGGCGGATGGATCAGCACCAACAATGTGCCATGTTACGTCCGGGACCGCTGCTCGAATTAGCGGGAATATCTCTTCGTAAAAATAGAGCGCCGCGTCCACGTTCGGCGCGTAGTTCATATTGCCCGTAAAGATGATTGAGCTTGGTTCTTTGACTATGCTCTCGTCCGGCGAAAAGTATTCAAAGTCGACTCCGTGCGGACTATAGAAGACATTCTCCGGCCGGTCTCGCTCAATCGCCCGTAAGTCATGGGGAGAAATCAACATCACCTTGTCGAATCTCTGAGCATATTCACCTTCAAACGCACGCACCTTGCGGTATTCTAGCGTGTGAAACGCACGCTCGTGAAGACCCTTCGCCTGCTCAGCCAGACGTCGATAATTGAGCGTCATAGATATTTGCATGGCGAGTACTCGGGGAATCGGGCTGTACGGCTCAATGTACTGCCCCATGCGGATCGTATGCGCATAGAGCAAATCGGGCTGGAGTCGTTCAACGACATCTGCAACAGCACGGTGCATCGCGGGATCATCATAGTAGCGCAGTTGTAAGGGTGTACGACCCGCTACGCCCCCGACGCAATTGGCGTAGGCACGCCATCGGTTCAACGGGATCATGACAATCTCTTGACAGAACGGCTCAACCTTTTCAACCCACGCTGCGTCTTGGTCCGGTTCCAGGAAGCAAACGAGTGAAACGGAATGGCGCTGTGAGAAAAAGCGCAACATATGGTAAATTGTCAAACGATCACCCTTATCAAGCGGGTAGGGGAATCGAGGTGCAACGATAACGATATTCATTCAAAGATCCCCACTACCAACAGATGCCTTCATAATTTCCATTGACGTTGCCATTCCCTGCCGGCAGACGAACAAGGTCGATTACGTGCTGATCGGGCCCCAGTCGTTCGAGTACGTCATCAAACTCTCGAGCATTGTTACCAATTACCAAGACTTCGGCATGCTCAAGAATGTCATCCATATCTTCCACCAGCAGAGACGAGATGTGCGGGATCACGTCTTCAATGTAGCGCTTGTTGGCACCCACAATTCGAGCGATCGAGACATTGCGATCATAGATGCGCAGATCGTAGCCCTTGCCAATCAATTTCTCTGCTAGCGTCACAACTGGGCTTTCGCGCAAATCGTCGGTACCGGCCTTAAAGCTAAGACCCAGGATGCCTATCCGCTTACGCTTCAAGCGGACTATAAGTTCATAGGCGTGGTCAAGGTGCTGCTCATTACTCGGTAAAATTGACTTCAATACGGGCAGTTCCAAGTCCAAAGTCTTTGCACGATAATTAATGGCGCGTAGGTCCTTGGGCAAACATGAACCACCAAACGCGAAACCGGGCTTTAGATATTTTGGTGAAATATTGAGTTGCTGATCCTGAACAAAGATGTCCATGACGGTATGACCATCAATGCCCAACTCTTTGCAAAGTACCCCAATCTCGTTGGCAAAACTGACCTTTAAGGCGTGGAACGCATTGCTTGTATACTTAATCATTTCTGCAGAGCGGATATCAATCATGTGAAGCGGCGCCTCCAATGATGCATAGAGAGCGGCCACAATCTGAGCGCTACGCTGATCATCGGCGCCAATGAGCGTAAACGGTGGATTGTAATAATCATCCACAGCAGTACCTTCACGCAAGAATTCCGGATTAATGCAGACGCCAAAATCAATCTTTGCGGCTTTACCAGACGATTGCTCCAGCGTCGGTATTACTGATGTATGAACGCTGCCGGGCAACATTGTGCTCCGAACCGTTACAACGTGAAAGCCATCTTGGTCGCGGAGCACGCTGCCGATATCTTCCGACACTGCCTCAACATATCCCAAATCTAAGTCACCGTTCCGCTGACTAGGCGTACCGACACAGATCAAGGATATATCTGCCTGCCGGACAGCCTCCCTCGCATCTGTAGTCGCAGTCAGGCAGCCATTGGCAACGACGTTTGCAATCATTTCGTCAATGCCATTTTCAACGATAGGGCTCTTGCCTGCGTTAATCAGATCTACTTTGGTTTGACTTACATCAACCCCATAGACTGCGGTGCCCCTGGGTAGCCAGTGATGCCGCAGAAATGCAGCCGACATACCCAAGTCCGAATACAGCAATATTCATTATGATTTCTCCAGTTTCATTCCATTGGCATCGCAGGTGACATGATATTGTGTGCCATCTGCCTTAATAATTATGCGGCACTCGGCCTCTGCGGTCTGCGCCAGTTCAACGGATACATCACCCTCTTCGGGCCACAATAGATAACCTAGCCAAGACGGCGCGTTAAGCGCAGCCCTATACGATAGGACCGGATTGGCGATGTCCTTTCCAAACTCAGGCGCATACCAGCCTTGAATCGGCTCACGCTCACCTTTCAGCAACTCTGCGCTTGTAATTCCCCAAGGAATTATCATCAGCCGTGAATTCTCACGCCCAACCTGGACGTGAAACGACGGACTGTGAGGTGGTTGGATTATTTCAACGTCGGGATGAAAATGCAGCAAGCTTTCGATAGAATGCTTACCGGCGCCGGCAACTTGGTCGACAACAAGCCAGAAGCGTTGATCAATCCAGCCGAGCCATCGTCGGTGACGTATATCCCCAGCAAGTCGCTCGTATCCCGTATGGCTTCCCGCTGCATAGGCGAGCGCGCCATCACTGTCATATTGCACATCCTTGGGATACGCCCTTCGGCCCACGCGAAAGCGCCCCCAGATCTCTGATTGTTCTTGTCCATCAATGACCAGTGTGTTGTGCGCATAAGTGCTACGATAGTACTGACGCCAAGCTAAATCCCCGTAGTAGCTACCTACACCCGTATCGACAATCATGCGTTTGCCCTGTAGAGATAGCTCATAGCTCAGCATGTCACAATGGCCATGACCCGGCTGATAATCCGGACCCAAGGGCCCGCAGTCCAGTGCTAGGTAATCACCAGCAGCTTGGTTGCGGAAAACAAAATACCCACTTGCCGGCAAGGGCTGAAATCCGTCAGAGACTTTAGTGTGATCCATCTGATGAACCGGCGAGCCGGCAATTGCGAATGCAGCGTCATTAAAGAGGGCGATTTCGCCATCCGGGTGTACCATTGCGCCAAGCCAACTGCGCATAGCGGCAATCCCACTCTTCATTTCGGTCGGCACGTCAATCGATTGTCTGCACATTAGATCTGCGACATCGGTATAGAGATGAAGCATAATCTGATGATACATTGGACTACGCTCGTAATGACCGCCGTCAGAGAGAAATTGCTCCTCCAATTCGTCAATCAAGATCTCCAAGCCTTTTTGCCGCCACCCTTCAGCCTGGCTATCCTGAAAGAAAAAGCCGGCAAAGAGCAGCGCTCTGCCATTCTCAATCAAGTGATTGCCTAACAGATGGTATTCGAGATGATCCATAAGAAACCGGATCTGACTCCAAATGCTCTGACGCAGTCGCTGGGCAAAATTGAGGTCGTGCTCCAGCTCGGGTTCGAACCAGACATATGCCTTAATCCAGTTTGTTGCGCGTAACGAGATGGGATAGGGATCCCAGGCAAGTGGCGTCGGCAATGGGCAAGCCTCCATCCAGCTGCTTGCCAAGCGCCGAAACGTTGCATAGGCACTTTTGTCACCCAACTGAACATACTGTTCGGCAAGGCCGACAGTGTAATCAAAATAATGCAGGTTGTACTGCCACAGTTGGGTGGCATCGCTTGGAAACCAATCAATCGGTTCGCCCAGATTCTCAGTATGATTCAAGAAAGTGAAGCGATTCTCGGCTAACTCAGCCTGGGCCTGCTGAACCGGCACGGGGTCTTGAAGGCTCAGGCGGTTGGTATCGACGTCCACCGGGCAGCCATATCGTTCTAGAACTACGCTGTTATTGCGATGGAGAAGCTTTCGATAGGCGAGAAGCCGCAACCGGCTTGATACTTGAACCGGACGGAGATGACGCAAGGAATTGGCGTAAAGAGAGATTGTTGGCATTTTCTCGGATATGATTCACATTCATAACGGTGAGTTATCTCGCCGTCAATTTGATGGCGTCAATTCGGCCTGGGCATAGTGGTTCATAGCAGGAACCTGCAGGATGGAAAGCAATTCTGGGATTAGCGTCTCAGCATCATATTGGGCGCGCAGGGCTCTGTTGCAGTCCCCCATTTCTTTCATTGCTTGACGATCGGCATCAAGGCGCAGGATTGCCTCAACGAGGGATTGAGGATCCTTAACAGGAATCAGCCACCCATTTTCGCCATTGCAAACCAACTCGGAAATTGCGCGGAAATCAGAGGTAATGACCGGAATTCCTGCCATCATCGCTTCAATCACGACCCCGGGATGCCCTTCACCCTGATAAAACGTTGGAAATACCAGCGCATCATATGCAGACAATTCACCAACTACATTCTCAGGTTCCAGGATACCGCCATAATGAACCGCCGGTAATTCTGCAATTTCTCGATCAAATCTGTCCTTGTCTTTCTCGTAGACCGGACCGTAGATGTCAACATGTATGTCCTGGCGATTCATTTGACCCAGCAGCTTCATTGCCTCTAATAGAACAAAGACGCCCTTCTCTTCGCGCACGTGTCCGATAAAGACGAGTCGCAGGGGACCATCGTTCGTCGGCGTGGGTGCTGCTTCTTCAAGCAGAGTACTGTCGTCTCTTTGCGGTCGGTACCCCGGAATCAAATAGACCCGCTCAACCCCCATCGCCACGAATTCGCGACGAAGAAGATCAGTCTCTACGATCAGGCCATCCGCCTGCTTCAAAGCCGTCAATAGCCAAGAACGCAAAACGGGGTTGAGACCGCGTACATAGTTGTCCAACGAACCGCCGAATGGCCGGACAAAACATGGCTTGCCAGCCAATTTGGCGATGTACAGCAATATCGGCATCAGAGAAAGCTGAAATCCGTTTGACCCAAAGATCACAACCTGATCTGCTCCCCGTATTTGAGCGGAAAACTCACGCACAGCCTTGACGGCTCGAACTAGCGTCCCAGTCGAAACGATCGTAAGCCTTCGCTTAAGCTTTTTGGGAGAAATGTCGATAACAGCCAGGTCGATGTTCATAAATTGACGATGAACTTCGTCAACAAAGACCTGAAAACTGACAGTTGTTCCAGTATATGGCGGCGGCAAGGGGCCAACCGCCAGGAGCCTATTTGTGCCCTGTTTGCTCATGCCATCCTCGAAGTCTCTATGTCGGTGAAATGCCAGCAATGGCATCCACGTACTGATCAATACAATGCTCTAATTCATATGGCTGCCAGCTTTCAGCAGGTGGATTCGGTATCCTGCCGCTGACTGACTCAACGATAGCCTGAGTGAGAGCCTCTTGGTTATCGACAGGAACCAAGAGGCCGTAGGCGCCCTCATCCAAAATCTCTCGGGGTCCACTCGGGCAATCTGTCGCGACAACTTTCGCTCCGCAATAGAGCGCCTCGATGAGGACTGTGGGCAAGCCTTCCCACTTGGACGAAAGCACAAAAGTATCCGCTTTTCGCATGTATGGATACGGATTATCGACAAACCCTGGAAGGCTAACACTTTCCCCCAAACCAAGTTCACCAATAATACGCTCCAGCTTCGCTCGGTCTTTGCCATCGCCCAGTATTAGTAGACGCATCGGCATCGATGCACGAGCATCAGCAAATGCTCGCAGCAAGAGTTCGAAATTCTTTTGTTCGGTTAAGCGTCCAACCCCGAGCACTACTGGGGGCTCGCCCGGTGCAAACCATGGATGCGCAAGCGGCGCTGCGGCTTTCTGCTTAATCTCGTCCGTAATCACCGGGTTATAGATCACGGTAATTCCTTCGCGTGCGAGACCGGTCGAGTCGGCCAAGTCATTGGCGACCCCCTGGGAAACAGCTATGATTTCATCGGCCCAGGGATAAAATCGCCCAATCAGCTTGGGCATTTGACGATCACGCCAGTTGGGTGCGTTGTCAGTTGCAACCGAAAGCGTATTGTGCTCAGAGACAATAATCCTGGTGTCAACTCGCGCCAGCTGCTTGGCCCAGAGGAGAACATTGTTCATGTTGCCTAGACCAGAAATGACCACGGCCGGCCTTTCTGTACGTAAATACTGTGTCAAAGCCGGCAGACTTGCCAGGATCCGCGAAGCGCCAAGATCAACGACACGCACATCGGGATGAATCTGCTCTAAATAGGGACCCACTGCCTTGGCCAGCACAAGTGTCACCACGTAGCCGCGCTCTGACATGCCGTTCGCCAAATTGAGCATGACGCGTTCGGCGCCGGCGCCCTGCATTTCAGGCATGAGCAATGTAATGGCTACTCTATCGGTTTCTATCGCTGTCTTCGTAAGCTGCATTTTCGAGTATAATTGATGATTGTAAATGAGATAGCCCACACCGGACCCGCTGTGTTAATCGTCACACAAAGATAGATCCTTCGATCTTGAAGAGAACAGAGGCACTTTGAAAGTCCAGATCGGCTAGGAACCGAGTTCGACCCAAATATCGTTGTGCAGTTCATAATACTTTCGAGAGATTTGCATAAGGGCTGGCATTCGAAGGATCATTCCGGCCACAGCGATATATGAAGTACCTTCGCAGGGAGAAAAATGCGCGTTGAATTGTCCCTGCACTCTTCTTACACCATTGCAGTCTTTTTGCCTGCAAAAAAAGGGCAAATTATTCCATGCGTAATCTGGCACTGTTCCTACTGCTGGCATTCATCTTTACAATTCCACTAGAAAACAGAGTTACAGGCGACTTCGGTTCGATCGCCAAGTGGATCGGGGTGCTCACCTTTGTGGTATGGATTGCTTCAGCATTGCTGACGAACCGTGTGCGTAGACCCCATATACTTCATGGACTCATGGCGCTTTTCACGCTCTGGGTAGGAATTAGCATCCTGTGGTCTGTCTACGATCCGGCAACCGCCACGCGTTTTCAGACCTACATGCAAAGTCTCATCATGTCCTATATCATGTGGGATCTGCTGCTAAAGCCCTACCAGATTCAGTGGACGCTCTGGGCCCTACTAGGCGGCTGTTATGTGGCGACACTCATGGTGTTGCAGAACTTCATGACAGGGCCCATGTTTGTCGCTTATGATTTACGCTACACGGTCGTTGGCTTTGATCCAAATGATATGGGTGTAATGCTTGCTTTGGGCATCCCGATCGCTTGGTGGTTGGCTAGCGAGACCAGTGACAAGAGTCCGAAGCGTGTGGTTACGTGGCTTGTGCTATTTGTATATTCCGGCCGCCACATTCTCGGTGACATTGACGGCGAGTCGCACTGCGCTCTTGGCACTGATCCCGGCCTACCTATATGTGATCGCGTCGGCGTTGCGACTCAATTGGTTTACGCGCATCGCGATTCCTGTGGCGCTAGTTGCGTCGGCCATTTTTCTTATGCCGTACATTCCTCAGACATCCATCGACCGGTTGGCGCAACTCGATGAGTCAGTGTCGCAGGGCGATCTCACCGGTCGCGGTGAGATCTGGGAACAAGGGCTGGTTGTATTAAAACAACATCCACTCCTCGGTGTTGGCGCTGGAGCGTTTAGTCATACCATCGAAAGGCGTCAGCCCGCCCACAATCTCGTTATCGCCGTGACGACCGAAACCGGGATAATCGGTATGATTATCTATGGCGCGATTATCGTGCTTGCGTTTGCGAGTATTTTCCAACAGGAAGGTCGGGAGAAGTACTTATGGCTTGCGCTTTTTCTGGTCTGGACAGCGGGTGCGATAAGCCTGAATTGGGAATATCGCAAGCAGACCTGGTTATTGTTCACGCTGATCGTGGCGGCTGCACATACACAGCGCAGCACAATTCATGGCATGATTCAGCCGAGTAATGTTACGGTCGAACCGCCCCCGATGTGGTCGTCGCAGACCGATCGCGTTCCCACTTCAAAGCCGGGCCTGCCACATAAATCCGCGTAAGGCAGCCAAGGGATGACGACAGAAGTGGCAAATTTTGCGACTAAAATCACGCTGGCCGAGGACAACCAATTATTCAGTTGGGTCGGCAACCAGCTGAACACGATACGTCGTCTCTTCCACATCGATCAGGAGATAATCCAGCGGATAGTTTGAGGTAGAGATCATCCTTGCCCAATGTTCAATATGGTCATAGTCTAAGAATTTGGTCCACGACTGACCATTATCTGATGAATACATCAACAACCCCTTAACGTTTGGTCCCCGCACACTTAGGTTATCCAGCCATGCCCACATCTGTTGCCTACTACCAGCCTGTAGATAAAACAGATTGTGGAACATGCTTCGTCGGTAGGGATCCGGCACGACCTGGGCACGAAACTTGACGAAATCTGTTGTCTCCAACAGGAAATTTGTGCCGCCCAAATAGTCGGTTCCAAACAGCACGGCATCGCCTGATTCAAGAATCGAAGTATGCCCCCCCATTTGGATGTGGCGGCGATTGATTAACCGCCAGCCAGATTGACGGTGATCCGACGTACGGGACTGTAAATCAGTATAGGAATTGTTAACCCAAAGCCGCTTATGATTGTCGCCGTCGGCCACAATTAACTTTCCAACGTTGGCGCAATACTTTACCAGATGAATGTGCTTGTTGGCGCCCTCGCGGATGAAAAAATCGTTTTCCGTCCAGCTCTCACCATCGTCCTGACTGATATAAATCCAAGCAACGCTCCGCCAAAAACTCTCTTCGTCTACGGCAAGCCCATATTCGCCAACCAAGAGGTTTCCATCCGGATCTTCCGTAAAGGTATGATTTTGTCGAAAGTAGCTATTCGTAGTAGCAAACTCAAGCACTTTCTGAAATGAAGCGCCATCATCGCCGCTGCGGTAGACGCTTCCTCCTGCACAGACAAACACAGTGTTCCCGTTGGTTACATAAATGGACGTAACAGGATCTGGAAAACTGTAGACTTCTTCGGCCGCATCCCCCCGATCATGACTTCGGCGCAAGATGAATTGGTCAATCCATGTAACGCCCCAGAGCACGCCCTGCGAGTCGATAAATGTCAAGGTCCAGTCAGGCGCAAGGACCGAAACCTTGAAGCCTTCGCCGACGAGGTCCTCTATAGCAGGAACGTTGGTTGCCGTCTTTACCAGCAGGCTATCATTATCGATCTTTACAAGTGGGTCAGCGTCGGTGAACTGAAGATACTTTCCGCGATAGACGCCCATCTTGACCAATACCTCCCACACGAGGAACGAGGTCAATTCCGGCACTTTTCCGCTCTTGATCACCAAGGAGAACAAGCCAAATGAATTCGCAATCAGATAGTAGATACGAGACAAGCCTTTTTTCTGGAAGGCCTCTGTATACTTCTTGGTGATCATATTCTTGCTTGTAATGGACATGCTGCGGATACTCCAATGGGTCAAGTACGTTTATATTTCAAGCGAGCCAAAGCCAGCAATCTACTCTGCGCAGGTGGAAGACGCGCCAATCGGCTCGGTTCGATCAAAGGCGGAAAGCTGCGTGATTGAGGAATTGTACATAGATGCAGCGACCGTCCTTTCTGAACGGGTCCGATCACGCTGCTCCAACAAAATGGCACCGATGTCAAACATCGGTTGATTCAATCGCTAGCTGATTCAGCATAGGAAAGATCCTGCATGGGCTGCTCGGGCGGCGACGCTTCGCCCATCGGCGGCAACTTACCTGAATTAAAAACTAGCAGGCGGTCTTGCGAGGAAATCCGGTTTAGGACTGTACCAAGCAAGTTTGCACGCGCATCGCGAAGATTGACCACGGCCTGCACTGTCGACCGACGATCTGTATTGCCGGCCTCAACGACCAACACGACTCCATCGACGAAGCGCGAAAGAACTGAAGTATCGGCCACGGTGAGCACTTCACTTGAGTCAAAGAGCACAAAATCAGCCATCCCTGAGAGCTGCTCAATCAGCTGACGCATACGCAATGAACCAAGCAATTCTGAAGGATTTGTCGGCAATGATCCGCTAACCAGGACTTTTAGGTTGGGCACCATCGTAGAGGCAATAGATCCAGTAACGTTCTCATCCTTACCGCGCAACAGATGCGTCAATCCATCCTGATTCGGAAGCTGGAAAAGCTCATGCTGAATTGGCTGACGTAAATTAGCGTCGACGATTATTGTGCGAAGACCAGCTTGGGCCATAACAATCCCCAGATTCGCAATGGTTAGACTCTTGCCGTCTCCACGACCGGGGCTTGTGACCAAAACCGTATGGCCACCGCTATCTGCAAACTGAAACTGAATCTTGGTGCGCAACAAGCGGTAGTCTTCCAACACTGGCGAAAAAGAATCGTGGTTTACGACCAGCGCCTGGCTGGGATCCTTGCCGCTAATTTGATTGATGCCACCCAACGTTCGCAAACCAGTCAAGCGCGTAACGTCTTCCGGCGTTTCCATATTGTTGTTAAATAGCTCACGCAACACAATGAGCCCAGTTGCCAATGCTGCGCCAATAACGGCGGCGATAAGCGTCACAAAGAGCACCTGAGGTTGCACGGGTGTAGGGCTTGCCTGAGCTGGCTCCAAAATTGCCAAATTGTTGGATGGTTGCTCAGTGCTCACAAAACTAAGCATTTGCGCGTAGTTCGCTTCCCAACGGGTGATCATACTGTCCAACATGGCGATTTCATTTTGAAGCGCAGACGCGTCTTCCGAATCTGTTTCAGCCAACAATGCTTCTTCGTATTGCTCAAGGCGCACTTGGCCCTCTTCGATTTTTGTCTGAAGACGATCAACCTGCTCTCGGGTAAACGCTTGCGCTTGCGCTTGCTGAATGTCACCCAATCCGTTTGGGCTAACGAGAATCAGCTGTCGTGCGATTTCATCTGCGATCAACCGTGCCTGTTCAGGTGTTGCCGCTTCGGCACTAATGTCAAGCAGTTGCGTATCGCGTCCGACCTGCGTTGCTACCTGTTCCCGCAAGGTGACCCAAGGAATTGGCAGATTCAGCTCGTTGACGGTTCCCTCTAAAACTGGCTGACGCCGTGCAATGTTTGCATAGATCCGCGCCAGTTGCATACTGTTCTCGATATCAAATCGGTTCAACTCCGCCGACTCAATAGGCCGGCCAACAAAGAGGCTGGTCGTTGCCCGATATACCTCTGGTTGGTTGTTGCTCACGAGGAAGCCGACTGTGCCGCCAAGCAAGGCACCCAGGGCCAATAGCCACCATTTACGGAGCAGCGCAGATAGAATCGTGCGAAGTTCGATGAAATCACTCATGTTATTGAATTCCTTCTTTCATCCGCCACTGTGGCGGCAGGCGCCGTACGGCACCCGTAAGCATCTTGTTCCCCTCAGAAGCCTGCACCAAAATGGCGAGCAGCTCGTGTATCAGCTTTCGTTGGAGGAAATAACCAACGAAAATGAAGACAATACCGCCAACAGCCGTGAGGGCAAGCAGCATGAGCCATTCGTGTCGACCGATCCATGTCATGTCAAGCAGTGGCCGTGCGACCGTAACAGCGACGACCATAAGCGCGCTTGCAATCAAAGATGGAAGTACGACTGGCGCTACGTGTCGGCCTGTTCCAGGAATGAGTTTATTGAGCTTGAACACGTTATACACAAGGCCGATGAAGAACGAGAGTGTCACGGCCACAGCAACTCCCTCAATGCCCCAACGTGACATATATATTACCATTGGCACCATACTAAAAAGCACCACGAGCCCCCCCTGAAGGTCATATTCGGGGTGACCAACAGCGCGAAATAGAGGCGATGTAGAGGCTGCCAGAGGTCGGGCCAACGCCATGAAAGCGAAAACCTGTAGTGTTGGAATCATTGGCACCCACTTGGCTCCAAAGACCACTCGGACTAACTCCGGCGCTACGGCCAATACCCCCATCGAGAGTGGGGCCATGAACAGCGATGACAGACCCAACGATTTTAGATATGTGCGTGCCAGCCTCGCGTCATCTGTCTGCATATGGGCATAAGCCGGCATAAAAACGCTACTAAGGATACTCGTGTTGAGCCCCACAATCGTACTATTGGTCACAAAATAGGCTCGATCGTAGAATCCCAGCGCTGTGGTGCCTAAGGTTCGTCCGACAAACCAATCATCCCAATGAGAATTGACAAAATCAACCAGCCCACTACTGGTGCTCTTGACGCCATACCGGACCAGTTCACGAATCACGGACCAGTCTAGCCGACGAGGAAGCAGCCAAGACCAGCCGGGTGCCGCAAAAAACATCATGAGCATGCGGGTAAACGAACCAGCAAGATAGCCCCAGACCAGACTCCAAACCCCAAATCCCCACCAGGCTAGAGCAATCGCCAATGCGTTTGTCACAAAATTCATGGCAATCATAGCCGTGCTGACCTTGCGAAATTGAAGCTCGCGCCGAAGAATCGCTTCCGGAACAATGGAGAGCGCATCGAAGAGCAGTAGCCACGACATCCTCTGCACGATCGGGGTCAGTTCGTCGTTACCCATTAAATTTGCAAGATCGGCGGCACGCCAGTTGATCAGCAGAAACAATGATAGCCCTGTCATGCAGGTGATGGCAAAGGCCTGAAATCCTGTTTCCTTTAGGGAGCGAGGGCTGTGAATCAGAGCGTTGTCCATCCCCAATCCAGAGAATATGCGGGCCGTGCTGAAAAGCACCATGACCAGTGCAATCATCCCGAAGTCATCCGGACTCAACAGGCGTGCCAAAACCACCATTGCAAAGATAGCAATTGGTCGTGAGGCTAGCGTTGCGCCAGCCATTGCGAGGCTTCCTTTGGCAGTCTGTAAGCGCAGGTTGTTAATGCAACACCTCGATCAACAGCGAGAATTGAAAAATTGCAGGCCTTCGGGACTATACAATGGCGCAAATAAGATTAACCGATCTCAGTCGGCAGATGTCACGGATTACAGTTCGTAGCCGATTGACATTTCAGATTAGCGGCACCATTCGATTAATCGTTTGATGCCGCTCGATCCTTCTCTATCTTAAAGAACCCCAATGTCTCATTCGCGCTCTGACTTCTGTCAACACGTCCCCAATAGCAGAGATGCAGTGGACGGGCCTAGCCCGAACCCACCGCATCTCTGCTGCTGATTCCATTTTAAGCGGCTCGCAACTGGAGCCAAGTCCAGGCGACCTACATTCCCGGCACTGCGGGCGCCTTATTTCCAGACGAGGGGAAGGTAAACGCTGATCTCGCCATCAAACTGGGCAGCGATCTCAATCGTTGTATCTGCTTCGTCGGTGTCGACCCCGACCGTAAACGTCACGGGGTTGTCCGTTGAAGTGAGATCACCCGTCCAACCCACAAATGTGTTGTCGCCGGCAGGAGTTGCTGTTAACGTCACTACATCTCCATAGACGTAAGTCGTCTTGACGGGGTCAACCGCAATGGAGCCGCCATTGCCCGTCGCAGTAATCGTATAGACCTTCTCGTCAAAGGTCGCAATTACGGCACGATTGGCCGACATGGTCACGCTGGTCACTGCATTGTCGCCTGAGGCAGCGCCGCTCCAGCCAATAAACGCATAGCCAGGATTCGGAGAGGCAGTTAGCTCTACCTCAGCGTTCGTTGCATAGGTTTCACTGCAATCGCTGCCACAATCAATGCCGGTTGGATCACTCGTTACCTTGCCGCCGCTGCCGTCCTGCGGGAAGACCTGCACGGTCAGCGTACTACCTCCCTCAGCAAAGTTGGCAACAACAGACTTGGCGGCGTCCATGGTGACAGTAATTTCTGGATCTGTCCCGGAAGCAGCGCCTCCCCAGCCTGTGAAGGTGCTGCCAGTTTCTGCAGACGCCGTAAGTGTCACCACCATGTCTTCCACAAAGTTGGCCGAACAGGTGGTGCCACAATCAATGCCGGCCGGCATACTCGTCACCGTACCATTGCCGTTTACCGTAACGTCCAGCGCAAACTGTTCGGCCTGGGTGAAATTAGCAACCGCATCCAGCCCCATTTCGAAAGGAACCGTTTTCGGATTCTCGGAGCCAATCACGCCACCGGTCCAATTGAGAAAGGCCCAACCGTTATTGGGCTCCGCCTCAAACGTTACGTCCTCGCCACAGGCGTAGGGGCCGGGTGAAACCGTGACACTTCCCTGGCCGACGGTATCAGTCGTCACATTGTAACCGATCGTGTCATCATCGGGATCCACGGTAATCGGATCTTCTTCAGCAACGAAGTAGTCTATGATCGCGGTATGGCCCGGCGCGCTTGCATCACCGATGGCCGTGCTGCCGGCATAGACACCAACTTTCTGACCAGGGGGATCGAAATTGCGAATGAAATCGACCTCTCCCGGCAAAGGATTGCCTTCTTCATCAACGGCTGTGACCTCGTCCCACGTTGTGCCATCCAGTGAATACTCCATCGTCCAAACGCTATCAAACCCACCACCGATAGCCGTCTCCAGGCTGCGTGTTACACGGATGTAATACGTTCCCGTACCGATAGTGGCCGGCGGGTTAATCTTTTCCCACAATGTAATCAAGGCGCTGCCGTCACGAACCCAGGCACCTAACGCATAAATTTCAACGTTGCCTTCAGGTGTCCGTGTAGAATAGATATCGAATCGTAACGTTTCATCAAAGGTGCCGTTGATATCAGTGGTGGTCCCCTCGATCAAAATGCCCTGATCTTTAAACTGGCTGGTCCCAATCGGGTTGAGCCCGGATTCGAACTTTGCGGTAACAGAAAATGCGCCGCTGGACATCTCCTGAGTGATGCGGGCAGCATCGTTAGCGCCAGCCCACAAGTCGTACTTGGTGCCAGCCGGCACCGAGATCTGGATGCGTTGGCCGTCCGGCACAAACGTGGCGCCTGCTCCAGGAGGGTCACTTTCAGTCCACAAGGTGCTATCCAGCACACACGAATTGAAGTTGTCACTGCTGATGTCGGCGACCGCAATGACGTCCGCGCTCAACGGCGCCAAGCGAGCGGAGTCTGACCTGGAAACGCCGGCCGTAGAACGCCAGGGGCCGATCGCAGGATCACCGTCGGCAGTTGGTTGATCCTGTTGGAAATCGACGAGGCCTGCATCAGAAGAGGCTGCTTGACTCTCTCTTGGTAGAAGACTGAAGGATCCAACCAAAACCAGGAGCACAGCGAGTGCCAAGTGCGATAAGCGGTAGTTCGGTGATGTCATGGGATTGTACTCCTTTGTTGCAAAAGATTGTTTTACCGGTCGAAAAGAATTCCCCAAGGGCTGATGAACGCATCAACCAATTCAGCGCCCTTCATCATCTGCACGAATCAATCCAAGGCGTACAGACCAGGCTCGACCGAATCATCTGATATACGTTCAACCTGCCCCCGGGGATGCTGTCAGATCAGCCATTCATTGCTGATTGTACAGGACCGGGTTTTTGAGAACCAAAATCAAACGTCAATGGTAGCGGGCACAAAAGACAACGGTCAAGCTGCGTAGTACCACCACAGCTTGACCGTAGGCGAATTACATACCTTTGAACATGGCTACGACCGCAATTGTGCGGAAGAGCGTGTAAATGTCCATCCAGATGGACCAATAGCGGACGTAGTAGAAGTCATACTCAAGCTTCATGCGGGCATCTTCGACCGTGTTGCCATAGTCGTAGTGGATCTGCGCCCAGCCCGTCAATCCTGGCTTTACCAGCGTCCGTGTGGAGAAGAAGGGAATCTGCTCGGAGAGTTCCGCCACGAACTCGGGTCGTTCCGGACGGGGTCCGACAAAGCTCATCTCGCCACGGAAGACGTTGATGATCTGCGGCAGTTCGTCCAGGCGCGTCTTGCGCAGGAACCGACCCACTCGCGTGATGCGCGTATCATTCTTCTGTGCCCACTGTGCACCGTTCTTCTCGGCGTCAGTCACCATCGTGCGGAACTTGTAGATAGTAAAGGGCTGACCGCCGCGACCGGCGCGAATCTGATTATAGAAGACGGGGCCCTTGGAGTCTAGCTTGATGGCAACTGCCAGCAGCGGCACAACGATTGCAAAGATCGGCAAGGCCAAGATGAAGATCGAGAGGTCCAGGATCCGCTTGGATGCCAGCTGCAAACGGCGAAAGATCGGCTTGCCCTGGACCGCGAAGAGTCCCCAGGCGGGGTCGATGTACTCCACGGGAATCCGGTGCAGTAGCTTCTCATAAGCGTCCGGCATCCAGGCGACGGGCACACCGTTGGCCTGGCAGTTAACCAGCGCCGAGAAGAGCTCCTCCGAAACAGGCCCTTCGGTGGCGACGATCACCTGATGGATGCTGTTATTTTGGGCAACGGTAGAAAGTTCGTTGATTTCGCCTAACGTTGGCAAGTCGTCTTTCCACTGCAGGCTGACATCTGATGGATCTTCAACGTATCCGGCCACGAAGTAATGGGGCGTCTCGTTCTCTTTGAGCACATCCGTGATCACCTTCGCGCGCGCCCCACGCCCGATCACCAGCACGCGCTGATCAAAGGGCAAAAACGCATCGGAGAGCGTCAGATATAGATTGCGCCAAGCAAAGATCCCGACAGAAGTCATTCCCCAGGCCGCAGCGACGAAGCCGAACGGTGGAATGAAAGGAATTATCAATGAAAGCGCAAAGAAGAGTCCCAACCCCATCACGCTGGTCAGGATAATTCCTTGAGTCACACGACGATAATCGTGGGACGAGGCGATATGATAGAGATCGCTTAGCCAGCCAAGCGCCACCCAAAGACCGGCAATAATCGGAAGCCAGTACCAATGAGCCGCCAGGTAATCGACAGAAGTCGATCCGCCGTCCATGGCCCCCAAACCCAGCAACATGAGGGCAGTAGCCAGGATCGCTACCATCACGTCACCGGCGAGCAAGGCGAAGCGCCGCTCGGAAACGGGTGAATGAAACCCCTTCATGTCGCCGATTACAAGATCGCCCATGGCCATGGTTGCGCTCTTGACTACGCCGTCTGGCATCGTCCGACTCTCAATCTTGGTTGACATGCCCATCTCCTTCAATTACTTAGGTAATTTGCCTCTCGGCTTCAGAATATAGAGAGTCAGTAATTGGGCTTCGGTGCGCTTGACGAAAGATGCAACTATTCCAAGTAACACAATATCTACGATGTTAGAATGACTGACTACGCCAATTTAATCGTTGATTGCTCGCTGATCCTTCGCGCTGTCCTAACTTGTTTTCGATTAAGCCGCTGTCACACACGGAAAAGAAAGCGTCTTGAGCCAAATATGCTCACAAACGCTAAGCAGAAAAGTCCAGTGGACCTACGCGATACCACAGTATGATCTGCCACGCTGCACGGCATTTACCGCCCTAATGCTCCATTACTTATGGACGTCGTGCTACGATATTATCGTCGTCTCAAGTGTGGTTTGAGTGGAGTCATGCGGCTCGTGACCGAGACACATCCACAAAAAATAGGAGCCATCCACAATATTTCGGAATGGCTCCTATTCATCGATGATATGTACTGTGGTCAGATATGTACTGTGGTCAGCGCCGAACCGACACTATGATGAGCTAGCGCCTTTCACTTACGATGGTGATGACGACGAAGCCGGTAGCGGCCTGAACGCCATCCTGACCATCATCGGCGACGGAGAAGGTGAATTCATCTGGCTCGGCATTGACGCCACCGTGGGTATAAGCTAAGCGCCCGCTATCGATATCGGCCTGTGTGAAATTGCCTCCAGCACCGATCACGGCATCGCCAACAGAGATTTGCCCCGACTGAGGAGCATCCTGAAGAGTATAGATAATCTCGGCCGGTCCCGATTCGTTATCTACAGTGAGTAGCGTGTCAGTATCGATGAGGCGAGTACCTCCCTGATCAACGGTGACATCATGGCGCTTGACCTGAGTGTGGATAACCACGTCGCTCGACCACTTGGAAGCAGTCAGTATATCTTCGTCTCCATCATAATCCATGTCTACGGCAGTGATGCCGTAGGCTCCGTCAGCATTGGGCGTACTTTCATCGATGATGCGCTTGGTAAAATTGCCGTTGCCGTCATTGATGTGCCAGGCAAATGTATCCCCAAGCTTGGCGGCGGAGAGCGTATCTGCATCGCCGTCGCGGTCCATGTCAACAGCAAAAACGCTGCGCGCACCTTCGGCGGTGGAGTCGATTATCCGCTTCGTAAAACCAGCTTCGCCTTCGTTCTCATACCAGGCAATGGTGTTGTCCAGCTGGCTGGCGGTGAAGATGTCGATGTCGCCATCGCCGTCAACATCCGCTGGTGAGACGTAGTAAGCACCGTCAGCAGTCGTATCAATAATTTCTTTGGTGAAATTCTGGTTTCCGTCATTGCGGTGCCAGGCAATTTCATCTCCCTCAAAGCTCGCCGCCGCCACATCTAAATCACCATCATCGTCGATGTCGGCTACCTCGGCCCGCTTGGCTCCAAGGGCAGCGCTGTCAATAATCTTTTCGGTAAAATTCTGGCTGCCGTCATTTTCGTACCAGGCGATACGATTGGCATCCTGGCTGGAGGTAACAAAGTCGATGTCGTCGTCGTCATCAAAATCAATAGCAACAATTGAATGAGCGCCGTCAGAGGCGTCATCGACAACGAACCGAGTGAAGGCGCCGCCGCCGTCGTTGCGATACCAGACGAACGTATCAGCATCATAACCGGCGGCCAATACATCGACATGGCCATCAAGATCTACATCGCCAACGCCGGCAGGATAGGCACCTTCAAGATCCGAGTCGAGAATTTTCTCGGTAAAGTTGCCGCTACCGTCATTTTGATACCATAGCACCAGGCCATCGACGTAGTCGGTGGCGGCCACATCCATGTCCCCATCGCGATCCAAGTCGGCACCCACGGCCACATGGGTCTCATCCACTTCATTGCCGATGACATTCTTAACAAAATCGATCTGACCGCTAAGAATCTGCGGAGGGCTATTTTCCGTCAGAACCTGCAGGCTGACAGTAGCCGGTTCTGACGTAGCGATTCCATTGGCTGCTCTGTAAGTGAAGCTGTCTTGGCCAATAAAGTCGGCGTCGGGCATGTAGGTAAAGGAGCCATCGGCAGCCAGACTCAGAACACCACTTGCTACGCTATCGACTAGCTCGGCTTGGAGCGTATCTGGACCGCGCGGCGTGTCATTGGCAAGGACACCATCAGCGCCTGATACAATCAATTCAATTCCAACCGTTGTTGTATAACCGTCGTTCCTGGCAATTGGCGCCCCGGCAACGTCTTCAACGTTCAGCGTAACGATGGCAGGCTCGGACATATTGTTGCCATCGGTTGCCTGATAGATGAAGCGATCCTGGCCGCTAAAGCTTGGATTGGGCACATAGAGAAATGAACCGTCAGCAGCCAGGGTCAGTACGCCATTTGCGACGTCGTCGACGAGCACAGCCTGGAGCGTATCCGGGCCATCCGTCGTGTCGTTGGCGAGGACGCCAGTCGCGGCCGCAACCGCAAGTGGTGTTCCTGACGGGGTTTCATAAAGATCATCTACGGCAACGATGGTACTGGCGCTCTCTCCAGTCGTCTGGATCAAGGGCAGAAAGATATCCGGTCCTCCATCGGTCTGAGCTATCGCTGAGCCGCTCGCAATGAAGATTGAGGCAACGAATAATACCCCAGCAAATCTGAGCTTTTGAACACGCTGCATCGTACCTGCTCGCTCTCTTGGCAAATTTCAGTGGTATTGGATTCGATAGACCTGCATTCCCCTATCTAACGCATGCGGCAGTTCGTTTGCTCCGCAGGGCACGCAAGAGCAGGAGAGCTTAGCCCGGATTTCGACATAGAGATGGTGGCGGATGCACACGGTTGTCTGTCACGCGTCACGACGAGCAGATGCGTATAATCCAGCCTATCCGAGGGGGGTTGTCACTTCCACTTCATACCCATTTGGATTATTGGCTTGCCAACGCCAGGAATCCGCGCACATCATTTCGAGCGTACGCGTGGCGCGCCACTTTAGCTCTCGCTCCGCATTGGCCGGGTCAGCGTAGGACGTTGCCACGTCGCCTGC
Organism: uncultured Chloroflexia bacterium; assembly: GCA_963807905.1. Lineage (GTDB taxonomy): Bacteria > Chloroflexota > Anaerolineae > Caldilineales > Caldilineaceae > JAGRCP01. Next base: position 81,636 of record CAWEEJ010000010.1, on the reverse strand, counting down.
ACGACGGGCAACAACCTCATAGGGCACGGTCTGGCCGGATGCCTGCTCAAACGCACGAATGACCTCCAGCACGCTACTGCCGCGGCCGGTACCCAGGTTGTACGTGACGAGTCCGGGCCCCTCCATCAGCTTATCCAGCGCCTTCAGATGCCCGATGGCCAAATCAACCACGTGAATATAATCGCGCACGCCCGTGCCGTCCGGCGTGGCGTAGTCAGCGCCATACACGGCGAGTTGAGGACGCTTGCCGACCGCTACCTGTGTGATATAGGGAAAGAGATTGTTGGGGATGCCGTTGGGATCTTCGCCAATACGGCCGCTAGGGTGCGCGCCCACGGGATTGAAGTAGCGCAGAATGGCGATGTCCCAGCCGGCATCAGCGCGATAGAGATCGCGCAAGATGTCCTCGATCATGAGCTTGGAGCGGCCATACGGGTTGGTGGCCGAGAGCGGAAGCTCCTCATGTAAGGGCACAACGTCCGATTCGCCGTAGACAGTCGCCGAGGAGCTGAAGACCAGTCGCTTACAGCCGTAGGCGCCCATAATCTCCAAGAGATTGATTGTCCCCGTCACGTTGTTGCGATAATAGGTCAGCGGCATCTCCACGGATTCGCCGACCGCCTTCAACCCGGCAAAGTGAATCACCGCATCAAAGGCATTAGCAGCGAAAAGATCGGTTAGACCCTGGCGATCGAGCAGATCCAACTGTTCAAAGACCAGCGTTCCACCGGTAATCTCCTCCACGCGGCCCAGGGATTCGATCTTGCTGTTACTGAGATTGTCCATCACCGTCACGTCGTGCCCGCCCTCCAGCAGCTCAACGCACGTATGACTGCCGATATAGCCGGCCCCACCCGTCACCAACACATGCATGCCGATTTCTCCTCTAATTTCCTACGAAGCAAGTGCGCCAGTCTGCACCAAGATTTCCGTCTTGCGCTACACGCCCGCACTATACCGACACCAGTTCCGCCCCCACGCCAAGACGATCCAGATCACGCTGAATCTCAGGAACGTAGATTGGATTCATGACGATGATCAGGTCGGGCTGGTAGTCGACCAGAAAATCTGGCCCGACAATCTCGTGACCAGAACCGGTCATGAAGGTACCATGTTTGTTGGGATTGATGTCGACCGCGTACCCCACCTCGTTGTCAATCGACAGTGTGGTCAGGAACGCCACGCCCTTCGACCCGGACCCCCAGATGACGACACGCTGATCGGCGGCTTTGGCATCGTCCAGGCGCTTGCGCCAGTAGCCGCGCTTGACCATGACGTTTTCTTCAAAATAGGCCACGTCCCGCTCGGTCTCAGCCAGCAGCTCAGCGTGGACGGCCGCCGTGACGCCGTGATCCGGCCCGGCCGGCTTGCACTCAATCATCAAATACTGATCGTCATACTCCGTGGCCATATCCAACACTTCGAAGCCGCTATCCTCAAAGAGATAGCGCAAGGACGCCGGCGTGAAGTAGGTGCAGTGCTCATAGTAGACATCCCAAAAGGCCAGGTCACGCAGGACGTAGGACGCGCTGGGGATCTGAAAGAAGACGCGCGTTTCGGGACGGTCGCCGATTGAACGACGCACTGTGCGGACAAAGCGGGCGGTGTCCGGAATGTGCTCCAGCGTCATCTTGCAGCAGACGAAGTCGCCCGTATAGTCAGTATATTTCTCTGAATAAAAATCGGCAATAAATGTGAGATTGGGGTCATTGGCGGCCTCGGGCACGCGCCCGTCATAGGCCGGATCTACGCCGATTCCTTCAATGTCACCCAGTTCGCTGAGCAAGGCCAGGAATTCGCCCTGTCCGCAGCCAATCTCGACAACGCGCTTGCCGCGCAGCCCATAGCGATCAATCATGCGTTGGGCCAGGGCATGGTGAAATTTGTTAAAGGTGGGCGAGTAGGCTTGGGTCGACTCGTACTTCTGCGAATATTCGTGCAGTTCGGGCCGAAAGGCGACGTTGCTGATAAAGCCGCAATGGGGACAATAGCCCAGCTGAATCTCACCTTGGGGGTAGGCAACTGCCTCGTCACGCGTCTGCATAAGCAGCACGCTGTGCACCGGCGCGCCCCTCATCTCATAGATGTGGCGCATACCGGCATGGCCGCAGTTGGGGCAGGTCACAGCCAGCGAATTTTCGCCCGCCGCTTCCTCAATTGCCGACGCGTCATTCAATGGCGTGCCGGCGGCAGTATTCAATACTGTCATCAATCATTCCTTTCGAAAGCAAAACAAGCCGCAACGCAGAGGTCGGACTTTCAGAAAAGTCCGACCTCTGCACGGTCACGCTCTTTGCAAGTCAATCAGCCTACGACAATCTCAGGCGTTGGGATCGGGACGATGAAGCGCCCGCCCTGCTGGCGATACTCGTCCTGCTGGGCCATGATCTCCTTGGCAAAATTCCAGGCCAAAATCAGCACATAGTCGGGCTGATCTTCCAGGAGCTTCTCAGGCGGGAAGATCTCAAAATGGTTGGCGCCCATGTAGCGGCCGTGCTTGTAGGGATTCAGGTCCAGCACGTAGTCCAGGTATTCCTGATCGACGCCGCAATAGGCCAGCAGCGTGGTCGCCTTGGCCGCCGCGCCATAGCCGACAATGGATTTCCCCTCAGCCTTCAGCTCATCCAAAATGGCGAGCAGACCCACCTTGATACTTTCGACCCGTGCTGCGAAGTCGCGATAAAAGTCGATGGCGTCGACCTTGCGCTCGACTTCCATAGCCAACAATTCGGTCACCGATTCCTGGACATCTTCCACCGGCTCCACGAAGAGACGCAGGGAACCGCCGTGAATCGGCACGCGCTTGATTTTGTTGAGATAGAGCCCGTGACGGCGGAAGAGCTTATCCAGGGCTGTCACCGAATAGTAGTTGAGGTGCTGATGGTAGATCGTGTCAAACTCACCGTGGTCGACAAGATCGACCACATAGGGAGCCTCAATGACCGCCACGCCACTATCTTTGAGGATCGTGGCAATGCCGGCGACAAAGCCGTTGAGGTCCGGCACGTGGGCCAACACATTGTTGCCCAGGAAGACATCCGCCTGCTTTCCCTCACTTACCAACTGCTCGGCCAGATCACTGCCGAAGAAGGTAATCATGGTTGGGATGCCGCTCTCCTGGGCCTTCTGAGCCGGCGCTTTTGCCGGGTCAATGCCGAGCACCGGGACGCCGGCCTCAACAAAGTTGCGCAGCATGTAGCCGTCGTTGCTGGCAGCTTCAACGACCAGACTGTTTTCGTCTAAATCGCGTTCGGCCAAAATGTCGAGCGCGCTGTCGCGGAAATGACGCATGAGCGAAGGGGAAACCGAGGAAAAATAAGGATACTCTGCATAAAACAGAATCTCGGGGTCGACCGTCTCAACAATCTGCGCCAGCGAACAATCATGGCAAAAGGTCAACGTGAGATCGGCCGCGTATTCGGGCTGATCGAGCTGTTCGGCGGTGAGCAGGCGATCGGCCAGAGGGGTCGAGCCAAAGGCGATAATCGTCTCCAGGTTGCTCGATCCGCAAGAGCGGCAAGTCGTTTCGTCGGTCCAGATTTTGGTCGCGACCGACTCCTGATTAATGGTTGTCATTTAGTGTGAACCCTTGAACTCTCAGATAAGAAATTGATGGTGCGCCGGTAGCGACGTTGCGCTGCAACGTCGCTACTACAACGTCGCTACCGGCATTACTGGCTACTGCTCTGTCAAGATGGAAGTTGTCATTTCGAGCAAAGCGAGAAATCTTGCGTTGGCAGCGTTGAGATTCCTCTTCGCTTCAGTCGGAATGACAAAATTCTGGTTAACAGACCACTAGTGAATCCCGGCAGAAATTCTCATACAGTTCCCACCAGCGGTAGATTCTCCGAATTTCTGTCGTGGTATTCACGCCGATCTGTACTAGGCGCCGATAGCCAATGAGGCCGGGCGTAGATCTGGACCGACCTTGCCGTCAGCCATGAGCTTCTGTAGATGAAGGATGCGGCGATAGCGTTCGCCTTCAAAATCGTCCAGCTTAAGGCCGACCTGCTTGTAGGTCTCGTAGCATTCGATGGCGCCCTTACGTGCATCCCACTGCGGCTGGAACGCAGGCAGTACCTGTTCGATCTTGCTGCAGTCAACGCGGTAGTTCCGCGTATCCGGCCCCGCGTCCGGCGCAAACTCGAGGCGGCTGCCCGGCACTACTTCGACGATGATCTCAGCCAGTTCACGGATCCGATAGTTCTCCGCCGTTCGCCCCACGTTGATTGCCTGATTGTGGACCGCCTCTTTGGGGGCTTCCATCGCGGCCAGGAAGGCGCGGGAGATGTCTTCAATATGCACGATCGGCCGCCAGGGCGTGCCGTCGCTCTTGAGGTAAACCAACCCTGTCGTAAAGGCCCAGGCGGTCAGGTTGTTGAGGACCAGATCAAAGCGCAAGCGGGGTGACACGCCATAGGCAGTAGCGTTGCGCAAGAAGACGGGCGTGAAGTCGTCATCGGCCAGCTTGGACACATCCTGCTCAACCCGCACCTTGGAGACGCCGTAGGGCGTCACCGGGTTGAGGGTAGCAGTCTCGTCCACAGGAGCGTCGCCCTGTGCGCCATAGTTGCTGCACGACGAGGCAAAGACATAGCGCTCAACGCCAGCCTGCTTGGCCAATTCAGCCACCTTGACCGACGCCTTCCAGTTGATCTCATCAGTCAGACCGGGATTGAGATCGCCCAAGGGGTCATTGGAGAGGCCGGCCAGGTGAAGCACGGCGTCGAATCCTTCAAAATCGCGCGCGTCCACATCGCGCACGTCCTTAATTGTTTCAGGAATGACAGGCACGCCATCGCCAAATGTGCAGCCTTCGAAGAGATTACTGTCCAGGCCATGGACTTCGTGGCCCGCTGCCATCAGCAGCGGGGTCAAAACGGTGCCAATATAGCCATTGTGGCCGGTTACCAAGACTCGCATGATTATTCCTCCCAAAGTTTCCAGGGCGCGTTGCCCGATTGCCAATATTGTTCAAGAATATGTTTTTCGCGCAGGGTGTCCATGCACTGCCAGAATGAATTGTGCTTGTAGGCCATGAGCTGACCGTCCCTGGCGAGATTTTCCAGTGGTGCATGTTCCCACATGGTCTCATCGCCCTCGATGTAGTCGAAGACTTGAGGCTCGCAAACGAAGAAGGCGCCATTCACCCAGCCTTCAGCCAACTGGGGCTTCTCTTGAAACTCCGTCACGCGATCGCCCTCAAAGTCCATATAGCCGTAGCGAGCTGGCGGGCGCACCGCTGTCAGCGTGCAGAGCTTGCCGTGGCGCTTGTGGAAATCCAGCAGCTCATTCAAGTTGACGTCGGCCACGCCGTCGCCCCAGGTAAGCATGAAGGTTTCGCCGCCCAAATAGGGAGCCAGGCGCTTGATGCGGCCGCCGGTCATGGTATCCTGGCCCGTGTCGATCAGATCCACGTTCCAGTCCGGCTTGTAGCCGCCGTTCATAGTGATTTCGCCCGACTTCAGATTGACGCTCAGATTACTGTTCAATGACGCGTAATCCACCATGTAGCGCTTGATCACTTCGCCCAGATAGCCCAAACCAATCACGAAATTGTTAAATCCAAAGTGGGAATAGTGGCGCATGATGTGCCACAGGATCGGTTTGCCGCCGATTTCAACCATCGGCTTTGGCTTTACCGAAGTCTCCTCCGCCAAACGCGAGCCTTTACCGCCCGCTAAAATTGCAACCTTCATACCGTAAGCACCTCATCCTTCCGCTTTGTCTGTTTTTTAAAACGTAGCCGTCCCTGCTTCTGCAATTTACCAACACCCAAGTTAGAGCCGAGCGTCGTCTGCCTGTATTGTGTCATACGAAAGCATCATTACAAATCATTTCACTCACGCATAATGGCCTATTGAATGGAAAACGGGCCAGAAAACCGCGGCAAATTGTCTAGCACACCGGTCACACCCTTTATCGTCTGGTCAATCTCGATCCTTCGCATTGTTTCTGTTCAGAATGGGTAAGGCCCCGCTGGCCGTCTCTTTGGGCGAGGGAGCGGCTAAGGCCGGCCCAGAATAATAAACGTCCCCGGCACGCACCAGCAGCACTCTGGTAGCTGAGCCTGTTCTGGTGCGTGCCGGGGACGTGCGGACAGTTATTTCCTTTCGTTGTCCTAAGATTTTTTCCAGTTTGCCGCAGCATGCGATTCAATAGTAGCGCCGGGCGTTGCTGACCAAAGCAAGGTCTGGCTGGATTTACGCACAAGCCGGGTTGGATTCCATGCGCAGCCCGATTTCGAACGAAACCTAACAGTACCGCAAATCTTGATCGCAACTGGGTGGAAGGGAACAATCTGAGTTACTATAGAGTCATCAGTAGTATGATGTATGGTGCAACGGGAATCGACGCGACCTGACATCGGTATCAGGGCTTGCGCATGAAAGCGACGTTTTGTTCGATATACTGGATGAACGCAAGCTCAACGTCGGCAGGTTGCGCCGGAAGCGAAGTAACATGAGGTCCCTTCATGCAAGCAGCTCCATATGGACGGAATCTCGCCAGGCACGATTGCGCAAGATCGCAACCGTTTTGCCCCGCCGAGATTCCTGGAATTGGGCTGTCTTGATCCACAGTTTGACCCCAACCGAGGTCGAATCAGCCGTAACTTTTGGGCGTCGAAATTCGTCCAATCAGAACAGGCCGATTGCAGTCTGTGCAGTTGCGGAAATCGAGGGGATGATGTTGCTTTGGCGGCGCCATACTCCTGCCCGAATTTCCAGGTAGGATAAGGTAAGGTCATCGATGCAAACACCACCCGAGCAGATTGGACCGTTTCGACTGCGCAGCAAAGTCGGCGAAAGTCCTCTCTATATTGAATATTTGGCCCTTGACACCCAACGCAATCGGGAGGTACTCCTCCGTTTGCCCGGCGCCGAAATGGCGCGCACGCCGGCGCGTATGGCGCAATTCATCGCTGCCGGGCGGCGCGCCGCCCGCTTGCAGCATCGCAACATCGTGCCCGTTCTGGATGCTGGCGAAGCAGACGGTTACTACTACATTGCCTCGGATTTGGTGGTCGGCGAACGGCTGACCGAGCGTCTGGCCACCAGCGCACTGCCGCTGCCGCCCAATGATGTCGAGTTGATTGTCGATGCTGTTGCGTCAGCTCTCGATTACGCTCACCGGCTCGATGTCGGTCACGAGGGTGTCACGACGGACAACATCCTGCTCACGTCCGACGGGCAGGTTATGCTCAGCGACTTCGGGCTGGCCGAGGGGCTGGGCCTGACGGAAATCACGCCGAACGATGCGGCGCCGGCTTTCGGCAGTTATTTCCTGGCGCCGGAGCAGCTACGCCCTGATGTGGCCAGCGGCTTCCCGGCCGACATCTATGGGCTGGGCGTCGTCACCTACGCCATGCTCACGCGCAATTTGCCCTTCGAGGCCCAGACGCAGCATGAATTAACCCAAAAGATCATCAACGACATCCCGCGGGCGCCGGAAAGCATCAACCCCAATATTCCGGCGGGCGGAGCCTATGTATTGCGCAACGTGCTGGCCAAAGAGCCTGACGTGCGCTATGGCAGTGCACTCGAATTCCATGATGCGCTCGTAGCCGGCCTGGCGTGGAAGTCTGCCAAGGGAAAATCGGCGGCCGCAGGGGCAGCGGCTATGCCGCGCAGGCGACGCACGCTGGTCGGCGCCTTTGCCGCGGCGGTGGCGCTGATGTTGCTTGCCGGCGGTTCCTACTTCGTCATTCAATCAAATGATGGTCGCGACGGAGGCCTCCTGGTTACACAGGGCGACTTGGCGGGCTCGGGGAGCGGCTCGGGAAATAGTGCGGACGCAGAAGCTGCAATTGCTACGGCCGTCATGCCGGAGGAAAATGCTGGCGCAGTGGCCATGGCCACCGCCACCGGCGCGCCAACGGCGGCGGCCGAAGCCACACCCACGGATGCCCCACCGCCAACACCGACCGCTACGCTGACCGACGTGCCAACGGCAACTGACGAGCCAACGGCGACCGACGAACCGACGGCGACCGACGTGCCAACGGCAACCGACGAACCGACGGCGACCGACGAACCAACTCCCACACCGACTGATGAACCGACGGCAACTGACGAGCCAATTCCTACACCAACCGCTGAGCCTACGGCAACGGATGCGCCAACCGCAACCGAAGACCCAACGGCCAATCTTGCAGCAGCCGGCGACGTTGACAGCGGTGACGATGGGGATGATACGGGCGGCAGCCTGCTGCCCACGGCTACGCCATTGATTCGTACCGAAGGCGTCGCCGCTTCTGCTGCAGCCGCCCAGTTGGAGACGGCAACAAGCACGCCACTGCCAACCTCGACCAGCACGCTGATTCCCCCAACGGCAACGAATACGCCTGTGCCACCGACGGCAACCAACACGCCGCAGCCAACGGCGACAAATACGTCTGTGCCGCCGACGGCAACAAACACACCGCAACCAACGGCGACCAGCACGCCTGTGCCACCGACTGCCACCAACACACCGCAGCCGACGGCGACCAGCACGCCTGTGCCGCCGACTGCCACCAACACGCCGCGACCGACGTCAACGAATACGCCTGTGCCACCGACGGCAACCAATACACCGCGACCGACGTCAACGAATACGTCTGTGCCACCGACGGCAACCAACACGCCGCGGCCAACGTCGACGAATACGTCTGTGCCGTCCACAGCAACCAATACACCGCGACCGACGGCGACGAATACGTCTGTGCCGTCCACAGCAACCAATACACCGCGACCGACGGCGACGAATACGTCTGTGCCGCCGACGGCAACCAATACACCGCGGCCGACGGCGACGAACACGCCGCGGCCAACGGCGACCAACACGTCTCTGCCGCCGACGGCAACGAGCACACTGCGGCCAACGGCAACGAACACGTCAGTCCCGCCGACAGCGACGAATACACCGGCCTTGCCAACAGCAACCAACACGCCGGTAGCGCCAACGGCGACCAGTACACCGCTGCCGACGGCCACGAACACGCCTGTGCCGCTGCCGACGGCTACGCCCACGGCGATTCCGGCCGGGACCGGGGCCCTGCAACTGACGCTACCCACCAACGGCAGCAGCGGCTCGGGCAACACCGCGTTCCAGTGGCGCACGTCGGTTCAACCCAGCACCGGCCAGGCCTTTGAACTAGTCTTCTGGCGTGACGGACAGGATCCCATGGGGCAGGGCTTTGGCCTTGCGGCACCCACGACGAACAACGGTCTCTCCGTCAACCTGACGGCGCTCGACAACAATGGCTCGCACCCGCTGGAGCCGGGCGAGTATCAGTGGGGCTTGCTGCTGGTGCAGACGCAGCCCTATCAGCGACTTCAATTTCTAGGTGTTCAGAACGACTTTAGGTTTTATCGAGAAGGCGGGTCATCGGGAGGTGGCTCGGACGGACCAATCTCAGGAGAATAACTCATGCACGCTCCGCTTCAGGATCGCGTACTGAAAAGCATCGCAGCCACGGTCACGCTCGTTGTTATCGGACTCATCATTCTGCTTACGTTCACGACCGGCGGTCAGGCCGCCGAAATTCAAGACTGGACCAATCTGACGGATACGCCCTATCCGTTTGACGTCGCCAGCGCCGAGGCCGTGGTCCATGACGGCCGCATCTATGTGTTTGGAGGGCGAGATAATCTGGGCGAGAAGGGCACAGCCATTAACTCAGTCTATGGTGCAACAGTATCGGAAGACGGCAGCCTGGAAGGCTGGGATGTCCTAGAGGCCTTGCCGAAGGCAGTCTATCTACATGCCGTTGTTGCCACCGATAGCCACGTTTATGTTATCGGTGGCCTCGATCAGTCTCCCCCTCCCAATGGCGGTGAATATGATCAAGTATGGCGTGCCGGTTGGCTTGAGGATGGACAGATTACCGGTTGGACCGAGCTAACTAACAAGTTTAAGTACCCGGTCCATCTTCATGAAGCGGTCATCGTCAACGATCGTATCTATGTGATGGGCGGTTATAGTGGTGGCCAAGAAAAGGCATCCGTCTACTTCGCTCCGATTTTCCCGAGTGGTGACTTGGGGACGTGGACTGAAGTAACGCCGCTCAATACAAGCCTCCGGCGTTTCAGTTCGGTTGCCAATGATGGCTGGATTTACGCCATAGGGGGTACGACAAACAATAGCAATACAACCGGTGAACAGACGCAAAGCGCCATTTGGCGAACGCGGGTGCAGCCAAACGGTCAGCTTGGAACCTGGACGGAGGCTGGCGTACTACCGCTACCTAGTGAATATCATGAATCAGTCATTCACGACGGCAAGCTACTCGTCATTGGCGGGCGCAATGGGAATCAAGCCTCTAACAGCGTATACTCCTTTATGTTCAATGCTGATGGTTCACTTGGAGGCAGAGCAGATGAAGAGTCGCTACCGTCGCGGCGCTATCGCCACGCCGCCGTCACCGTCGAGCGTACGGACGGCTCTTTTACTTATGTGATTACTGGCTACCGACCGACAGACGCGGGCGAAATCCTCACCGACACCGTCTTCCGCTCCGCGCCGCCAGCGCTGCCCCCGCCCACGCCGACGCCCACGCCGCGGCCGGGCGTACGGCTGGAGATGAACAACGACCCGCAGCGCTGGTTGGCGCCGGGCGAAGAGGTCACCTATATCATCGAATACGAAAATCCGGGCGACCAGCCGGTGCAGAATGTGACGATCAACGACACCCTGCCCGACGAGGTTGAGCTTGTCGAGGGCAGCGTCTCCAATGCCGGCGTCAATGCGCCCAGCATCAACGACGAACTGGGCGTCATCACCTGGGAAGTGGGTGATCTCGAGCCAGGCGAGGGCGGACAGGTCTCCTATCGCGCAGCGCGGGCCAACGCGCCGGCAAATCCGATCCTGCCGCTCACAATCGGCAAGCGCGGGCCGGCCCAAGCCAACCCCGGTGAACTAGTCATCTACACGCTGACCGTCACCAACAGCCTGACCGGTGTGCCCTTCTCCAACGTGGTGATCACCGACACGGTGCCGGCAAATGCCGAGTATGTGAGCGGCGGTCAATTGGAGAATGGCATCGTACGCTGGACGCTCCCCGTCGTGACGGGACCTAGCTCGACGGACGTGCAGTTCACAGTGCGCGCAAACGGGACGTTGGTCAACCACGACTACGGCGTGGTGGCCAACGACGGCCAGCAAAATATACCAGGCACGCAGGTTGTTGTCACCCAAGTAGGCGATACCGATCCCGGAGCCGGGGACGGCACGGTGATTCCCAACAACTCCCAGGCCGTCTGGGCCTTTGAAGAAGCTGACAAGCGTTCCTTTAGCAATTGGGTCTACAATCCGGACGCGTCCGGCAACTTTGATCTCTATTTGCCCTTGATTCAGCGGTAGTCGCCCACAATCCATACCCATCGACGCCCGCCGGCTGTCGTCTTGCGCCTGTGTCGCAAGGACGGCAGCCGCTCTTTTGCAGAGCAGGAGACGGAAATGATCATCAACCAGCTTTCTCAGTCGTTGCGCCCCGGGGCCCTGCGCCTCTGCCTCGTCCTCTTTTTCGGCATGCTCTTCTTTGCCGCGCCAACGGGCGACGTGGCGTCCCAAACGCTCCCGCCCCAGGATCCGGTCGTCGAACCCGCCAACACGGTGCCCGACTTGATTGAGCGAACGGTGGCCGAAGACAGCGGCGCCAACGATCTAGCTTTGCCCGATCTCGGCGACGGCATCTCCATCACCGCTACGGCCGGCCCGAGCAACGGCGATTTGGCGCTGACCAATAGCGACACGAACATGACCTATACGCCGGACGCCAATTACTGCAATAGCATTGATGGTCCCGTCGACGTAATCGAATTCCAGCTAAGCGACGAAGATGACCTGGAACATCGAGTCGAAATTACTGTTACCTGCGTCAACGATCCGCCGGTGATTACGCCGCCGGGTTCCATTTCAGCCGGCTACCAGACGGAGACCAAAGTCGGGGTGACCACGGTCAGTGATGTCGATTTGAACGGCGGAGATATTCGGGTCACGCTGAGCGTGGCGAAGGGTGTCATTGAGGCTAAGACGACTACAGGACTGACCGTCACGACCAACTCTTCTGCCAGCGCGACGTTAGAGGGTGCGCTGCCGGCCATGAATGTTGCGCTAGGCGACATCTACTATACGCCAAACAATGATATCTTCGGCGCAGACACGCTGACAATCGTCGCCAATGATCTTGGCAACAGCGGCTCCGGCGGCGCCAAGCAGGATAGCAAGACGGTCAACATTTCCATTGACGACCCATCTCCCAGCATAAACGCCGATACGGCAACCCTCACGGAAGACACGCCCCAAAACATAGACGTTCTGGCCAACGACAACGCCGGCTCAGCCAACGCCACCATGGATGTGGACTCTGTCAACGTGACGCAAGACCCTGGCAAGGGCGATACTGAGGTACAGCCGAACGGCAAGATCCGCTATTTGCCCGATCAAAATGCAACTGGATCGGACACCTTCCGCTACTCGGCGTGTAATTCGGTCGGCAACTGTGGCAATGCGCAAGTGACGGTAACGATTACGCCAGTCAACGACAGGCCGTTCATTAGCCCAATCGACAATCAGTGGATGGTGGAAGGCAGTCAGCGAACGGTTATCGCCACCGTCAATGATGTCGATGGCGCCAACGGGGCCCTGAACGTCACCGCATCGGCCGACAACAAGACGCTCTTCCCGGACGCCAACGTCACGGTCAGCGCTGGCGACAATGACAGTCAGCGGCGCATCACCTTGCGCCCGACCGCCGGGCGGACCGGCAATGCAACGATTTCAGTGACCGTGCGCGATAACGGTTCGCCGAGCGAGAGCGCTAGCACGACGTTTATTGTCACGGTCATCGCGCCCAATCTTTACGTCAGTATCGACGATGGCGGTACCAGCGTACGGCCCGGCGACACAGTCTCATATGTAGTCGGCTACGGCAATTCCGGTACGGCGCAGTCAACCGGCGCCAGGCTGGAGATCAACGTACCCGCAAACACAACCTTCGACAGCGGCGAAAGCAGCAGCGGCTGGAGTTGTAGCAGCGGCGCGCCGGCGGGAACGCCCTGTGCCCTGCCCATCGGCACGCTCACGTCCGGCGCGACGGGCAATAGTCGCTTTGGCGTCCGCGTAAATTCGAACATTGCAGAGAACGTAGACGAAATCAACGCCAGCATTCGCATCAGCGATGACGGCAATAACGGCGATGACATCGAGCCAGGCAACAACACCGACAACGATATGACGCCCATCAATCGCTCGGTGCTGCTGACGGCGACCAAGCGCGACGAGCCCCTGCCTTCCGATGACGATGGCAATACTGGACCCGGCGATACCGTCATCTATGCAATCACCGTACGCAATGACGGTCTCACGCCGGCTCTGGGTGTCGAATTCACCGACACGCCCGATGCCAACTCAACCTTGGCGGTCAGCAGCGTAAGCACATCACAGGGCATCATCACCAGCGGCAACAGCGCCGGTGATAGCTCGGTGACGGTCAACCTGGGCACGCTCAATGCAGGCGCCAGCGTCAGCGTCGAATTTCGCGTGCAGATCAACGCAACGCAGCCTGAGGGCGTCAACAGCATCGCCAATCAGGGAACATTCAGCGGGCAGAATTTTCCGAATGTGCGCACCGATGACCCGGATACTTCGGCAGCCAATGACGCCACCATCACGCCATTTGGCGACCGGCCTGATCTCACAGCACTCAAGGTGGACTCACTTTTCGAGGACAGCAACGGTAATGGCGTGCCCTCGCCCGGTGAGGTGCTGCTCTATACGATCGAGCTGACCAACCGGGGCCAGGGAGAGGCCACGAATGTGCTCTTCGAAGATGTGCCCGGAGACTTCACCTCGCTAATCGCCGGGACGGTCACGGCATCGCTGCCCAGTGCGCAGATCCTCCGCGGCAACGGTGGTGGCGCCAACGATGTGGCCGTGTTGGTTCCGCAACTGGCCAACGCGGAGAGCGTCACCATTACCTTCAAAGTGCGCATCGACGGGTCGCTGCCCTTTGCCGTAGTGGAAATTGCCAATCAGGGCCGTGTTGCCAGCGCCGAGTTGGCCACGATCCTGACTGATGACCCGGACACACCCCAGGTACAGGATGCTACGCGCACGACCGTGGCCACGGTGCCCGTGCTGCGCACGACCAAGAGCGCCGCAGTCACCGACCTGAATGGAGATGGCAACGGTCCCGGCGATCTGATTGACTACACAATCGTTATCCGCAATGACGGCACGGCCGCCAGCGAGATCGTTGTCACCGACCCGCTCTCGCCATCCCTGACGCTCACGCCGACGGTTGCGGGCGGCGTCCTTGTCCAAACTGATCGCGGCGTGGTAACCACAGGACTTGATCCGGCCGATCGTTCGGTGGTCGTGGCAGTCGGACCACTCGGTGGCGGCGAGCGTGCGACCATCACCTTCCGCGTGAAGATTGCCGATGCGCTGCCGGCTGGTCTCACTTTCATCGAGAACCAGGCCGTCATCACGGGGCTGGGCATTGACGAATCCGTCAGCGACGATCCTTCCACCATCGCGGTCAATGATCCCACCCAAACGCCGGTTACTGCGGCCGTAATCCTTAAGGCGACGCTCAAAGACTTCCCCACCGATTTTGGCCCCATCAAGGACGGCGCCAGGTTGCTCTACAACCCGGTAATTGACAATCGGGGCAATAGTGCGGCGACGGACGTAAGCATTGTTGGGTCGCTGTCGCCCCATACGGTCCTTATCGCTGATTCGATTCAGGCGGGTCGGGGCACAATCGTCCGCGCCGATTCCAACTCGTTCGAAGTCGTCTTCGACGTCATTCCGGCAGGCCAGTTGGCGGCCCTTGCCATTGAGGTAACGGTGACAAATCTTCCCACCGGCGGACTGATTAGCAATCAGTTCAGCGTGACCGCCAGCAACTTGGACGGGGTCGTGATGACCGATGATCCGGATACTGAGTCCGTTGACGACCCCACGGAGACGCGAGTCTTCTCTTTGATCGACCAGGGCGACACCTGGTTGCCGATTATCTGGGGAGAATAGGTCCCGGCGGCCCCCGACGCGCGCCGAGGAAAACAGAATAGCTCTCACAGAGGGAAGCCGGGCCTACGTCATGGGCCCGGCTTCTCTTTTCGCCCGTGGAGCAGGATTCCGGACAAGGGCCGAAGCAAAACCGCACACAAAACGACCCAGACCGCGACCCTTAGTCACCCATTCTCAAATCAAAGAAAAGCCGAATCTCCCATGACCGCGCATGAAGCGCGCGATTTCAACGATAGAGTCACTAGACAGCCCCGGTCTTCTTCGCCCCGCCCACCGCATAAGGGCCCGCAAATCCAGCATGTTTTCAGACCAAATCATGACGCGAACCCCTCGCGCAAGCCACGGAGAGCTAACGCATTAGAAGGATTGCTCTAGTGCGTTACGATAAACTGAGCAGGAGAGAAGCATTGAAGCAGGACGCCAAACCGGGACGAACTGACCCGGAAATCTTGCGTCGGCTGCAGGCTGGCGATGAGCAAGCATGGGCGGATTTTCTGGCCGAATGGCAGCAGCCCCTCTACCGCTATCTCACTTATTCGCTGCAAGACCCCGATCATGCAGCAGACGTACTCAGCGAGACATTAGTGGCGTTTGTACAGGCCGTCCAGAAATTCGACGGTCGGGTTGCCCTGTCAACTTTTCTCTATCGCATCGCCGCCAACAAGCGAGCCGATTTCTGGCGCCAACGTCGTCAAGTCAGTTCGCTGGATCAAGATTTTCCGACGGCCGGCCCTTCGTTACTCCGACTGGAGATGGAGGAGGCGCTACTGGCTCTGCCCGACACAACGCGCGACGCAATTTTGCTGCGCTATCATGTAGGACTCAGCGTGACGGAAGTGGCTGAGGTGCTGGGTAGAACATACAAAGCAACGGAATCGCTCCTGAGCAGAGGACGCCGTCAGCTACGCATTGCCCTGGAGGGCGCACTAGATCGAGCATGACCAAACCGTTGACCGAGCAGGAACTGGCCAAACTCTTCCATACAGAATTGCCCCCGGCAGAGATGCCCGGAGATCTCGCCACGCGGTTGGAAGCACGTGTGCTGGCCGACGTTGCCCTTATCTATCACACGCCTGTCGCAGAAAATGCGACGGCGGCGCCCGGACAACGACAGGTTGCCGATACGTCGACCCGCGGCCGCAGCAACTGGCTTGCGCGGCTGGGCAATTGGCCCGGTTACCTTGGACGGACCGGCTCCTTCACGTTGGCCGGCTCGGCACTCGTCATTCTGCTTGCATTGACGACGATGTTGCCGCGCATATTCTCCCCTGCAGCGACTGACACACTCACGGGCAGCCAAGGCGTTGGCGTTGAAGAAGTTCTGCCCGCCGCGGCGTTGCCGGCAGCCGCCCTTGGACAGCTTAGCGCGCCCCAAGGCGACGTGCAGGTCCAGCGCGGTGCAAGCGGCCCCGTTGAAACGCTACCGCCTCAAGGGCAGGTGATGTTGGTCGCCGGCGATATTGTGCAGACCAACAGCGGCCGCGCTGACATCAGCTTCTTCGCCGGACAATCAGCCGAACTTCTGCCGGACACCCGCGTGCGGGTGCTTGAATTGCAGGCTGATGGCGACGCAACCACCGTGGTGCTTTTTCAGGAATCAGGCCTGTCCAGCCATACCGTCGGCGGCCTGGCCAATAGCGGAGATCGCTATGAACTGCGCACCGCTGTCGCCCGCATGATTGCGTCCGAGGCCAGCTTCACGGTGGACTTGCGGACGGACGGCGCAGCAATCATCCACGCTGCTAACGGTTTGGTGACTGTCGAGACGGCCCAAGACCGGGCCGAGGTGATCGCCGATCAAACGCTCCAGGCGCGTGCGAACGGTACGCTAATCCTGAACCCGTTAACCTTAGCCGAGACGGACACAGCGTCAGATGACGAGGCCGGAGCGGTCGCACAACCACCAACGGCCGAAGCGGTCTCCGCATTGCCCGCCATGGATGACGCTGCCTCAACCGGGCCTGTTCGCCCGGAAACCAACACGACGCTGCTGCCAACCCCAACCGGGGTGGGCGCCCCAGCGGCAGCAAGCGACGTTACGTCACCAGACAACGACAGTTCGCTCAACCGACCGGCGCCAACGCCCGGTAGCGCAGCGGACCCCGTCGTCGCGCTGCTGCCCACGCGCACGCCGCCTTCCGACACGACACCCGCCACATCCACACCCGTCGATTCGACGGCTGCAACGCTTACGCCAAGCCGTACGCCCACACGCCAGGCCACGCTGACGGCAACCCCGACGTCTGGCGGTCAGGCAGCGGCTAGCGCTACACCGCGCAGCGGCCTGATGCCGCAGGCAACCAGCACACCCGTAGCATCAGGCGGCGCTCCCATTTTGCTGCCGACGCCCGACACGCCAGGCGAGAGTAATCAGCCACCGACTGCGATTGAAGACACCGCAACCACTCGTGCCAACCAGCCGGTCGAGATTCCCGTATTGAGTAATGACTACGACGCGGACCAGGATACGCTGGTTGTGATCGGTTTGTCCCAGCCTGCCAACGGTCGCACGAGCAACAACGGCAATGGCGTCATCACCTACATGCCGGCGCCGAATTTCAGCGGCAGCGACCGCTTTATCTATCGCATATCGGACGGCCAAGCAGCGCGTAGCGGGACGGTCTATGTGACGGTCGCCCCGGTCAATCAACCGCCTGTCATCAGCGATTTGAGCGATCGCGTGCTACGCGAAGACAGCACCCTCAACGTGCCGCTCAACATTGACGATCCGGATCATACACTCACGGCACTCAGCCTGCGGGCAACATCGTCCAACTCCGAGCTGTTCGGCAGCAGCGGGCTCCAGATTAGCGGCACGGGCGCTTCACGCAGCCTGGCCCTGACGCCACGCGCTGATCGTTTCGGCCAGGCAATGATTACAGTCACGATCGACGATGGGGAGGATCAGACAACCGCGACCTTCAACGTGGTGGTGCAGGCCGTCAACGATGCACCGACGCTCGGCGTCATCGATCCGCTACAAATGAGCGAAGGCGGCACGGCCGCGGTCGGCTTTAGCGTAACGGATGCTGAGAGCGATCCGAGTGAGCTTAGCGTAATTGCCTTGAGCGACAACGACGATCTGCTGCCGGCTGCAGCGCTGCAGATCAGCGGCAATGAGGCTGCCCGTACGCTGACCATTGTGCCCGCGCCTGGGCGAAGCGGCGTTGCCCGCATTACCCTGACCGCCTCCGACGGGATCACGAGTGCGAGCCAGACCTTTGTCGTACGCGTAGCCGCGGTGGACGATTCACCAACGATAGCGCCCATCGCCGATCAGACAATTGCCGAGGATGGCTCAGCCTCCCTGGACGTGCGTCTGGACGATGGGGACACGAGCGTTGACTCGCTTCTAGTCGAGGCCACAGCCGAAGAGCCAACGCTCCTTGCCGTTGATGGCCTGCAAATCAGTGGGGACGGCAACGAACGCACGTTGACGATCACGCCGGCGGCGAATCGCTTCGGCACGACATTGATCACGTTGCGCGTGAGCGACGGTGCGAGCAGTGCAGAAACCGCCTTTCTACTCACCGTGACCCCAGTTAACGATCCGCCTGCGCTAACACAACTGTCAGACCAGCGCGTGGACGAAGGCAAAACGCTTGATGTGCCCATCGTCCTGACCGATCCAGATCGGACATTAAATAGCCTGACGGTAACGGCCCAAAGCGACAATTCGGCCTTGGTAGGCGACGATGAGTTTGACATCAGCGGCAGCGGCGGCAATCGTGTTTTGCGCTTTACGCCAAAAGCCGGGCAAAGCGGTACCGCACGCATCACCGTGACGGTTAGTGACGGACAGAGCCAGGCAGATGCTGCCTTTACGCTGACCGTAACGCCGGTCAACGATCCGCCGACGCTTAGCGCTCGAGATCAAGTGACCATTGACGAAGATCGCTCAGGCGATGTAACGATTACCGTCAATGATCCAGAGAGTGCTTCCGACCAGCTTCAGGTCAGCGCGGTGAGCAGCGATTCAAGACTGCTACCGGATGGCTCGCTCCAGGTACTGGGTGACGGTGAGCGTCGGGTACTGCAAATCAAGCCTGCAGCCGATCAATCGGGCACGGCGGAAATCGTTGTAACCGTCAGCGACGGCGCCCTGCAGAGCCAGCGCACCATCCGTGTGAGCGTCAATGAAGTCAATGACGCGCCGACGATCGCCGCCGTTGGCAACCAAACGCTGGCTGAAGGAACGAGTCGCGAGATCGTCGTCACCGTTGCTGACCTGGATCACGGCTTTGGCGACGTAAACGTGTGGGCGGAATCTTCCAATCCCTCGCTGCTGAACGCAGACGGGCTGATCCTGAATGGTGATGGCGGCGAGCGCACACTACGCATTACGCCTGACCCCGGCCAAAGCGGCCTCGCATCGGTGACCCTCTTCGTAAGCGACGGCCAGGCGCAGGCGGAAACGCGATTCGACGTTACTGTGGAGCCAGTCAACGACCCGCCTGAGGTACAGGACGACGTGGTCAGTGCAGCCAACGAGCCGGTGGTGCTCCGCGTCCTGGAGAATGACCGGGACGACGAGCGCGCGTCGCTCCGCATTGAGCGAGTTAGTGCGCCGTCACACGGCACGGTTGAGATCGACGGCGATGTCTTGCGTTATGTGCCAGCGCCAGATTTCCGCGGTACCGATCAATTTTCATACACCGTAAGCGATGGTGAATTCTCCGCTTCCGGTCAGGTCACCATTACGATCGAGTAAGCGCCTCGTGGGCAATATTGCCTTCCACTCCTTGCTAAACCGAAATCTCTACGAGAACATGACTTTTATAGATGCGACCGCCTCTGCCTTCGACCCTTCGACAAGCTCAGGACGACGCAGGCTCAGGCGACGGCTACCCTGAAGCGCGGACTGAGCCTGTCGAAGTGTCGAACTCAGGTCTGGCACGACAGCTGGCAAAACCAATGTTCTCGTCACACCCTCAGTTTAGAATCCCTCAGATCCGTTCAGGCTGGCGCCGATTTGGGATAACCAAATGTCGCACGGTCGACGGTCGGATTTGCTCTGCCCTTTTTTACAGGTACACTACTGGTATCGCGTCAAGCGCAAATTGATGAGCAGGTACGCCCATGTGCCGGG
This sequence comes from uncultured Chloroflexia bacterium, assembly GCA_963807905.1. Taxonomy (GTDB): domain Bacteria; phylum Chloroflexota; class Anaerolineae; order Caldilineales; family Caldilineaceae; genus JAGRCP01. The sequence continues at coordinate 61,529 of CAWEEJ010000010.1, read as the reverse complement.
TCGTTCGCACGAGGGCGTGCGAGCTGGACATATCATTTCAAGCTTGACACGTCACTGGAGACAACCGGTCTTGTTCAATTTCACAAAAAGGAGTGAGCGCGCGTGATTCGAACAGTGCGCGGCGCGGTGGTCGGTCTGGGCAAAGACTACCTTGTCCTGGACGTGGGCGGAGCAAGCGGTGGTATCGGCCTCAAGATTCATGCGCCGGCACCGACGCTGGCCCAGGTCAACAGCGGTCAGGAGATGCGGTTGCATACCTATCTTCAGGTCCGCGAGGATGCCCTGACCCTCTTTGGCTTCATTGACGAAGAAGAATTGGAGATTTTTGAGCTGCTGCTTGGCGTGAACGGCGTCGGCCCAAAGGTTGCGCTCTCCACGCTGAGCACGCTCACGCCCGATGCGTTGCGCCTGGCGCTGGCCAACGACGAGCCTGCCGTCATCGCACGTGTGCCCGGCATCGGCAAGCGCACTGCGCAGAAGATTGTCCTGGAATTGAAAGACAAGGTCGAGGCAGGCGGTGAAGGTCTCGAGGCCCTGGCCAGCGCATCGGATGTCGATACGGAAGTAATTGAAGCGCTGATTGCACTGGGTTACAGCGTAGTTGAAGCCCAACGGGCCGCGCAACAAATCCCCAAGGATGTGACGACAGTGGAAGAACGCTTGCGACTGGCGCTATCCCAATTCAACACGTAAATCCATCCCATACGGGTCTCCTCGGCGGCCAAGACTTCTAAGTTATCGCCAAGCGCGCCAGAGCTTTGACAGCCAGAGTGGGTCTGCTTATAATCATTGAGTTCTGAAGCGCGGACTGGCCTGTTGGCTTTGGCGCCGAACGGCATCATTCTGGCGAGCCGTTGCCGGGGCAGAATCGGCGTGATCGACTCGTGTTGCGTCAATCTTGAATTGACGATTTGTGTGCGCGTGGCGGTAGTTAACTGCATGGGCACGAACAGGTTCGCAAACTCATCAACTAGAGATTGTCGACACACCAAGTCGGTGGATGAACCATAAGGCAGCTTTTGGGCGGCGTGCAGACCCGCACTCGAATTTCATAGACAAATCAGGAAAAGAATTATGGCTGAAGTACAACAGTTGCGACGCGGCAATATCTACGAAGAAGAGAATCAACTCTGGCGTGTGCTGGATCACCAGCATATCAAGATGGCACGTGGCGGCGCCACGATTCGCGTCAAGGTGCGCAACCTGCGTACAGGCTCGACCGTTGAGAAGACCTACAACAACGGCTCGCGCGTAAATGATGTACGTCTAGACAGCGCCGACGTGGAATACCTCTACACGGATGGCGACCTCTACTACTTCATGAACACCGAGACCTTCGAGCAGATCCCGCTTTCGGCCGACGTGTTGGAAGACATTCTGGACTATCTAACCGACAATCAGGTCGTGACCCTCGAGACGTATGAAGACGAGCCAATTGATATTTCGCTGCCAACGACAGTTGACTTTGAGGTCACCTGGGCCGAGGCGGCCGTCGCCGGTGACACGGCGAATACGCCGAATAAGCAGGTAGAAATCTCGACCGGACTCAAGTTGCAAGCGCCCATGTTCATCAAAGAGGGCGACGTCATTCGGGTTGATACGCGTGATGGCACTTATGTGACTCGCGTCAAGAACTAGGCCGTTCAGGCGGCGCCGAGAGATCAATCTTTCCCCAAATATCCGGGGCAGAAATTTGATCTCCTGGCTGATATTCGCTATACTTGAATATTGTTAGCCGTTGTAGCTCAGTTGGTAGAGCGGCGCACTCGTAATGCGCAGGTCATCGGTTCGAATCCGATCAACGGCTCAGCAAGGCCTTCCCTAAAGGGAAGGCCTTTTTTTATGCTCTCCTCGCAGCCTTCACACCCGCACCTCCTGTAATCATTGTCGTAAGCTTCGCGCGCTAGTCTATGAGTAGCCGTCTACGGTCACGGCATCCCTCGCCATGGACCGAAGAGTTTGATTGCGAGCCGACCATGAGAGACCATTACCACCAGCCAGCAAATCCTGCCACCACCTCCGTGAGGCCAAGCCACCGCCATGCGGGTCAGGCGGGAACTCGTCCCGACAATGCCGCTGTAATGATTGTCGACAGAGACGAAGCGGTCGCCGAATCCCTACGGTGGCTACTCAAGCAAGCAGGTTTCCACCCCTTGCTGGCAACTGATCGCCAAACGGCTCACGCACAGATACGCAGCAAGCCGATCAGCGCGATTTTGCTTGACTTTCACCTGCAACAACACTACGAAGTAATCGAACGCTGCGATCTCTTGACCGGCGGCCATCCCCCCGTACTCTTGCTGGTACCGGCCGAGCAGGCGGTGCAACTATTGAACAGCCCGTTGCTGTACGCCACGCATGACTTTGTCAGCAAACCGTTTTTACCGCAGGACCTCCTCACGCGTTTGCGTCAGGTAATCTGGCGCCCTCGCCTGCGGGCCACGCCGGAAAACCACGCCAATAACGGCGCTGCATTGCGCGACATTCAGCTGAATTTGGAGCAGCGCCACGTCGTCATCGGCGTGGAGCGTGTGGCGTTGACGCCGAACGAGTGCCAATTGCTAAAGGTGCTCTTGCGCAAAACGGGTGAAATTGTCGGGAAGGATGAACTTGTACAGGCGGTGTGGTCGGGGCGCTTCTACAATGATGAGAATGTACTACGCGTGACGATTCGCCGGCTACGTACCAAGATCGAACTAAATCCTTCGCAGCCCCTCTTGGTAGAGACAGTCTATGGCAAAGGGTACCGGCTTTCATCTCAGGTACGGAAGCCGACGCTTCAATAGGCCCCCAGCCCACCCTGACGGTAAAAGGAATAGAGACCGTAGAGCAAGTAGATGACGACAACTGCAACGACGACGCTCAGAATCCAATTGCGCTGGCCCCAGTATTTCTCCAGCGTCGTCCAGCTGCGCTTGGGCTGAACCAGCGCCAGCGCGAGAATAACGATCAAGAGCAATAAAATTCGCCAGCTATTCACCGCCGCCCCCTTCTCTGTTTGCCCTCTTTTTCTATCATCTGCTCGGGACCTCGTCCTTAAACGACAGTCAAACAAAAGCGCAAGGCCACCACGCCTTGCACCATCGAGACTGGCCGTTTCTTCCCTCGTTCTGCTAGAATTCGATCTTGAGGAAGCCAATTCGATAGGAAACGCTGAATGACGGCAGGATGGATAAGCACACAACTTAGCCTGGAAGCGCCTGGTTTCTGGTTGGTGCTAAGCGCATTGACTCTCCCATTCGTCTACCTGATTGGGCGCAGAGTCCCGGCGCGTGCTCGGCCCTGGTTGGCTGCGGGTCGGTGGGTCTTGATTCCCTATGCAGGACTGTTGGCGGGCGGGCTTTCACCCAGCTTTCTGGGTCTCTCTAAAATCAACTGGGCGACGACCCTCAGCCTGGGTGTAGCCATATTCGTCGGCGTCTTGCTAGTGGCGGCGATGGTGCGCCTGGCCGGTCAATTCTCTGCGGAGGGCCCATTTCGCCCAGTCAGCGCCGCGGGCGATGGGGCGCCTCAGTCAACGCAATGGGCAATGTTGATGCTGACGGTGCTCTGGATTGGCGCAGAGCAGTTTCATTGGAGCTTTGTGCGGGGTGCGGTATGGGAACTGCTCTTCACGCTGCCCGAAAGTGATGGCGCCTTGCCCGCCTATCGCGCAATGTGGCTGGCCACGCTCTTGACGTTGCCTGAAGTCTGGCTTCAACCTACCAACTTTCCCCGCCATCTGCTCAAGTCAGCGATGTTGATCGTCACAGCCGTGGCCTTCTTCTACACGCGCAATTTTTGGCTCTGCTGGGCGATCCATGCAAGCGCATGGATCGTCATTGCCGGGCTGGCACCGGTCTCTCTGGCCACAAGCGGCGCTGGTCAGGAACGCACTGCGCCATAGAAAAAGCGTGATGCTCAAAAGGGCATCACGCTTGCCGTCAATCTTCGGCTAGAAAGGTGGCCATGGGTCGATCATCGGGCCACGAAGATCGGTTAGATAAAGAAGCCGATCACCAACATGCCGGCGAACAGCAACAGAGAAACGATAAAGAGAAAGCGTAGATCCTTGAAGACGTAGGCGTACTCAGCCTGCCAGTTGACGGTATCATCCGTCTCCACGGGCGCCGCTGCTACCGCCTTGGTACTCGGACCTTCTGCTACGGCAACGCCGGACGAATCGCCCTTATAAAGCTGACTATAGTTGCTTGGGTTGCCGCTACTACGGCTCTGCTTGGCCTTGCTGCGCGATTTTTTGCTCGCCATCGATCAATCCTTATGAAATCGTGAGTAAAGTGCTCCCGCCATTATAGCGCCGTGCTGCCTCGATACAAAACCGACCGCCCTGCCGTTGCAAACCGGTTTTAACCGTATGGCGACGATCAGCCGCTCCGTTGCAGCCGGGCCTGCAAGGCTTGGCGGAAGTCAAGCGCCTCCGGCATACCAAGAGCGAGCAAGACCCCCCCATAGGCCAGCAGACCGGCGCCACCCACGATGCCAATCTGCAGCAGCGCCCCGAACGCACCGGGAGGCAGCGCGACGCCGAGGGTCTGGCCCACTGGCCGCATGACCAACGCCATCGCCAATGCCGCCAGCCCGATTTGGCCCAGCGCAGCAGGCAGATGAACCCCGAGTCGTCCAACTCTGCGATAGAGCAGGGTCAGCATGATCAGCGCGTGACCCGCTTGCTTGGCTGAATCCGCCCAAACGAGCCCTAAATACCCCAATCGATCAATAAGCGAAAAAGCAACCAGCATATAGATGGCGACACTCAAAACGCCGACGATGGCCGGCAAGAGCGTATTATTGCGCGCATAAAAAGCAAAATTGAGGGGAAAATCTATGGCAGCAAAGATCATGCCAACGACATAGATATTGAGCGCAGCAGCCACAGCTTGCGTGTCCCCAGCCGTAAAGCTGCCACGCTGAAAGAGCGCCTGCGTCAACGGTTTGCCCAAGAACCAAAGCCCGATTGCCGCAGGTACAATCAGCAACAGAACCATGCGCAGACCCCGGCCCAACGTTTGGCGATAAGCAGCCTCTTCACCGGCCGCAAAGTATTGGCTCAGCCGCGGCAGCGAAGCCAGCGAGATGGCAACGCTGATCAGCCCCAGAGGCAGCTGCTGCAGCGTCGTTGCGTTTGCCATCCAGGCGATGCTTTGCGCACCTGTCGTACTGGCCAAACGCCGATCCAGACCGATCTGAAAGAGAGAGACCAATAGCCCGGCGGCAATGGGTAGATAGAGCAGCAGCATCCGCCGCAGTGCAGGGTGGTGGAAATCGAGCGAGAAGAAGACGCGCACGCCGGCGCGCCGCATGTCCCAGACCATGAGCAGGAGTTGGGCCGTGCTGCCGGCAAGAATGCCGATGGCCAAGCTGGTCACGCCCAGGCGTCCGGCCAGGAGCGGCGCGGCGATCACAATGCCCAGGTTGTAAACTGCCGTCGCGATGGCGGGAAATGTGAAGCGCTCCAGCGTGTAGAGCACCGCAGTGACCACCCCAGCCATGCTGAAAAGCCAGACGGCCGGCGCGATGATGCGAATCAATCGGGTTGTGAGGGGCAGGAGCGTGGAATCGTAGGCGTCCAAACCGCCGGCCAACAGATGCGCAACCTGCGGCGCGGCCAGCTCCAGCAGCAACACGACCACGGCAAGCACGACGGTGAAGACGCTCACCAAGACGCTCACCAGCTGGATGAATTCCCGGCGCGAGCGGGTACGCGCATAATCGCTGAGCACCGGCACCAGCGCCGCGCTCAGCATGCCGCCGATAAGAAAATCATAGAGTAGAACGGGTACCTGGGCGGCGACACGGAACGCGCTGACCTGGCCACTGGCGCCGAAATAGTAGGCGATGACCATCTCGCGCACGAGGCCCAGGGCACGGCTGGCTGCATTGCCCAGGGCGAGGACGCCTGCGCTGCGTGCAATCCCGCGCTCGACGGTTTGGGCGATTGGTTGTTCGTCGAGATCGGGCGAAAGAGTCATTCCGTCATTCTATCATGACACGCGGGGAAGAGAGATGTGAATTGAATCGACAAAAAAGAGGGCTGGCGTTTCAAAGCGCCAACCCTCTCGTCCATGTAGTAAGCATGTACCCCAATTCACCCCGTGCTGCTTGTCTGCATGGAGCGACGCAATCTCCGCCGACGGACGCTAGGCAGTGGCAAGGAACTGACTCTGCACAAATTCGCGCGGATCGGCGTCAACGCCAGGGTAGCCTTCTTCTTCGAGTTCAGCCAGGAACTTCTCGGTCTGCATGGCGGCGGAGCAGCCCTGGCCCACGCTGGTCGCCACCTGCTTGAAGACCTTGTCCATGATCTCGCCGGCAGCCATGACGCCGGGTACATTGGTGCGCATACGCCGGTCGGTGATCAGATGACCATCATCATCCAATTCGAACTTGCCTTCAAGAATCTCGTTGTTGGGAATATGACCAATGAAGACAAAGACGCCGTCTGTCTCCAGCACGCCATCTTCGCCGGTCACGGTGTTCTCAGTCTTGACGCCCACAACCTTGCCTTCATCATCGCCCAAAATCTCGGTGACGACCGTGTTCCAGACAAACTCGATCTTTTCGTTCTTGAATGCACGACTTTGCAGAATTTTGCTGGCGCGCAGTTCGTCACGGCGGTGGAGAATGCGCACGCGTGAGGCGAACTTGGTCAAAAAGAGCGCTTCTTCTACAGCGCTATCGCCGCCACCGACCACGATTACATCCTTGTCGCGGAAGAAAAAGCCGTCGCAGGTCGCGCAGTAGGAAACACCCTTGCCCATGTACTCCTTTTCGCCCGGCACTTCGAGATAGCGTGGGCGTGCGCCCGTGCAGAGGATGACGGCGTCCGTCACATACTCTTTGCCGGCCTGGGTACGCACTACAAAGGGATAGGCGTCTGTCGCGATCTCGGTGACAAAATCGTAGTCGACCCGGGCGCCGAACTTCTCTGCCTGCTGCTTCATGCGGTCAACTAATTCGGGGCCGCTCAAGCTTTCAGGGAAACCGGGGTAGTTCTCGATTTCATAAGTAATGCTCACCTGACCGCCGTAGTCGTTCCCCGTAATGAGAAGCGGATTCAGGTTGGCACGGGCCGCGTAGAGAGCGGCTGTAAAACCGGCCGGACCGCTGCCGATAATAAGTACGGTCTCTTTGATCGGTTGCACGCCATTGCCGTTGATCTGTTCGTCACTCATGCTTCACTTCCTCCAAAATATCGGATATTCATTCCTGTAAGCTAATACAAATTATATGCATCTACTCTAGACGCGTCAATGATTCTTGGCTGTAGGGCGACCTACAGCCGCTTGGTTTACTCGATGAGTAGCGGCAGGCGCAATGGCTCCGCCAGTGGGGCAAAGTCCGCCCCAGTGTACATACCGACCAGCAACGTGACTGGCTCGGTTGCGCCATCCAACGCCAGGACGTGTCGGTCTACCAGCATTTCACCCGGTTTCCACAGTGAGGTCGGGTAGTAGTCGCCGCCGGGTGACCGGTCGTCCTGCGCGACCTTTACATCGGCGTCGTCGAAAAGCTGAACGGTCGTCGTGTAATCAGCAGGCAGTGCCTCGTTAACCTGCCAATAGAGCCGAACATGAACGTCCTCAACATCCGGATCCCAATCGTACCCGAGCAGCGTGAGCGGCCCGTACGACTGATTGACCGCGATCTGGGGTGCGCCATCGACTGCTGGCCCCAAAACCTGCACAAGTGGCGCAGTGGTCTCCTGCAAGGCAAACTTCACCTCCAGCCCTGGCATGCTCTTGATCAGCATGACTGGCTGTTCGCCACCCTCCATTAACGCCGTATCAATGGTCGCAGCCACATCGCTAAAGCGCGCATCGGGTGCGATCAGCGGAAAGAGACCGCTCATGCCCGTGGCGCGCTCCTCGACCGCCTGCAGGTAGAAGAGCGGCACAATCTCGTTGCGATCGTTGCTAATCAAGATGGCGTCGGCCGGTGGCTCCGCGGCCAGGATTTCCTGCCAGGCAGTGCGCGCCTGACGCTCGCCGGCCTGGCTCAGCAAGTCAGCGTAGTTGGCACGTAGATTCAGCGGAACCCAGAATAGCAGGACAAGCGCCATGGCGCCAAGAGCATAAACCCCGCGGGCGGATTCGCTGGCCGGTTCAGCACTGCGGTCTGAGGCGACGGAGGACTGGTCCGGCAGGGGTGGCTCTGGCGTGGATGGCGAGGGCGCATCAAAGCGCTGCAGGCCAGTTGCCAGGCCATAGGCGCCAAAGCCGGCCCAAATGCAGGCAACGATGTAGAGGGGAATGTAGTAGACGAGAATGTCGCCGATTGCATAGAAGAGATTGAATAGCTGTTGCAAAACAAACAGGGGCAAAGTCAGCGCCAGCACCGGCCAATTGCGTCGCCAGAACAAAATAAGCAATCCCGCTAGGGCAATGACCAGGCCAACCCACGTGAGATGGATTCGCCACAGCGTCGCGGCTTGCCCCACTTGCCCGATTGCGCCGCCGAGATCATAGAAGCCCACGGAGATTGAGCGGCCGGTAATGAAGTCCAAGAAGGCCTGCGCGCTGCCATCATAGAGGGTCAGCGTGCCTTCCCCCAGGCGCTGGTGATACCAGGGCGAAGCCGCAGGTCCGCTACGCAGGGGCACGTAGAGATAGAGTAGCAAGGGGGCAGCAAAGGCCGCAGCGCTCGCCAACCACGTACGTAGATTGCGCCACCAGCGCCGATCAATCAAGGTCAGGTAGACAAGCAGGCCGGGAACGACGAAGAGCGTCATGCCATGGTGGGAGAGACCGAGGCCCACCAAAAAGGCCAAGGCTGCAACCTGGCCAGGCGTAAGTCGGATCGGGGCGGCGACTTCACCATCTTCCCAGCTCGGCAACGCCATGCTTTGCGCAAAAAAGAGTATCAGCAGCAGCAGCAGGGCGTGCAGCGTATACACTTCGGCGATAAGGCTCTGGCTCCAAAAGGTCGGATTAACACCAAAGAGAAAGGTCGCCCAAGCCGCGGCCATGCGACCGAGGACCGGCACTTCCCACAACCAACGGCGCACGAGCAGGTAGAAGAGGCTCACCGCGCCTGCACCGATCAGTGCGCTGAAAATATTGAGTGCATGCGCGGGAGAAATACCCAGCAACCCCAAGGCTCGTTGCCAAAGGCCGCCGAGCATGAGATAGAGCGGGTACCCCGTGGGATGAGCCAGCCCCCACTGCCAGGCAGCGGCGTGAAATTCACCCGCGTCGCCGCTCAGGACATCCGGCGCCACCCCGCGGAGGTAGACGGCCAATGCCAGGGCAAAGGCGATGAGAGCAATCTGTCTATCCGCGCGATCAATGCGGCTTGATTTGACCGAAGAATTCATCTAATGAATAATGACCAGGTTTGAGACTAGGCGTAGATTGATCCGATGCAGGCAGTGCACGAGCAGCATTTAGCCATACGAAAGCAATGATGAAGTCGTCGACCGACCAGCAGCCCAATTGGCAGCGGCAGGCGCTAGTGATTGTGCCGACCTATAACGAACGGGAGAACCTCAATCGTCTGGTTGCCCGCCTGCGCGCCCTGCCGGGCGACATTCATGTGCTGATCGTCGACGACAATTCGCCTGACGGTACGGGCGCGATCGCTGACACGCTGGCAGATGCAGACCCGGGCATTCACGTACTGCACCGCAGCGGCAAGCTCGGTCTTGGCACGGCTTACAAGGCCGGTTTCGACTATGGCCTGGGCCAAGGGTACCGGTACCTTTGCACAATGGACGCTGATTTCAGTCACAGCCCGGAAAATGTACCAGATCTGCTCGATAAAGCTGCGTCCGGGTACGATCTCGTCGTCGGCAGTCGGTATGTGCCGGGGGGCGATGTAGTCGGCTCAACGCGTCCCCGCAAGCTGATCAGCTATGGCGCCAACTGGATGGCCCACACGGTGCTGGGCGTGAGCATCCGCGATTGTACCGCCGGCTTTCGCTGCTATCGCCACTCCGTGCTCGAAACCATCGACCTGGATAACATCTTTAGCAGCGGCTACAGCTTCCTCGTCGAAATGGCCTACTACGTCCAGCGCGCCGGCTTCCGTTGCGCCGAGGTGCCCATCATCTTCGTCAACCGCACCGAAGGGGCCAGCAAGATCAGCAAGTTTGAAATCTACCGCGCCTTCTACACCCTCATCCGCCTGCGCACCAGCCTCTTGCCGTGGGACCGCATGGTGGCTTTTGTGCGGCAACGGCGAGATGCGGAGGGGTAGGGTTGGGTTGGGTGGTGGGGGGAGCTTGCCGGCTGCCTTATCGAGGCACCTGTGTTTCTTCCCTACCACCCTACTCTCACACCCTACTCCCTCCCCACCTCCACCCAATCCACTGCTGCCGCCAACTCGCGTCGATCGCGGTTGAGGCTGATGGAGAGAAACGCATCGTTGGGATCGATCTGGATCGCGGCGCTGCCGGGCGCGGCGCCCTTGACGCCGACGATGGCGAAATAATTGCCGGCCAGCGTCTCACGTGTGGCGTCGACGCCCAGCGTGCCCAGCGCCGCAACGGCGTCGTCCGTCAGGAAGGCGGTGGCATCGCCGCGGGTCGCCACCAGCACGGGCAAACCCGATTCGATCTCGCCGATAAAGTCTGCCAAGGCCTGGCTTTCAAACTCGTTGGAGGTCGTGTCAAAGCCGACCATGTCCAGGACCTCGCCGCTGACAGGATCGAGCACGGTGACGTTGACGCCGGACCGACCGGCAGAGGCATCGCTCTGCTCGCCCGCCTCATCAAATAGCGCGATAAAGGCGCCATCGGCAAAGGCCTTGAGATCCGCATCCACCGGCAAGCTAACGCCCGTCGTCCCGATCTGCCGATCGCCGGACAGGACAGTGCGTGGCGAAGCTGTCTGCCCCCACTGCAAGGAGAGGCGGTTGAGACCATCGAGGAGCTGCTCGCCCGGCACGCGCCAGGTCACCACCTGCCACTCATCGGTCAGGGTTTGCTCCTCCTGTGCCGTTCCGTTGACGGTCAAGGCAACGGTTTGACCACTGCTGCCTGGGTAGGCAAAGGGGTGCACCTGGGCTTGAATGGTGTAGGTCGCCGCCGGATCAACCTCACGCAAGGGCACAAAGAGACGGCTTTCATCTGCTGTGGCCCAGATGGCCGTGGCGGCAAAAGGTTCGTCAACCTCGGCTTCATCCCAGCCTTCGCCGCGATAAGCATAGGTGCCGGCCACGCCTAAGTCGAGCGTGAAGTCATCTGCCCCACCGGGTTGGAGGACCCGATAGGCTTCAATGCCATCCTCCGCCCAGAATGGATCGGCTTCCAGCGGCAACGTCTCTTTGACAAAGGCCCACGTCTCTTCCCAATGATCGACGTACGGATAGCGCTCGGGAATCGGCGGATAGAGCAGCACGTATTCTGTGTTGTACAGGTACATGAGTTCATCGGCCTGCGCCCGTGCCGCAGCCAAAGTCTCCTCCGGCACACTGTTGCCAAACTCAATCTCGGTGAGCGCAGCGAAGTATGGAATACGCGCGAAATAGTCCATCTTGAAATCGGGCGCGCGGCTGATGTTGCCGCCCAACATCGGCTTACCGTGCGCGGTCTGATAATACTGGAGTTGGGTCCGCTCCGGCCCCAGCACGCCGAACGAGTTGCGCCAGCCCAGCGGCACCTGGAGCACGCTCACCGGCCGCGGATCAGCCGCGATCTCATCGTAAACGGCCGGGATGCGCGCGTCGGAGAGCGGAGCAGGAATGGTCAGGTGTTCAAAAACAATGAGCGCAGCAAAGACAAAGGCAACGACAGATTGACGATTGACGATTGACGATTGACGATTGTCAATTGATGCCGGGCGGTTGAGCTTGGCGAGCAGCCATTGAAGACCGTAGGCAGCTAGCACAGCCAGGCCCAGCATAAGCAGGACGCTGTTGCGATTGGGCGCCCGATTGGCTTGAACGATCGGGATATAGTGCAGAAGCGCATAGGGCATGGGGAAGGTGGCCTCGACGCCGTCGAGGTCGAAACGATATTGCCCATTGATCTGCAAGAAGGGCCCCAGGGTGAAGAGGCCAAAGATCACCGACGTCCAAATCCAGATGCGCAATTTGCGCCAGTAGGCAAGCGCCCCGGCCACGGCCAACCCCGCCGTCACCCAGCCGAGAAAGACCGTGTTGAGATCCCGGAAGCCCTCGACGCCTTGCTCCAACGCACGCAGCTGCACGCGTCGCAGTTCGGCCACAAGGTCGCTGCCGAAAATCGGATGAAGCACGGTGGGCGTAAACCAGCCAAGCAGGTCCGTGCTCAGCGGGATCGCCTCTCCCCAGCCCTTCAGCGCAAAGTCATCGGTGAGGAATTGAGTCAGAATCGGTACGAGCGTGGGCGACCAGATCAGGAAGGCCACTGCGCCGAGCAGCAGCAAATTCAGGAATGAAGCGCTGAAGCTGGGCGGTGCAATCGCTGCTGCATGGCGCCTGTTCGCCCACAGACGCAGCAGATAATCAACCAGAACGATCAGCGTGAAGATCGCCAAAAAGACGGCGGTGATCATCTCGGCAAGACCGTTGAAGGCGAAGAAGAGACCGGCCATCAGCGCGGCTTTGCGGCGCTGACCGACAGCAAGACTGCCATCGAGCATGCGCAGCAGCATGAGCGCATAGAAGGGAATCCATTGGGTCGTCACCATATCATAGTGACCGAGCGCGGCGTAGATGGCGCGATCGGAGGCGAAGGCGTAGATCAGGCCGGCGATGAAGGCGCAGGCGAGTTGGGATTCGGGGATTGGGGAGTGCGGATTGAGGATTGCGTGCAAAGAGGTAGCGCAGCAGCAGAAACGTGCCATAACCACTCATGACGGTGCTGAAGAGGAGTGCAAGGTTGCTGGCAACGGGCAGGCTCGTCGCTACGGCCACGGGGAAGGCGATCAGCGCATGGAAGAAGTTGTAGGTGTAGAGGACCAGATCCATGCCGAGCGGGTACCAGATCAGTTCGGTATGGAGCGGGCTGCTCAGGTTGTCGACCAGCGCATGCTTGAAATACCAAATATTCCAAATGAAGGTTGACTCATCAAACGCCCACTGCGCCACGCCGGGCACGCCGCTGCCCAGCCGCGAGCAGCGGCCAGGAAAGAAGCAGGGCGAGCAGGGTGTAGGCGAGCAGCACCAGCGCGTGCAGGCGGCTCTTCGATCCTTTGGAGAACATCAGTTATTTCTTTCCGCAGCATTTTTTATACTTTTTGCCGCTTCCACAGGGACAGGGTTCGTTGCGCCCAACTTTTGGTCTGGTTCCTGGAAGCGGTGCACGGCGCACGGGTAGTCTCTGCGCCTCTCGAGCCAGACGTTGCTGTCGCGCTTGCTCTAACTCCCAATCGCGTCGAACCTCATCCATCAGATCGTACTCTCTTCGACTTGGCATCTTACGACCAACGCCGCTAAGCAAACCACGATAGGTTGCCCGATCAATCACGGACTCGTCAATCATGTCTGCATCGAAAAGCGCCATGATGACGTCTTGACTCTCCACGTCCTTCAGTTCGGCCAAATCACTGACCACGCTCGACCAGACTTCGTCTGGCTCCCGCTCGGCCGGCCAATCCAGGGAACCATCCGCCTGTAGGCCGGGCAAAACGGAGCGTAGCGCGGTGATCACGTCATCTCGCGTTTCTGGATAACGGTGTGCGATGGCGGCGAGAATACTCGTTGCCAGCGCACGACCATAGTGCCAACCTTCACGCGGCTCGCCCTGCGCCACAGCGCCAAATGTCGAAATCGCTTGAGGTCCGTAGCACGCGGGCTTTTCCTCGAACCACTCACACTCGTCTTCACCCCGGCTGTAGATCTTTGCAAACGTAGGCAGCGCAGCCGGCTCACGCCAGTGCAGCAGAATCCGTCCGGCCAGAATAGATTGATGCCAGACAGCGTCGTCTTCAACGTACGTTGAGAGTGCATCAAACATCGAAAGCAGATGGGGGGCAAGAGATTCTTGCCGACCGATGATCTCTTCAACCAATTTCGGGTCAGGCGTTTCGCTCTGATGCTTCATTTCTGCAATGAGTTCGGCATCACTCAAGCTTGTATAAATCGTCATGGCTCCCTCCTTCTTCAGACGGCCTTCTGCGCAACGCAGATTACGCTGGTGCCAAAGGGCAGGCCAAAGCGCTGGAGCATCTCCGCCTCCAGCCAGCCAATGGCGTGAAGAATGGTGTTCACAGGCTCGGGAATGGGCTCCATCTCCACCTGATAGACCTCCTCGTCCTCGGTCAGGTGGGGACTTTCCAGATCGGGATTGTAGGGGCGCAGGAAGCGAATGCCGGCGATGGCGGGAAAGAGAAAAAAGTTGTTGTAGCTGATCCGCTGCACATCGAAGCCGCTCACCATCAGCTTTTGCTGAAGCTCCGGCACGGTATAGCGCCGCTCATGCTCGTTGATCTCGTCGTTGTAGCTCCAGAGCCACATGAAAGCCGGCACCGTAACGATCAGCTTGCCGCCTGGCTTGAGCACGCGCTGACACTCCTCGAAGACGCCAAACTCGTCGGCGATGTGCTCCACCGTGTCCAGCAAAGAAATGAGGTCGAACTCGTTATCGGGAAAGGGCAGGGCATTCCCGGCGCCCTGGAGCGCCTCCAATCCGCGCAATTGCGCCACGGCCAAGGGGCGTGGATTGTAGTCCAGGTCAACCACCTCGCCATAGTGGGCAAGATGGTGGGCCATGTTGCCTGCACCACCGCCCAGATCAAGGACCTTGCGCGTTTCGCCGGATGCAAGGGGCGGCAGCACGCTATCCAAATACTTGAGAATCGCCCGGGTACGGCCGGCAAACCAAGCGTGCTTGTCTTCATCTAATACGGTCAAAAGTGGTGTTGCCATCAGAGCCTTCTCCCCAATCGCGGAGCCAGCGCTCCCACTCGTTACGCCAAAGGCCGGCAGATTATCGCTTCGTTGCCTAGTACATCCGTCACGCGCACGGCAATGGTGGTCGCTCTAGTCGGCGCGGCCAGAGTGTACTGACCTTCGACCTGAGCCCGTCGCGCCTGCGGTGCATCCGCCAAAACAGGGCAAAAGACGCGGCCATCATAGTCGCTGTCGATCTCAACAGACTCCACCGCCTCCCGCCAATCGGTCAGCGGTTCGTGCCCCGCTCGCGCCAGCAGAGCGGTCACAGCCGGCGTCGCGATATTGCGCAGACCAACCTCTATTGTAGCGCGTGCCGCGCCCAGGCGCTGAATTTGCAGGTCGCCGCGCGGCGCGGACTCGGTCGAGTCTATGGGCTGGAGATCCTGACCAACCATGGCGTAGACGTCGAAGTCCGCGCCGGTTTCAGCCTGCAGGCGCCGGCGCACGGTCTGGACGGAGCCATAGTTCTCATCGCACGTCAGCCAGCGCCGCCCCATCTGCTGAGCCACTACCGCCGTCGTGCCCGATCCGGCGAACGCATCCAACACCCAGTCGCCCGGATCGGTCGATGCGCCAATAATGCGTTGCAACAGTGCGATCGTCTTCTGGGTTGGATAGCCAACATCTTCGCCCGGCGTCGTACCCAAGCCTGGAATATCATCCCAAAGATTATCGACGCCCCGCGAGACGGCATAGCGTCCGCTATCCAACTTCGTTAGATAATACTTGACACCAATGTTGCCGCCGTTGGACGCGTAGACGCGCTGCGCTTCTTCATCTACCACAATTTGCCCCTCATAGGGAGCGTAGAGCCGGCCTGCAGCGTGCAATTCTTTGAGCTTGATAAAACCATAGGTGCCGGGATCGGATGTGCGAAAGAAACCGCCCTCATCTTCCATGAACTGAGCTGCAGCCTGACGTCTGGTGAAGACAAGTTGCTTGCGCTGGGGGCGCCAAAGCGTGGGCGCGCGGCGATCTTTGGCGAAGACATCGATGTATTGCGTGCTGTATGGGAAATAGAAGGCATCTACCTTGGCCCCGCGCGTAACCTGGCTACGCCAGGCAATCGTATTGAGGTAGTTATCGGGACCGAAGACCTCTTCCAGCAGCAGACGCAGGCGGTGATTCTGGCGGTAGTCACTGTGCAGCCAGATCGAACCGTCCGGCGCCAGCAGATCACGGAGGAGGAGCAGTCGTTCGTAGATGAACTGGAGATAGACATCATCGCTCGGCCACTGATCCACATATTGCACCTGGCGGGTGATGAGCGAGGCCTGACGGTTGCGCAGCCGTACCTTGCGCGGCATAATTGGCGCTGGAAGCGTACGGCGGATCGATGTAGATGAGCCGGACTTGTTCGCGCCAGCCATCGGCGAGGAGTCGGGTCAAGACGGCCCGGTTATCACCCCAGTAGATTCGACCCGTTGGGTCAGGTCCGGTTTGTCCTTGTGCATCGACAGAGGACCCATGACGTTCGATTCGGGCAGATCCTGACGCGCTAGCATGGGCGACGCCATGCTTACCGGCCCACAGCAACGTCGGCGGGCCACCTGGCGGTGACACCGCCACACTTTCCTCAACTCCCATGACAGTCGCTACGCAGCCCGTTCAAAATAGAACGCGTAGGTGGGTCGGTTACGCGCTTCGCACCAAAATTCCCGGTGCGTCGGCGCATAGTCGCCGATGCGTTGGACCAGCGCAGGGTCATTTGGACCGAATTGATCGGATAACCCGAGCAGATACGCAACGTAGTCGCCATATTCGGCGACATCGCTCTTGAAGTATAGCAGCCCGCCCGGCTGCAGCTTGGCGGCCAGCAGATCGACAAAGGGCGGTGAGAAAAGACGCTTGACTTGATGCTGGGGCTTCCACCAGGGGTCGGGGAAGAGGATATGGAAAGCATCCACGCGCGCCGGTGCAATGACGAGGGGCAGGTTAAAGCGGCAGTCGTCATCGCTGATCCAGAGATTTTCCAGACCGAGCTGGGCCAGACGCTGCAGCATGAGCCGGGCCGCCTTGGTCTTGGTTTCATAGCCAACAAATAGCCGCTGGGGATAGCGTTGCGCCCGGTCGAGTAGGAAGTCGCCCCGCCCAAACCCGATCTCAATCTCGAGCGGACGGTCGGAGGCCAGGGCGGATCGGAGGCGCGCTCCGTTCTCGCCCCGGGCATCGTCTAATGCCAAAGCGCGAAAGAAAGGCTGATCCAGCCCCCAATCCGGCAGCAAGTCGGCATTGGGAATCCGCCGGGGATCACCGCCAATTAGTCCGCGCCCAGCTTCCCAGTCAGCATAAGCGGCTTGAATCGCGGCCTCATCCATCTCTTCCCACGCAAAATCCATCCGTCCTTGGGAGAAGGAGGTGGCATGGTAGTCTAGGGTGGGTTTGGGCGTTTGTTTGGGCATTTGGGTGTCGGGTCTTTGGGTGGGGGATCTTTGAGTTGTAGGGTGGTGGGGTTGTGGGGTCTTTGGGGTGTAGGGTTATTGGGTGGTGGGGTTACTGAGTAGGGCATCGAGCGCCCCCCACAACCCTACCACCCCACGCCCCCACGACCTTACCCCCCAGCTTCCGCGCAATCGTCTCTTTCACCACGCGGCGAATCTGCGGGCAGGTAGACGGGTGGATTGGCCAGCTTGCTTTCGACTTCGGGCAGCGTGCCTTCGTGATAGCCAACTTTGAAGTTGGTAAACTTGAGACCGTGGGCGGTGCTGAGCACGATGACCCGGTCATCTCTGTGAATCTCACCACGTTCAACCAGCTTCATCAACGCAGCCAGCGCGACCCCGGTATGAGGACAATTGTACATGCCGGTGCGATCACCTAACGCGGCCGCATTGGCCAACTCATCTTCTGACGCCTGTTCTACGATGCCATTGGTCTCCTGAATGGCCTGGACGGCCTTGACGTAGCGAGACAGGGTTACCGATCTGAATGGCCGTTGCCAGCGTTGGTTGGGCCTGGATTGCGACCTTCTCATCGAAGCCATTGAGGTAGCTTTGATAGAACGGGTTGGCCTTGCCCGCTTGGGCCGCAACGAGCCGGGGCAACTTATCAATAATCTCCAAATCCTTGAGCAGCTTGAGCCCCTTGTAGAGCGCGTCGATGTTGCCCAGGTTGCCCACCGGAACGATGATCCAGTCGGGCACCTGCCAGTCGAATTGGCGCACGATCTCAATGCCGACGGTCTTCTGTCCTTCAATGCGCAGGCTGTTCATGGAGTTAGCCAGATAGATGCTCTGATCTTCCGTCACTTCCTGCACGATTTCCATGCAGCCGTCGAAGTCGGTATCGAGGGCCAAAACATGGGCGCCGTTGGCCACAGGCTGGATAAGTTGAGCCGTGCTTACTTTACCCTGCGGCAGAAAGATAATGGCCGGAATGTCCGCATATGCCGCGTAGGCTGCCAGCGTGGCGCTGGTGTCTCCCGTGGACGCGCAGGCGACGGCCCGGACCGGGCTGCCGTCCGTCATCATCTGCTTGACGACGCTGACCAATACGGTCATGCCCAGGTCCTTGAAGCTGCCGGTGTGGCTATTGCCGCACAGCTTGACCCAGAGATCGTTCAGGCCGAGGCGCCTGCCCAGACCTTGCGCCCAGAAGAGGTTTGTATTCCCCTCGTACATGCTGACGACGTTCTCGTCGCGCAGCGTGGGCACAACCCATTCGCGCATTCCCCAGACGCCGGAACCATATGGCCACTGCGTGGTACCGATCCGGCTGTCGATGAGCGCCCGCCATTCAGTTCCCGAACGCTGGCGCAGCGCGTCAATGTCATGTTGCACCTCCAGGAGGCTGCCCGTTAGCGGTGAGCGGTAGATGACATCGTAAATCGAATAGTCATTGGGGTCTTGGCCATCAAAACTCCGAAACCAGGCGCGATAGGGCACATCCGGGGCGATAATCTGCTGTGCGTTCATGAATCCATTGCTTCCAAGCTTGTCCGACAAAATGATTAAATGGCCTGCGACAATCAATGCTCGAAGTCGCCACACGACCCGCGACCCAGCTTCAGCGCCATTGTACCATGCACAGGCATTGGAGAAAATCCTATCTACCCGGTCCAATCAAAAAGTGCGCCGGCGGGTTGATCACCGGCGCACCTGTTGAATCTGCGGAGCAGACTTGTTCAAGACAAACTACAGGCGCTGCTTGAAGGCCTCAGTCAGCGCCGGCAGCACATCGTAAAGGTCGCCCACAACGCCAAAATTGGCCTTTTCGAAGATGGGCGCTTCGCCGTCCTTATTGATGGCGACGATGATCTTGCTGCCGCCCATACCGGCCAAATGCTGGATGGCGCCGCTGATGCCGGCCGCAATGTAGAGATCGGGCTTCACGTTCTTGCCGGTCTGCCCCACCTGATGCTTGTAGGGAATATAGCCGGCATCAACGGCCGCACGGCTGGCGCCGACGGCTGCTCCCAAAACCGCGGCCAACTCGACGACCAGCTCGAAGCCCTTTTCGGGGTCGTTGGCGACGCCGCGACCGCCCGATACGATGATGCTGGCATCGGTCAGGTTGACCTCGCCGCTGGTCGTCACCTTGGATTCGAGCACCTTCTCGGGGATGTCATCTTCGCTCAGACCCAAGTCCAGCGCGGTGACAGAGCCG
The DNA here is from genome assembly GCA_963807905.1 of uncultured Chloroflexia bacterium. Taxonomy (GTDB): domain Bacteria; phylum Chloroflexota; class Anaerolineae; order Caldilineales; family Caldilineaceae; genus JAGRCP01. Next base: position 42,110 of record CAWEEJ010000010.1, on the reverse strand, counting down.
CCGGCAGTACCGGCTTCAGGCATGGCAAAGGAGCGCGGGCGCACGCTGGCGACCTGCACCGGCGTAGCAAAGGTAACGTCGGTCAGAATGTTGTTCGAGTAGACCGAGCGCAGGGCAACAAGCTTGCCATCTTCAATGTTCAAGTCAATTGCATCGGGTGCAAGGCCTGCACCGAGCTGGCAGGCGACTGCTGCAGTCACCTCGCGGCCGCGGTTGGTGGCGCTGGCCAACACGACGGTAGCACCACTCGCTTCTACCGCCTTCTTGAGCCCGGCTGCGTAGGCCGTCAACCGGTAGCTTTCCAGCACCGGGTCAGTGATCGTATAGACGTTGTCAAAGCCAAACGTCTGGGCCTGGGCGGCCACGTCACCGGTGCTTGCCCCCATAACCACGGCGTTGAGTGAGCCACCCAAAGCATCGGCCAACTCTCGCCCTTTGCCGGCCAATTCCCAACTGCTGGCGACTGCGCCATCTTGATTCTGTTCAATCCATACCAAAACAGACATTATATTCTCCTTAGATGACTTTCTCTGCCATCAGCGCGTCGGCCAGCTTGGCAGCTTTTTCCTGAGCGGTCTCTCCATCAATCATTACGACATCCGTCTTCGCTTCTTCAGGCTTGCGAATGTTGGTCCACTGGGTGGCATTGCCCGCGCTCACGCCCAGATCGGCGGCGGTTGTAACGGGAATGCTGGCCCGATTGGCCTTGCGGATGCCCATGAAGCTCGGATAACGCGGGTCGTTGATCTCTTTGGTGACACTCACGACAGCCGGCAACGGCGCTTTCACCGTCTCCTGACCGCCGTCAACCATACGTTCAACCGTAATCGCACCGTCAGCCACGTCCACCACTTTCGACACGTTGACGAGCAGCGGCCAGCCCAGTTTGCAGGCGATGCCGGCAAAAAGCGCACCACTGTTGCCATCAACACTCTGTTTGCCGGTCAGGATAAGGTCGACATCACCTTGGGCCTTGACGGCTGCAGCCAACGCTTCGGCGACAGTCCAGACGTCAGCGTCACCCAGCGCGCTGCCGTCGATGAGGGCCGCTTCGCCGATCCCCATCGCCAAGGCATGCTTGAGCGCGTCGGTCTCGTCCTCGCTACCCAGGGAGAGGGCCATGGCGTCGCCATCAAAGCGATCACAAAGATCGATCGCTTCCTCCGCCGCGTACTCGTCCCAGGGATTGATAACCATCGTGGCCTCTACATCACCACTCTGGACTTCCTCCGCCGAGACCTTGGGGAGTTCGGCGGTATCCGGCGTTTGTTTGATCAATACAGCAATTTTCACGATTCATCTCCTACGTTTTGTTGAAAGGAAATGCAATTTACCTTTATGCGTACGTCATGACTTTGCTTGATTTCACGCCAAAATGACGAAGGCTAGTATCACCCAAAGTCACCAATCTCACCTGGATGATTGTAGACCATTTCGGCCCAGAACGCGAAGTCTTTCACGATGTAAATGGCGTTACGATTTGTGGGCGATCTGCCGCAGAGGCACCGCAGAGGCGCCACAGCGCCCCACCCTGCCGAACCCTGAGCAGAGTATAGTCGAATAAGTTGCACCTGAGTTGGCGATCTGTTGTCAATCTGTTGATTGAGGCTCATGCAGGGAGAGATCAGCACGTACAAGAACAGGTTCGTTGACATGCCAAATCGATATTGGGCTACCGTTTGTCACGTCCAAAGGGCAATAGGCGCCTGGCAAAAAGAAAAGGCGAGAACGCCATTGTTCTCGCCTTTTCGAGAGGGCTGACCCTCTCCATTTACGGGGCGATTGTACCATCTTGACCTCCTACGGGCAAATTGAATGATTAGGCCGGTCGCATACCGCATTTGGGGGCCGCTCGAGAGAAAGCGACCCGTCCGTTCACACACCGCCTCCAAAATGGGATGCACCCGATTTGGCTCGCTTGTGGCGCGAGCACAGATGCTCACGTTTACGAATATCGGCAACATCACGACCTTGCTGTCAAGACGCCGGCTATCAGCCTGGCGCTGCTTGCGGCGATCTATTGCCAGTGCTATCATGCGGTCCAGATTATGAAGTGCAGAAGACCGATTCCAGTGCAGCCAGCATTTCATCCATCCGCCCAATCCGCGTATTGCAGTGTGGTTGAAGACGAATTCCGATGTTTGATTCCAGGAGGAGAGTTCAATGTTGCGTAGACTTTTTCTGAGCACGGCCAGCGCCGCGGCGTTGTTGCTCATGCTTTCGTTTTCGGTCTTGGGTCAAGCAGACGATACAGTCACTGATCCTGCCTTGCCGCGCATCGAACCGGCTTCAGCGGTCGTGACCCAGACTGTGCCCCTGTCGCTGACTGTGATCGTTCCGGGCCCCGACGGCACCCAGACCATCACTGTACCCATCTTTCTGAATCTCGACCTGCGTATTGATATCTCGAGCGAGCTAACGGCCTCCGTCACCGCCACGGCGACGGCAGAGGTCACAAGTGCTACTGCCGTTACGCTGCCGGCCGTCATCACCGAGACGGAAGCGATCACGACGCCCGTGGCAGACGCAACACCTGCAGCCACTGAAGAAGCAGCGACAGAAGCGGCCACAGAGGAGCCCGAGGCGGAGGCCACGACAGAGCCCGTCGCCGAAGCCCCTGCCGAAACCGAGCCGGCCACAGAACCTGTTACCGACACGGAGAGCGTCGTCAGCGGGCTGGCGCTGCTGGCATTCTGTCCCAACGAGAACGTGCGAATTACCAGCCCGGCCATCGGCGCGACGGTTAGCGGTGTTCTCAACATCGAAGGCACCGCGGATAATCCTAACTTCCAATACTACAAAGTTGAAACGATCGCTGGCGAAGCGGCCCCAGCCTATATCGGGGGTGGCGAAGCGCCCGTGATTGACGGTGTCCTGAGCGAGTTGGACACGGCCGAGCTAGCCAACGGCGAGTATGCTGTACTGCTGACCGTCGTCGATAACTCGGGCAATTTCCCCGACCCCTGCACGGTGACCATTACGGTTGAGAACTAGCCAGGGAGCATGACATGTGAAGCACGCGTTCTTCAGGCGTGCCTCACATGTCATGCCGGATCGCGGGAGTACGCGTGGGTCACTCTCAGCGTGCGATATTGCCATCCCGCCAAGCAAAAACCCCACCGTCGTTTTTTCAGTATTGACATCATTTCCAATATCCTGTACCATGCAGCCGCTGTGGGAGGCCAACTCCCAAGCGCAAGCGTATCCCTCATACGTGTTTGTAGCGATTTTTCGTAAGACGATATTCCGCATACGTAGCGCCATCCAGCGCCCAGCAACGACCTCGTTGTGCCATCACAACCAAGAAATAGCGTTACGATGCGCTTGAATCGACGACCGCATTTGTCATTCAATTTCGTGAATGCCACCATTGTGTGTGCTTCTATAATTCTTCCCGCCCAGAGCAGCGCTATCCGGCACTGCTTTCGGCACTCCCAAGTTTGTTCCATCCAATTGATCTGACAAGGAGAACATCTATGAAGGATCGCAGGAAATTGCAAAGCACGATCTTGCTCGGCTTATTGCTTGCACTCGCCATGGTTTTCAGTGCGTGTGCATCGCCCGCAGCCCCGGCTGAAACCGGAGCCAGTGATGGCGCAGCCGAAGAAAGCAGCGGCGATGCTGCGGCTGATTCCGCCGGCGCGGAGGGCGAAGAAGTCCTCAATATTCTCTACTGGCAGGCCCCATCGATCCCCAACCCGCACCTATCCGGCGGCACCAAGGATCAGGACGTGTCGGCCATCACCCACGAGCCGTTGGCCAACATCTCACCTGAGGGCGAGTTGGTGCCGGCGCTTGCGGTAGAGATTCCTACGCTCGAAAACGGTGGCGTCTCTGAAGATCTGACCAGCATCACCTGGAATCTGCTGGAAGGCGTGAAGTGGTCGGACGGCAGCGACTTCACGGCTGACGATGTGGTCTTCACATGGCAATATTGCACTGATACGGCCACTGGCTGCGTCAACATCTCGGCCTTCGACGGCGTACAGACGGTTGAAGCCGTGGATCCCCTTACGGTGAAAATCACCTTTGACGGACCGAACCCCTATCCATACCTGCCCTTTGTGTCCAACTACACTGGCGGCATCCTGCAGCAGGCCCAGTTTGCCGACTGCATTGGCGCTGCGGCGCAGACATGCAGTGAAGAGAACTTGAATCCTCACGGCACCGGCCCGTACATGCTTGAAGATTTCAAGGTCAACGACGTGGCCACTTTCGTACGCAACCCGCACTGGCGGGGCGAGCCGGCCTACTTCGACCGCGTAGTCTTCAAGGGTGGCGGTGACGCCGCTTCGGCAGCCCGTGCTGTCCTGGAGACCGGAGAGGTTGACTACGCTTGGAATCTGCAGGTCGAACCCCAGATTCTGGACGAGATGAAGACCGCCGGCAACGGCGAGGTGATGGTCAACCTGGCCACCAACGTCGAGCGTATTTTGGTCAATCAGGCCAATCCCGATCCCGAGCTTGGCGATATGCGCGCTGAATGGGACGACGGGAACAACCCGCACCCGTTCCTGACATTCAAGCCGATCCCGCAAGCCATGTCCATGGCCATCGATCGCAACCTGATTGCCCAGCAGCTGTACGGTGACGGCGGCGTCGCCACCTGCAACGTCATTCCCAATCCGCCGAACTATGTTTCGACGGCCAATGACGATTGTCTGGTTCAGGATATTGAGGGCGCCAAGGCGCTGCTGGATGAAAACGGCGTGGTTGACACCGACGGCGATGGCATCCGTGAATATGAGGGCGTCCCGCTGAAGGTGCTCTATCAGACCTCGACCAACTCTGTACGCCAGAAGACCCAGGCGCTCATCAAGCAGTGGTGGGCTGAGATCGGCATCGACACCGAGTTGAAGAACGTCGACGCCGGTGTCTTCTTTGGCAGCGATCCTGTCAGCCCGGACACCTACCTGAAGTTCTTCGCCGATCTTGAAATGTACACCACCGGCCCGAAGGTCGACCCGCAGGAACACCTGGCCCAGTGGCAGTGCGAGTTCATCGCCAGCAAGGACAATGGTTGGGCCGGCGGCAACAATTTCCGCGGCTGTAGCCCGGAATACGACGAGCTGTTTGCGCAGTTGACCACGACTCCCGTCGGCCCCGAGCGCGACGAGATCGTCAAGCAGCTGAACGACATCAACGTTCAGGAATTCTTCCAGATCCCGCTGGTCCATCGTGGCAGCGTCTCCGCCAAACTGAACAATCTTCAGGGCGTGCGCATGAACGGTGGTTGGGAATCTGAGATGTGGAACATTGAAGAATGGTATCGCGAGAACTAGCGTAACGGATACACAATGAGTCGATCGCAGCAGGACGACTCGGCGTGTATCACATTAGACCCAAGCGGGGCGGTGATCCAACCGGTGATCACTGGTTGACCCATCACCCCGCTTGGGTCTTAATCTACCCAATTTCCCTCGACGTCGTAGGTCCCACGTACCGACAATCGGTGCTTCAACAAATTGAGTCTGCGCTACGCTTCGTAGCAGAGCGATAAAGAGAAAAGCCCATGGGCCAATACCTTGTCCGTCGCATCCTGTTTGCGATCCCGACCTTGATTGTCATTAGCTTCATCATTTTTGCGGTGCTTGAGCTTGCACCCGGAGACCCAACCGGCGCGCTGCCAGAGACAATCCGCCCCGAGGTACGGGCGATGATCCGGGAATCTATGGGATTGGACAAGCCCATGCATATTAAATATGTGCTGTGGCTCAGACAGTTTTTCTATGCCGAGCCGCTCCTCTACTTAGGGGAAAGAACCGGCATCGAATTCATCGATCCTGAAACCACCGTTCGACTGGCATCGTGGGGCAGTCGCGGCACGCCGGTCTTTGATCTGATCGGTGAAAGACTGCCTCAAACGCTTTGGGTCGTCGGTCTTGCTTATGTTTTTGCCATCATCATTGCCATCCCGGTCGGCGTGATTTCAGCCGTGAAGCAGTATTCCATTTTTGACCAGGTCGGCACGTTTTTCTCACTGGTCGGCTATTCCATTCCTACCTTCTTCACGGGCCTCCTCTTCATCATGATTTTCAGCGTGCAATTGGGCTGGTTTCCCTCAATCTACGATACCGATCTAAAAGTGACGGATTGGGAGAGTTTCGTAGCCCAAATCCGGCAGATGATCATGCCGGTGACGGTGCTGGCGCTCTTTCAGGCCGCTGCCTTAGCGCGGTTCACACGCTCAGCAATGCTGGATAATATGACAATGGACTATGTCCGCACCGCACGCGCCAAGGGCTTCCGAGAACGGTATGTCGTGGTTCGGCACGTCCTGCGCAATAGCTTGATCCCGGTAGTGACGCTGATTGCCCTGGGCATTCCCGCAATTTTTGGCGGCGCGATCATCACCGAGCAGATCTTCCGGGTGAATGGGCTGGGCGCGCTGCTCATCAATGCGATCTACGTCAACGACATCCCGTTGATTCAGACCATTACCTTCATTTTTGCCTTCCTTATTGTTGCCTTTAACCTGATTGCGGATATTGTCTACGGTATCCTCGATCCACGTATCCGTTACGACTAGAGCAGGAATAGAAATATGGCCGTTCAGTCTGAAAGTGCGCCTGGCGCCTTATCATTGGCACAACCCGAACGTAAGCAACGGACCCTGTGGGGCGATGTGTGGCAACGATTTCGTCGCCACAAGCTGGCAATGTTCGGTTTAGTCGTGCTCATCGTGCTCTGTGTTGGCTGCGCGTTCGGCCCCGTGGTCTACACCGTCGATCCGGAAGCCATCGACATCCTTGCTTCGAGTCAGCCGCCGAGCCTGGAGCATCCATTTGGGACAGATGACCTGGGGCGCGATCTCTTGGCACGCAACATGCACGGCGGGCGGATCTCGCTCTCGGTCGGCATTTTCGCCATGCTCGTCGCCATGACCTTCGGCACCATGATCGGCATCTTGGCCGGCTACTTTTCCCGACTGGACGGACCGCTCATGCGCTTTACCGACATGATGCTGGCCCTCCCCCAACTGCCCCTGCTTCTCGTGATCATCATGCTCTTCCGCGATAGCCTGCGTAAATGGCTGGGGCCGGAATTGGGCATCTTTTTGCTGGTTGTCTTCGTAATCGGCATTTTGGGCTGGATGCCGACCTCACGCGTTGTGCGCGGATCGGTGCTCTCGGTCAAGGAAAAAGAGTATGTGGAAGCGTCAGTCAGCATCGGCAGCAAAGAAAGGCGCATCGTCAGCCGTCACGTCTTCCCCAACGTACTCAGCCCCATCATCGTCTCGGCGACGCTAGGGATTGCCGCCGCCATCATCACCGAATCGGCCCTCTCGTTTCTGGGACTGGGCTTTCCTTCGGACGTGCCCACATGGGGTCGCTTGCTCTTTGACGGCAAAGATTTCATGACCTTCACGCCCTGGGTCATCCTGTGGCCCGGGATGCTCATTTCCCTCACCGTCCTCAGCATCAACTTCATGGGCGACGGGCTGCGCGACGCACTCGACCCGCGCCAGCGCAAGTAACGGATATCACGCTCCCCAGCGTTGATAACATAAAAACGGGCTCCTGGCAGATCATTGCCAGGAGCCCGTTTTTATTGCGATTGACTGACGATACAGCAGCCTGTGCGGGACAGTGACGCCGACCCGCTCCTTGGCTTCGACACTTCGACAGGCTCAGTCCAAGCAAGCTCAACCGGCGTCGCTACAAATCTCCGGTATGTGACCCGTCGTCGACCTTCACTTTGGGGCCGCGGCAGCCAGGCGAGCGGTTACGCGCCCGATCAATCTGGCCGGAGCCAGCGTGCCGAATTGACGGCTGTCGCTGCCCACACGGGGATTGTCGCTGTGCACGGTGACGCGTCCCTCTGGCGTCACTGCAGTCACCCGCTTAATGATGATTAGATCCTTTTGATAGGGATGACGCGCCACCACCACATCGCCGGGCGCAGGTCGATCATGACGATAGGCGGTGTTGTCAACCAATACCAGATCACCGGCCATGAGCGTGGGCAGCATGGAATCACCGGTTACGCGCAGACGCAGACGCCGCCGCAAGGCCCAGAGTATCCAATCATAGAGCGAAGGTGCGGGTATCGGTTCACCCACCGGCTCTCTTCTATCCATTCCCTTTTCCAGAAGGTAAAGAGTCTCGAAAGCATAGAAAAAGGTCAGGCTGCAGGCAGCCCGACCTTCTTGATACGATCTATCCTGCCGGCTTTCACTGCAGAAGCCGGCGGTTTCTCACTTTAGGAAGCGGTGTAGTACTCAACTTCGCGGCTCTTGCTGGCCCAGAAGATATTGTGGATCTCTTCAATAGCCGCCATGAGCTCATTGGCGTGCTCTTCACTGACCTCAACCTTGCAGGACGAGCAGAGCTTGGCTGCATTCCAAAATGTGGTATGGAGCTCGGGATAGGCGTCCAGGTGAACCGGCTTGAAGTAGTCAGTCCAGAGCACCAGCAATTCGCTCTTGGCCAGATGAGCCTGCTCTTCCTTAATGGCAACGTAGCGGGAGAGCGTATTGAGATACTGTGCCCAGGCATTGGCGTCGCCATCGGCGGGCACTTCCAGCGCCAGGATCTTCTTGGTCATGGAAAGCACAGCTTCGGCGGCGATGCGGGCGGAGGCGGGGTCGTAGACGCCGCAGGGGCCGTCACAGTGGGCGCTTACTTCGCTGGCAGGCAGGGTATTGGCGAATTTGGCGATTGCGTTCTTCAACATAAGTCGCATTTCCTTTCAATCGAATTGATTCGTGATGAGACATCTGAGGCGGTTTCGGACATCGTCCAACTCTATGGTATCGAGCTAGCCACATGGATGCCGTACCCAAGTATACAAAGTGCCGTCACCGGCGTCAATCAGCCGGCACTGCTCGAGCCGTCACGCGCACAAATACCAGGCGCCGTTTACTCACCGTCGCGTCCCATCCTTCCTCACGCAGCACGTCCAGCGTCGGTCGATCCAGATGGCAGTTGAAGGCGATGCGCCGCCAGTAGGGCGTAATCAACGCGAAGAGTCGAGCAAGGCGTTCACTATCCGGGCGAACATGCTCCACCATGTGCAGAACGCCGCCCGGGCGCAGGACACGGCGAATCTCTGCCAACCCCTGACGCTGGTCGATCACAGAGCAAAAGACCAAGCTGCTGACAACGTGATCAAAACTGTCATCGCGATAGGGCAAGGCCTCGACTGGAGCCACGTCAACGTGTACGGGCACCATAGATTGCCGCGCTGTGCGCTGCGCATGCTCGGCCCTGGTCAGATCCGGCTCGATGGCCCAGACGCAGCGTGCGTGACGATAGAGGCCCAGGTTCTCGCCTTTGCCGACGCCGACTTCCAGGACATCGCCCGCCAGATCGCGCACGAGATGGCTACGCCACCGATTGGGCAGGTTGGTCAACAGAGTACTGCTCATGACAACACCTTTTCAAACCTTTGCGGCGCCACAGCACCGACTACGCAGCCATCACGGTGATCAGCGCGAACTGAGGCTTGGCCGCAAACCGGAGCGGAATCCCCTCGCCCACGCCACGCGTGATGTAGACCTGGGTCCGCCCGCGGCGCAGATAGCCCGCCACGTCGCGTCGCTCCAGATAACGCGCCTGCGTATGGGCCGGTCCCCAGAAAGGCAGCACGATCTGACCGCCATGGGTATGGCCGGAAAGCACCAGGTCCACCTGCCCCATCCGCGGGCTGCGGATGATATCCGGGTTGTGACTGAGCAAGATCGTTGGCGCGTCCAGCGGCACACCTTCCAGGGCGTCATGAAGATGGGGACGGCCTTCCGTCACGTCGTCCACACCGGCGAGGTAAAAATCGATGCCGTCGGCTCGGTCTATCTGATGCTGAATGCGGATGGCATGGTTGTGGAGCACGTGAAAACCACGTGCGTTCAGGAGCGTCGCCAGCTGATTGGTATCGTTGGAGCCGCTGCGACGAGCCATCACAGGCGTGTTGCGCACATAGCGCCCGAAGCGGAAGGCATTCCACGGGCGCGTTAGCATGGCGGTCGCAACACTCGTCACATTGCCCCGTTCTTCCGCCCAGTACGTGCGCCACATGACAGGCAACAGGGCCCGCATGTCATAGTGCATATAATCATGATTACCAAAGACCGCATAGCGTCCCAAACGGGGTTCAGGCAGGGCATCCAGCAGCGCAGCAACATTGTCCAGCCCGCTGTCATAATGGAGAAAATCGCCCGTATGCACCAGCAGGTCGTAGTCGAGGTCGCGGGTCAAACGGCGAATTCGTTCAATCTTGGGACGCTCGCGCCAGTTGTGGCCCTGAAAATGCGTATCAGACAGATGCAGGATGCGCAGGCCCTTTGCCGGCAGGCGACCCTGTCCATACTGTAAACGGACAGTCAGATGTTCAAAGCCGACATTGAGCGGCTCATGGAAAAACGCGTAGCCAACAACGCCCGCGCCAAGCCCGGTCATCAGACCAGCGCCGTTGAGCATTTGTTGTTGCAAGCGCCTGTCCCGCCATAGCCGAAGCGCCTGGCGGAGCAATGAATTAGTCCAAGACATTCACACCTCATCAACAGCATGGGGGTACATCCCATTTTGGGGGCAATGGACGAACGGACTGGGCACTCTCTCTGGAGCAGATCCCCAAATGTGGCATGCACTCACAGCATGGATGACGCACGTCATCGCGTGTCAACTGAATAGCGTACCCCAAAAAGGGCGAGCCAACAAGTGCGGCATCCCATTCGATTTATGCTCCAAAGCCACTGTTGGCGATCGAGCGTTTGTTTGACAATGGCCTGCGATCAGGGGAAAATACAAAGTCGCGTGACACGGGCTTGCAATGATCCAGTGACTCCACAAACGCCTGCAGTCGGTAAAAACGCAAAAAACAGACAAAAATCAACTAACCTTCAGAATATGAAATGAGGAATCTGCATGAGCAACCAGGCATTCTTGAGCGACGTAGAACTGGACCCTGGGCTGGAGAACCTGGCCGTCAACGCTATCCGCGTGCTGTCGGCGGAAGGCGTGCAGTCGGCCAAGTCCGGGCATCCCGGCATGCCCATGGGCATGGCACAGCCTGCGTTCACGCTCTGGTCGCAATTTCTGCGCTTTAACCCACGCAACCCGTCCTGGCCCGATCGTGACCGCTTCGTCCTCAGCGCGGGCCACGGTTCGATGTTGCTGTATACGCTCCTTCATCTTACCGGCTACGACCTGCCGCTCGAGGAACTGGGCAACTTCCGCCAGGCGGGCAGCAAGACGCCCGGTCACCCCGAATATGGCCACACGGCCGGCGTGGAAACAACGACTGGTCCGTTGGGGCAAGGCTTCACCAACGGCGTGGGCATGGCCATTGCCGAGCGCTGGCTGGCCGACCGCTTCAACCGCCCCGGCCATACGGTTGTGGATCACTATACCTATGCCATCGTCAGCGACGGGGACTTGATGGAGGGGGTCGCCAGCGAGGCTGCCAGCCTGGCCGGTCACCTGCAGCTGGGCAAGATCATCTATCTGTATGATGACAATTCCATCACCATTGACGGCTCGACCGAAGTCTCCTTTAGCGAAGATTGGGCCAAGCGTTTTGAGGCCTACGGCTGGCACGTGCAGAGCGTTGACGGCCTGGATGGAGCCGGCATCGCCGCTGCCATTGAGGCGGCCAAGGCTGACCCTCGCCCCAGCATCATCGGCTGCCAGACGATCATCGGCTACGGCAGCCCGAACAAGGCAGGCACCTCGGGCGTGCACGGTGCGGCTCTGGGCGTCGACGAGTTGAAGGCAACCAAGGAGAATCTCGGCTGGCCTCTGGAGCCAGATTTCTACGTGCCTGACGAAGTGTCGGCGCTTTTTGGTCGGGCTGTCGACCATGGCGAGGCGCTCCAAGCTGACTACGATGCGCGCGTGGCCGCCTATGCCGCCGCCTATCCGGCTGAAGCCGCTGAATATGCCCAGATGCTCTCCGGTGAGTTGCCCGAAGGCTGGGAAGAGGCGTTGCCGGTCTTTGCACCTGAGGGAAAAATTGCCACCCGTTCGGCCAGCGGCAAGACCATCAACGCCATCGCACCGGCGCTGCCCAACCTGGTGGGCGGTAGCGCTGACCTGGCGGCCAGCAACAACACGACCATTTCGGGCCAGCCGTTTATTGAAGCGGGCAACTTTGCCGGGCCCAACGTTCACTTCGGCGTGCGCGAGCATGCCATGGCCGGCGTCCTCAACGGCATGGCCGTCCACGGCGGGCTGATTCCCTACGGCGCCACCTTCCTCGTCTTCAGCGACTATATGCGCGGCAGCATGCGTCTTGCTGCGCTCATGGGCATACGCGTAGTCTATGTCCTGACCCATGACAGCATTGGATTGGGCGAAGACGGACCAACCCATCAGCCGATCGAGCACATTGCGTCGCTCCGCGCCATCCCCAACATGACGGTCTTCCGCCCGGCCGACGCCAATGAAACAGCCCAAGCCTGGCGCGCGGCGCTGGAAAGCACTGATGGCCCTACCGTCCTGGCCTTGACGCGCCAGGGACTGCCGATCTACGATCGAGCCGCCGAGGGTTATGGCTCGGCCGAAGGGACGCTGCGTGGCGGCTACGTCTTCTACGAAAACGCACCCGACGGGCTGGATCTGGTGCTGATTTCCACGGGCAGCGAGTTGGAAATCGCGCTAGCGGCGGCCAAAGAGTTGGCGGCGGCGGGCACAGGCGTGCGGGTGGTAAGCCTCCCCTCCTGGGAAGTCTTTCAACAGCAGGATGCAGCGTATCAGGCCGATGTGCTGCCGTCTGGCGTGGCCAAGGTGGCGCTTGAAGCAGCCAGCCCCTTTGGTTGGGAACGCTGGGTCGGCAACGATCCCCAGCGGGGGGCGGTCATCGGCATCGCTGACTTCGGCGCCAGTGCGCCGTATGAAACTCTGTATGAGCAGTATGGGATTACCGCGGAGAATGTGGTGGCGCGGGCGCGTGAGGTATTGGGGAAGTAGGGGAGTGGGGTTGTAGGGGAGTGGGGCCTTAGGGTTGTAGGGTTGTAGGAACCTGTGGGAAGCTTGCATCAAGATAGCCGCTTGCTCCATTCCCCCACTACCCCAAGACCCCACAACCCTACTCCCAGCCGATCAAAGGAGTTTACACGACATGTTGGCAACACTTAATGACCTCGTGCAACGAACGCGTCAGCACCACGCGATCGAGCACGCGACGATTCACATTCTGTCCGCACGCGTGCCGGGACAGCGCTTTAGCGGTCTCTCTGATCCGCTCGGCTTTTTGATCTTTGGCGATGTGGATGAGCTTACGCTGCGGCAGGCGGTAGGGGATGCCATGCTGCGTCTCCAGGCCGGTGAGGCGTCTCTGGCAATCCATCCCAATTGTGGCACAAACCTTGCCACGACCAGCGTGCTGGCAACGACGGCAGCGATGGTGGGCATGACGGGCCGGCGATCCTGGCTCGACAAGTTCATGCTGACCATGCTTCTCATGTTCCCCGCGCTCGTCATTGCGCGACCGCTGGGCACGCGCTTGCAGCACTACACGACGACCGCCAACGTCAATGACCGCTGGCTGGCAGCCATCCAACCCATGCAGATAGTCGGCAAGCCGGCCTACCGCGTCCTCTTTGACTGAGGCATGATTTATCTCTTACTCAACGCCGATGAATATCTGGCAGCACAGCGCATTGCCGAGCTCAAGCAGGCGGCCGGTGATCCCGATCTGGCCGATCTGAACACGGTCGAAGTCGCGGAGCAGACATCGCCCGGCGATCTGCTCGGTCAGGCGGGAATGATGCCCTTTTTGGCGACGCGGCGTCTGATCATCGCGCCGGGCTACTTGACCCGGCTCGACAAGCGCATGGCAGCCAGCAAAGGCACCGACAGTACGGCCCATCAAGAGGCCGCGCAATTGCTGACGGGCTTGAGCGCGCTCCCCGACACCTCCGATGTCGTCTTTTGGGAATCGAGCAACGTCGACAAGCGGCGCGGTCTGTGGAAAGGCTTCAAGCTGCCAGGCAAGGAGAAGATCGACCCACGCCAGGTGCCAGGTCTTCAACAGCTAACCAAGGCAGGCATCATCTCCGCAGAGGAGAGCGGCACGCCTGATCCCAAGGCGCTACCCGGCTGGATTCAGCGTCATGCCCGGAACAAGGCGATAGAGATCGAACCGAGCGCGGCAAGGATGCTGGCCGAATTCGTCGGGCCAAACCTGCGTCAGCTCGACAATGAATTGGGCAAGCTGGCTGCCTATGCCGGCGGGCGCGCGATTGCACCAGGTGATGTCACGCTGCTCGTCAGCGACGCCAGCGAATCGCTCATCTGGGGACTAACCGATGCGTTGAGCCAGCGCAGTGAGCGCGCAGCCATCCGATCGCTATACGAATTGAGACGCGGCGACGCCAACGCTTTTTACCTGCTCACGATGATTGCGCGCCAGTATCGCATTATCATCAAGGTCAAGGAGGGCATGCGGCGTCTGAACAGCCCGGATGAAATCGCGCGCTACGTCAAAGAGAGTCCGTACCCGGTCAAGAAAGCCATGCCGCTGGCACGTGCCTATTCATTTAATGAGCTGCATGGCATCATGGATCGCCTGCTGCGCGCCGATATGGCCATGAAGACCGGGGCCGATGCCGACACAGAACTCGACATGCTTGTCGCCGAATTGACGCGCCGCAAATAGCGCCCGCACCGACAAGCCAGCCCCATCACCCCAAGGATCAACCCGCCTGTCCCATGGTTCTCACACACCTATCGCTCACCCATTTTCGCAACTACCGGACGCTGGAGATCGATTTTTCCGGCGACCTGACGCTGTTGCAGGGTGAGAATGCCCAGGGCAAGACGAACCTGCTGGAGGCGATCTACTTTCTGGCGACCAGTCGGCCTGTTCATGCCCGGCAAGAACGAGAAGTGGTCGGATGGGCTGCGACTGAAGAACCGATTCCCTATAGCCGGGTGGCCGGCACAGTACAGCTCAACGGACCTGAACGGCGACCACTAAGTCTCGAAATTCTGCTCACCTCGCGCGGTGACGGCCTCAGCTACAAGAAGCAAGTGCGCATCAACGGCGTTAACAAACGCAATATGGATCTCATCGGCCAACTGCGTGCGGTGCTCTTTCTGCCGGAAGACATTGCGCTGGTTGCGGATGGCCCGGGCGTGCGCAGGCGCTATCTCGATATCGCGCTCTGCCAGATCGATCAGCTCTACTGTCGCACCCTTTCGGCCTACCAAAAGGTTGTCACCCAACGTAATGGCCTGCTCAAGAACCTGCGTGAACAAGCCGCGGCGCCACAAGCGGCGTCGACCATCGCACAGCTTGGCTTCTGGGACGAACAACTCGTCCGTCACGGCAGCGTTGTCATGGCCCGACGCCACAACTTTATTTCTGAGCTGGCCCAAATCGCGCAACAGCGTCACCTCGACCTGAGTGACGAGCGAGAAGAATTGACGCTTCAGTATGTGCCGAGCTTTAATCCCGCCAGCATGACGGACGAGACCTATCTCCGGCTGAAGGAAGGGCAATACATCGCCGGGGGAGAAATTGCCAACCAGGTTGCTGCAACGGCTATTGCAGAAGCGTACACCGCGCATCTGGATCGCCGCCGCCCACGCGAATTGGCAGCCGGAAGCACCCTCTATGGCCCCCACCGCGACGATTTGCTCCTTTTTGCCAACACTCATGACATGCGCCTGTACGGAAGCCGCGGGCAGCAGCGTACGGCTGCGCTTTCGCTCAAGCTGGCAGAGGTGCAGGTAATGACCGATGCAACCGGCACCTCACCGCTGCTCCTCCTCGACGACGTCATGAGCGAACTCGACGCGCGCCGGCGGAGCACGCTGCTCCACGCCCTCGACGGCGTTCGCCAAGCCATTCTCACCACCACGGATTGGGAAGACTTCACGCCAGACTTTCGACGTGAAGCCCAGCTCTATGCAGTCCTAAACGGCTCCGTAACGCCAGCGTAGCAATTGACAATGGTCGATCGGTAGTTGTCAATTGCCACGGTCGCGCTTTCAGCACCAGGAGGTCAGCAGATGTTACTTGCGATCGATGTGGGCAACACCAATATCATGCTTGGGCTCTATGAGGGCGAGGAATTGGGCCCCCACTGGCGGCTCTCCACCGATCATGCGCGTATGCCTGACGAATTTGCGATGCAGCTGCTTGGTCTCTTGGGCCATGCCGGCGTCGCACCCGATAATATCACCGGCGTGGCGATCGCATCCGGCGTGCCGGTGTTAACCACACGCTGGTGCCAAGTCGCCCGGCGCTACCTCCATGTCGAACCGGTCGTGATCAGCGCCGGAATGGAAACCGGTCTGACCATTCTCTACGACAATCCAAGTTCCGTCGGTGCGGATCGGATCGTGGATGCGGTGGCTGCCTTTCATCGCTACGGCGGACCGCTGATTATCGTTGATTTTGGCACCGCAACCACCTTTGAGGCGATTACCGCGGCCGGCGAATACCTGGGCGGCGCGATTGCGCCCGGCATCGGTATCTCCGCCGAAGCGCTGGGGCGGCGTGCGGCCAAGCTGCCCACCATCGACATTGAGCGACCGCCCAGCCCGATCGGCCGCAACACGGTTCACTCCATGCAGTCGGGCCTTTTCTATGGCTACGTGGGGCTGGTAGAAGGCATGGTGACCCGCTTTCGTGGTGAAATCGGCCAGGAGGCCGTCGTCATCGGCACGGGCGGCTTGGCGCCGCTGATCGCCTCGGGCACCGAAATCATCGATATCATTGCCCCTTGGCTGACGCTGGACGGGGTCCGACTGCTCTATGAGATGAACAGTGCAGATGGCGCGGGGGACACAGCATGAATCCGTTGATGAATGCACGCATTATTCTGGGCGTAACGGGCAGCATCGCCTGCTACAAGGCAGTCGACCTGGCCAGCAAGCTGACCCAGGCCGGCGCTGAGGTCGACACCATCTTGACCGGCGGGGCCACTCACTTTGTCACCCCACTGACCTTTCAGTCGGTTACCGGCCGGCGGGCGTATACGGATGCAGACCTCTGGGGCAGCGAGGCGCATGTACTCCACGTCGGTCTGGGCCACGAGGCTGATCTACTGGTCATCGCGCCGGCCACAGCGAACACCCTGGCCAAGCTTGCCCAGGGCCAGGCCGACAATCTCCTGACCGTCACCGCACTGGCGGCAACCTGTCCGCAGCTCTTGGCTCCGGCCATGGACGGCGGCATGTTCACCCACCCGGCAACTGCAGCCAACGTTGCGACCCTCAACGAACGGGGCGCTCTCTTCGTCGGGCCGGAGGAGGGGCACCTGGCGTCGGGCCTTGTGGCCATTGGGCGCATGAGTGAACCGGCCCGCCTCTTGGGCGAAGTGCGCCTGCTGCTGAGCCGTCAGAACGGACCCCTCGCAGGACGCAAAATCGTTGTCACCGCCGGCGGCACGCGCGAGCCAGATCGACCCCGTGCGCTATCTCGCCAATCGCTCATCTGGCAAACAAGGCTATGCCCTGGCCCAGGCTGCGCTAGACGCCGGCGCCGAGGTGACGCTTGTGAGCAGTGCCGTGGGCATCGCGCCGCCAACCGGCGCAACGGTCATCGCCGTAGACTCGGCGCAGGAGATGGCCGACGCCGTGCTGGCAGCCGTCCGCGATGCGGACGTTCTGCTCATGGCCGCGGCTGTGGCCGACTTTCGCCCGGCCCAGGTTTCACAGCAGAAGATCAAAAAAGAGGGCGGCGCGCCGGTCATCGAACTCACGCCCGATCCCGATATTCTGCAACTGGTTCGAAAACAACGCGAAGTAGCCGGAAAACCACTCGTGGTGATCGGATTCGCGGCGGAGACACAGGATCTATTGGCCAATGCGGGGGGAAAGCTAACGCGCAAGGGGCTGGATCTGATTGTTGCCAACGACGTGAGCCAGGCCGACGCCGGTTTCGCAGTCGACACCGATCGCGTCACTCTGCTGCGTGCCGATGCCGAGCCGGAAATCTTGCCGCTGATGGGCAAGGACGCGGTGGCGGAGGAGATTATCGTGCGGGTTGAACAACTGCTGGCCTGAGTCGACTCATCAATTGTCGATTGAGAATTGCCAATTGATGATCATGATTATCAACGGGCACGGTCAATCGCCAAGCGCAGCTGATATTCTTCACCCATCAGGCGATTAAGCTGGTTCTCCAGTTGGGCAATACGCTTGGTGTTGGCGCCTGTCTGTTCCGGCGCACGCAAAAGCGACAGTTCGCGGCGTGTACGTTCGATTTCGCTGCGCACTGCCTGCTTGCGAGCAATCAACGCTTCTCGATCAGCCATGATCACCCCCGTCGTAAAACCCAAGCCAATTTGACCGTATGAAGACGACTACTCATCCTCGTCGCGGAACTCGTCCGGGATGAAACTCTCTTCCGAGAAATCGCGTGGCACACGTGGCTTATAGAGGAGATAAGCCAGACCAACGCTGCCAAGATAGAGCAAGATCAATGGCCCCATGACGATGGCCATGTTGACCGGATCGATGGTTGGCGTAATCGCAGCCGCAGCAATCGCAATGATGACGATCGCCTGGCGCCAGAAGCCCAGCAACTGCGGCCCGCTGACGATGCCCGTCCGGGCCATAAAGGCAATCACCAAAGGTGTTTCAAAGGCGACACCAATCCAAAAGACGATACGTGTGACAAAACCGACATAGCGGTCAATGGTCCACTCTTGACGGATGACGTCGCCGAGAAAGTTTTGCAGAAAGCCCACAGCCACGGGTAGCAGCATGAAGTAGGCAAAGGCCGCACCAGTAAAAAAGAGCACCATCACGCCGGGCAGCGTCAGGAGCAAGATGCGTCTTTCGTTGGGGTAGAGACCGGGCGAAATGAACGCGATAATCTGATAGACAATCACCGGCATGGCAAAAACCGCGCCGACAGTGATGCTAACCTTGAAGAAAATCGTGATTGTATCAGTCGGACCGATGGCGATGGTATCCGCGCCCAGTTCAGTCAATGGCCTGGTGATGAAGGCCAGCAGCGGACTGACAAAAATCATGGCGATCAGCGTACCAATGACGAGCGCGCCGACCACCCAAATGAGCCGCGAACGCAGCTCAACCAGGTGCTCCATCAGCGACATGCTGCTAGAGTGTACTGGGTCGTAAGCCTCACTCTGCTGGCTCACGCGGGCTTCTCCGCTTGGTCCGGATCAGACTCGTCCGGGTGACTGGGTTCTACCTGGAGGTCATCCGCCACAATCGGTTCGTCGGCCTCGGATGCGCCTGAGGCTGCGTCACTGGCTGCGTCATTCGTCTCTGCTGCAGGAGCGATATCACCGCCATTTGTCGGGGCATCATCAGCTACGGCGGCGGGTGGCAAGATTTGATTCTCATCAACAGCATCGGTCTCACCTGTGCTGTCAGACCCGCTTGCGGAATCGTCCTCTTCGGCCAGGGGCTGCGCACTCGTGGCTGATTTAGCCTTGGTGGCAGGAACAGCCTTTGTTGTAGGGGGAACCTTCTTCGGCGGCTTCACCGCGTCCTTCATGATCTCATCCGCCAGCTTACTGGGGTTGAGCTCATCCAGCAGCTGTAGCTCTTCGCTAAACTGGGACGTGAACTCGCTGGACATGGCGCGCAGTTGCCCGAGAAACTTGGCCGTTTCGCGGGCAGCACCCGGCAGCCGTTCCGGACCTAAGACAAGCAAGGCCAGAATGGCAATAAACGCCAATTCCATAAAACCAATACCAAAGAAACCATTCATGGGCAAGTAGAGAAATAGTCAGAGTCTTTGCGCCTAAAACGTGACGCGATTCGTGTCATCCATGGCTGCACCCAGCACCCCATTGATAAAGCGGGGACTGCTGTCACTGCCAAAGGTCTTGGCCAATTCGACTGCCTCATTGATCACTACCTTGGGCGGGGCATCCGTCTCGGCAGCGCCCAACTCAAAGAGGGCAAGACGCATCAGGTTGCGATCGATGATCGCCAGTTGATCAACCGGCCATTCGGGTGCATAACGATGAATCTGTGCGTTCAGTTCATCAATATTGGTGACGACGCCTGCCACCAGCCAGCGCAGATAACGGCTGCCTTCTTCATTGAGTTCACCGTGGCCAAGATGCTCATCGATCACAACGCCAGGTGCATGGTTGACGCTGTCAATCTCAAACAGGGCCTGGACGGCTACCCGCCGCGCACGTTTGCGCTGGCGAATGGATCGATGACGAGCCTTGCGGTCATCAGCGGTGGCGTCAGCGACACGCTGTGTGCCATTTTCGGCCGGCGGCCCACCATCTTCGCTTGCTGGCGCTTGTGATGAAGAGGGCATATCCGGCTCATTCTGTTCACTCATACGTATTGCAAACCCCGCAAACAATCACAATTCAAGGTCACGACTACATCATCACCAGGCCGCCGTCGACGCTCAACACCTGACCGGTTATGAATCCGGCCCGGTCGTCGGCCAATGCGGCAACAGCGTAAGCAACTTCTTCCGGCGTGCCCAAGCGCCCCAACGGGGTCTGCGCGATCACAGCCTCGCGCTGTTCGTCAGTCAACACGTCGGTGAGGGCAGTTGGGACAAAACCAGGGGCGACAGCATTGACGGTGATGTTGCGGCTGCCAACCTCGCGCGCCAGGCTCTTGGTGAGACCAATAATGCCTGCCTTGCTCGCGGCATAGTTGGACTGACCACCCTGACCGGCCAGTCCGACCACGCTGGTAATGTTAATGATCCGACCATTGCGTTTCTTGAGCATGCCGCGCAGGGCTGCCCGCGATACAGCGTAGACGCTCTTCAGATTGGTGTCGATCACAGCATCCCGATCGGCCTCTTTCATGGTCATCAGCAGGGTGTCGCGCGTGGTACCGGCATTGTTGACCAGGATGTCAATACGGCCCAGTTCCTTTTCCACCGCTTTCACCAGCGCCGTGGCCTCCTCAACGTTGCTCACGTCAGCCTGAAACAGCGCACTCTTGCCGCCAGCGGCGGCGATCTCGGCCGCGACCACGGTAGCACCTGCCGCATTGCCCCGATAGTTGATGGCTACAGTGGCCCCACGTGACGCCAGTTCCTTGGCGATGGCAGCGCCAATGCCGCTGCTGCTACCAGTCACAAGCGCAATTTTGTCCTGGAGTTCCATCCCACACCTTCGTTTTCAGTCTGCTGGTTTGGAAGGCCGTCGTGGCCGCTTCAGAAGGAGCCCGATGATCACAGCGAGCACGCGCGGGCATTATACCGTTGATAAAGAGATTGTGCGAATGATTCGGCGCAACATCGGCATTCCGGTTTCAAAGATGACGCACTGATTTGACGCGCTTGCCCGATACATTCGCGCGTAGAATCATCCGGTTGAACGAGCCATTCATGCGGTCAGAAGATGACGCGAATGGGCGCGGCCACAGCAATGCTTAGCTCTCAAGCAACGCGATGAACGCGGCCACACCAGCCGGGTCACCAACGGCAAGCCGCTCTACCTTGCGATTGATGCGCTTCATCAGGCCCGTCAGCACGTTGCCAGAGCCAAGTTCAACAAAACGCGTCACCCCTTGGGCCAGGGCAAGTTGCATGGACTCATGCCAGCGCACGCTGTCCATTAGCTGGGCGGCCAACTCGGCCCGGATCGGGCCAACAGCGTCGATGCGCGTGGCGCTTGTGTTGGCAATTAGCGGGACAACGGGCGTCTGGATGGTCATTGCATCGATGCGCGTCTGCAAAGCGCTTGCGGCAGGAGCCATGAGCGGGCTGTGCGCGGCAATGCTCACCGCCAAGGAGATAATCTTCCGGGCGCCGGCTTCTTCCAGAGCAAGCACGGCCTCGGCCATACCGGCTTCATCGCCCGAAATGACGATCTGGCCGGGACAATTGTCATTGGCCACTTGAACCACACCGCCTTTGGCAGTCGCCGTAGCGCAAGCGGCAGCGACTGCTGCTTCGTCCAGCCCCAGAATTGCCGCCATCCGGCCAGGCGCCGCAGCACCGGCCTCCTTCATCAGCCTGCCGCGCTCGCGTACGAGCAAGAGGGCGTCGGCGTAAGCGAGGCTACCGGCCGCGACCAGGGCGCTGTATTCGCCGAGGCTATGGCCGGCCACAAAGACTGAATGGCCGTTGGCGCTCAACGTGCCTAGCTCCTGCTGCAGCACGCGCAGCACCGCTACACTCGTTGCCAACAAAGCGGGTTGAACATTGACCGTGTCAGTGAGCACCCCTTCCGGACCATCAAAACAGAGCCGGCTCAAGCCAAAACCGAGCAAATCGTCAGCTTCTTCGAACGTTGCGCGGGCGACGGCATAGTCAGCCGCCAGCGCCTGCCCCATACCTACGGCTTGGCTACCCTGGCCGGGAAAAAGGAAAGCCGTAGCGGACATTTGGCTGACAAACGGAAATTCAGTGGTATTCATGCGACCGTTCCATAACAAACAGGGGATTTGGTCTATGGCCAAATCCCCTGTGGATGCTTGTGTGGCGCCTGCTGTCACGCAGGTTAATCTTCGTCAACAACAATGATTTGACGACCCTTATAGTAGCCGCAGGTCGGGCAAACACGGTGGGGCATCATCTTGGCATGGCAGTTTGAACACTCAGCCAGCTTCGGCGTACCGATGGCGTCATGTGCGCGACGACGATTGCGCCGGCCTTTGCTGATTTTTCTTTTTGGCAGCGGTCCCATCTTCGATCTCCTTCAAAACAGACTACAAAATATTGGACGATGGCAACATCGATTTCACAATCATGCCGACAGTGGCTTACGAATCAGCTTGACCCGTCTCGCCCCGTAAATCAAGGAGCGCTGACCAACGCGGGTCAATCTGATCGGCTGCCGGATCCCCTTGCTCAAAGCTCCGCTCCAAATTGACCAGTTCTGCCAGGTGGGCGGTCAGATTTGGGCATTGCCCCGGACCGTCCCAGTTGCAGCCCGGCACCATGGGCGTCGCCAACCAGACATTCTGACGCACCACCTCGGACATATCGAGTATGTGATGGGCATCAATCTGCAGCGCGTCGTCTTCCAGATCCGCTTCCGACCCTTCAAAAGAACTGGGTGGAATAAAGCGCCCAGTCTGGACCTCGGTGAGCGGACGGTAGCTCTCTTCGACCTGAAATCGAACCTCCTGAGCAATCGGTGCAAGGCAGCGGTTACAGGTAACACGCACTGCTGTCGAAAGCTCGCCGGTAACCAGAACACCGCTGTGGATTCGCAAGAGTTGGATGCGCCCCACCAGCGGGCCTAAAACTTCCATCTCATCATCTAACCCATCAATTTCTTCAACCACATCATAGCGACGAGTTGAACCGATAGGTTCTTGGAGCAACTGCGCGACGTTGAATTGCATGAGCTTACTTCCTGACCGGCAGGAAATGTCAAAGTGCGAACAAAACCGGACAAACAAAGGGGCGAACGTCTAGCGACTGTTCACCCTGTATGCCAGCAAACAAGCATTATAGCTTTGGGCGGGAATTCTGTCAAAAATGAACCGGAATTTTCGCGCACAGGTCCCGGGCATGATGCCGCCTGCTACGAATGCATCTAATCTGACAAGGCGCTGGTGGGCGAATTTTCCTGTAGCATGCGGATGCCGTTGTCTACCTGCTGGGAGATTACCTCGAGCTTCTCGGCCAGTTCCGCCAATACGCCTGTGGCGTACGCGTCGGCGGCCTGCGCATGGCGCTGTGCTTCTTCCTGACCCTTCTGGACAATTCGATCGGCTTCGCGTTGAGCAGCCTGTACCAACGCATCTTCGCTCAGGATGTCGCGCGTGTGCTCGCGTGCCTGCTGGATAATTTGCTCAGCCTCGGCGCGGGCATCCTGGAGGATTTGATCGCGCTCGGCCAGGGTACGTTCACTCTCGCGAATCGAGCTGGGCACGGAGATGCGCATATGCTCGATCAGCCGGCCGAATTCATCGGCATTCACGACCCGATAGGGCGACATGGGCACAGGCCGCCCTTGTTCAAGCAGTTCAGAAAGCTGGTCAACCAATTGTAGGATTGCGATAAGTCACCTCCGACGAACGGTGGATGATGCCTCAGGCGCCCAGAATTCGACAACAGACAACGGATAAAAACGAGGGCATCCCGTTGATGCTCAATCAGCCTGTCTTCTCATTAGTCTACCACAGGATTGGCGCGTTACCCGTGATGCGAGAGCTTTGAATCCGTCCGCGTCACCTTCGATGCAGACTCGGCAGGATCCGGGTGAGAAAACTTGATGTTCAACGCCGCGCAAACGTTCTCCGGCGCCCACTGCTCATACGCTCCGCCGAGGCTGGCTACTTCCTTCAGAATCGTGGCGCTCAGATAGGCGTATTCAGCTGGGCAGAAGAGGCAGCATAGCTCGACATCAGGCGCCAGCTGCGTGTTGGCCCAGCCGATCTGATGCTCGAATTCAAAATCAGCCACATTCCGCAGCCCGCGTACCATCACCGAGGTCTCTTGCTCCTGGGCGCAATCGACCGTCAGCCCGACGTAAGAGGTCACGGTCACGTTGGGTAGATGGGCCAGCGCCTCGACGGCCAATGTCATCCGCTCTTCCGTGCTAAAGAGCAGCTTCTTGGGCGGTGCATCGTAGATGGCAACCACCAGTTCGTCAAAGAGCTGACTGGCGCGTGTGGCGATGTCGATATGTCCGTTGTGCATTGGATCGAAGGTTCCAGGGTAGAGGGCCTTCGGCATCAGCAAAAACCTTTCTTCATCTTGTCATGAATCCGGCAGAAAACGGGCAAAAACCTGGTTGCCCACCATGAGGCCGCGTTCGGTCAATCGCACCCGCTCCGAGGTCGCCTCGAGCAGGCCCCACTCGGCCAGTCGGGTCAACTCCTCGCCAAAGGCGTCCACCAAGGACGTGTCGTAGCGCGCCGCAAAACGTTCAAAGCTGACGCCCTCTTCATTCAGTCGCAGGCCGAGCATCATCGTCTCGCCCATGCTCAACCGGGGATCAATAGTCTCTGAGAATGCCTCAACCGCAGCGTCATCGTTCATCCGGCGCACATAGCCGGGGACTGGCCGGTGATTGCCCCAGCGGCGCTCGCTTGTCACACCGGCAGCGTCTTCACAATGGAGATGACTATGTGCGCCTGGTCCGATGCCGAGGTAGGGCTGATTGCGCCAATAAATCAAATTGTGGCGACAGGCAAGCGTTGGCATCAAGCTTGCTGCACTGACGTTGGCATCAAGCGCCCAGTTGGAGACCTCATATTGACGATAACCGGCCTGAGCCAACGTCTCCCGGGCAAACTCATAGTGACGGGCAGCGACGTCTTCATCCGGTTCATCCACACGCCCAATTTGTACCCAGTGGTGGAGTGGGGTATCCGGCTCCACGATCAAACTGTAGAGGCTCAAGTGTTCGGGCTGCAAAGTCAGCGCCTGACGCAGCGTCTCCTGCCAAGCGGCCTCACTCTGGCCGGGCAAGCCAAACATAAAGTCCAGGTTGATGTTATCGAAGCCGGCGGCCCGCGCCGCCTCAAATGCACGCTGGACATCCTCCACATCATGGATGCGGCCGAGAAAGCGCAATTCTTCCGGCTGAAAGCTCTGTACGCCCAGGCTAATGCGATTGACGCCAAGCGCACGCAAGAGCGTGAACTTGGCCCGATCCACCGTACCTGGATTGGCCTCGCTGGTGATTTCGCAATCCGTCGCCAGGGCAAAATTCTGATGAATTGCACCCAACAACTGGCGCAGATGCCGTTCTGACAAAACCGTCGGCGTCCCCCCGCCGACGAAGACTGTGGTCACCTCTTGCCCGGCCAACTGTTCTCGCCAGCGCGCCATCTCAGCACAGAGCGCGTCAACCGTTGCGTCGAAATGGTTCTCCAGGCCGGCATAGGTGTTAAAGTCGCAATAGGGACATTTCCGCTCACAAAACGGGATGTGCACGTAGAGCCCGAGCGCAGCAGGTAGCGTCTTGTTGTTCGTGGGGGGCAGCGGTCGGGGCACGCGTCTAACGGTTCTCCAGTCGGAAACCATGGCCGCGCACGGTGACAATATAGCGGAAGTTCTCGTCAATCTCGGCAATCCGCTCGCGCAGACGACGCACGAGAGCATCGATAGCCTGCTCGCTCACGCCCTCACCGCTGGCCTCCGGCCAAACGGCATCGACAATCTGTTCGCGGGTGACTACACCGCCACCCGATTCCCAGAGCGCTTCCAGCAGGCGATATTGATGCAGGCTCAAGGGAGGATCGGCCAGTACGCCGTTGATCCAGACTTGGCGTGTTTCGTGGTCCAGGCGCAAACCTTGGTTTTCGTTCTCAAAGGTAAGGGGAGCCGTGGCGCCGGTATCTACAAAAGCAAGCTTAAAGCGCAGAGCGATCTGGATCTCATCGCCATCACGCAGAGTCGATGGCTTGGCGATTTCCTGACCGTTGAGGTGCGTCCCATTTTTGCTGCCCAGATCTTCGAGCAGATACTCGTCGCCGTCCCAGGCAACCTGAGCATGGACGCGACTGACCTGACGGTCCGGGAGCGAAATCTCGCACTCCTCGCTCCGTCCAATCAGTAAGGGCTGGCTGCGGCTCAAGGGCCATCGACGGCCAGCTTCCGCACCCCGTTGCAGCACCAGCATTGCGCTCTCTTTGCCCTTAGGCGGCAATTCCTGCGTGCCTGGATCCTGAGATTCTGGTTCAATCGTCATGCACATCATCCTCTTGGTTGGGTAAGGAGAGCGATTGAGCCCAAGCCGTGATCATCTACGGCGGGGCTGCTTCGAAATTTCGTCATTAGATTGACAACAACGCGCTTCCCAACGCATAATGACGTCTAGATATTGAGGTGCATTATACCAAAAATGCTAGATGTATAAAACGCACTGGCCTATGTTAGACGCATACCACCTTTGGGGGCTGCTCTAGAGAAAGCGACTAGCCCGTTCGTACACCGTCCCCACAATGGGATGCACCCGCCTATATTGGGCAACTGGCAATCTACAAAAAGTTCTGCTACCAGGCAAAATACTGAGGAGCCGATAAGTTGTCACACATTTTGGAGCCGGGTACCGTCCTGCGCGAGCGCTACGAGATCCAAGAGTTGGTCGGCCAGGGCGGCATGGGAGCCGTCTACAAGACGACCGACTTACGGTTAGAAGGTCGCGTTTGTGCCGTCAAGGAAATTCTGCCCCTGCTCTCGGTCGAGACAGTCTCTGAGGAAGAACTCGACCAGCTTACCGAACAATTTCGCATGGAAGCCAGCATCCTCGCCCGTCTTGATCACCCCAACCTCCCCAAGGTGTCTGACTACTTCTCATTAGATCGCCGCGAGTATCTGGTCATGGATTTCGTAGACGGACGCGATCTGCAAGAGATTCTACGCGACACCCGGCACAACAACGCGTTGCTAAGCGAAACGCAGGTGCTAGCCTGGGCCGATCAGCTTTTGGAAGCCCTGGAATATTTGCATGAACAGACGCCGCCCGTACTCCATCGGGACATCAAGCCCAGCAACATCAAGATTACGCCGCGTGGCAGCATCAAGCTGGTTGACTTTGGCCTGGTCAAAGTTTTGCAGCCCGACGACAGCCGGACCGTCACAGTTGTGCAAGGACGGGGAACTGTCGCTTACACCCCTCTCGAGCAATATGGCGGGGATACAGGGTTTACCGACGTGCGCAGCGACATCTATGGCTTTTCAGCCACGCTCTATCATCTTTTGAGCGGAGAACCGCCGGTCGATGCCAAACAGCGCTTCCTCAGCCCTGGCAGCATGACGGCTCTCCGCGAAATCAACCCGGCCGTCTCCCCGCGCGTCGAGCGGGCCATCTTTCAGGGCCTTGCCATGCATCCCAATGAGCGTCCGGCGAACGTCCGCGAGATGCGGGAGGTGCTATTGGGCTCAGCCGTCCCCATTAGCAGACTTGTCCAGCAGCAGTCGTTGGGGATCACCCAGACCGACCTGACGCCAAGTTGGTCGGACGTCTTTCAGCAAAACCGAGTTCTCTTTGGCGTTGCCATCGCCTTGCTGGCTGCCGCTACCATCATTTCGGCGATCTGAATTCAATCACGCCCTCTATTGGTACGCCGGCATCGGCTCCGTCCTCACTAGAAACGCAGCGCGCCGGGGTCTCAACCCCGACGCGCTCCAGGTACTCTAAATTCGTAACCGACTGAAATCAGCAGAAGGACGAGTGCGGTCTGCGTCGGCAGGAAGTCAGTGCCACCTCCCCCCCACTCTTCAACCTCGATCCAAATAGCCGCCTACGCCGGCTCAATCAATCCATCAACTATCTTGGCGGAAGAGAGGACGCCTGGCAAACCGGCGCCTGGGTGCGTACCCGCGCCCACAAAGTAGAGGTTATCGAAGTCTTCCGACCGGTTGTGAGGCCGGAACCAAGCCGACTGCAGGAGTGTCGGCTGCACCGAAAAGGCCGACCCAAGGTAACTATTGAGCGTGCCCTGAAAATGCAGCGGATCGATGTAGTGCTCGGCCACGATGTTTTCCTGGAGGTCCGGCAAATAATTCTCTTCCAAAAAGGACATGATAGCGTCCCGGTAAGGTTGGGCCTGAGTTTCCCAGTCGATGTCCGCGCCCAGATGGGGCACGGGTGACAGAACATAGAAGGCCTCATGTCCTTCGGGCGCCATTGTCGGGTCGGTGAGCGTGGGCATATGCAGGTAGAGCGAAAAATCTTCAGGCAGTTCGCCGTCGGAGAAAATTTCAGTCAGCAGCCCCTTGTAGCGTTCGCTCAAGATAATGTTGTGGTGGGCGAGCTGCGGATAGCCCTCTTCGGCCACGTTGTAGCGTTTCTTGGTGCCAAAATAGATGACGAACAGCGACATGCTGTATTTCAGATTCTTAATCCGGCGATCGCTGTTCTTACGTCGATACTCAGCCGGCAACATGTTGAGATAGGTCGAAGCCACATCGGCATTTGAGACCACGACGTCAGCGCTATGCTCGGTCCCATCCGCCATGCGGATGCCGGTGACGCGCTTGCCCTCGGTTGTGATTTCATCCACTTCGGCATTGAGATGAACGGGTACGCCTAGCTCATCAAGCAGCCGGCCAAACGACTCGACAATGGCCGCCGTCCCGCCCAGCGCATAGTGAATGCCCCATTCCCGCTCGAGATAGTGAATGAGAACGTAGAGCGACGCGGCGTCGAAGGGATTACCGCCTATCAGCAATGGATGAAACGAGAAGCAGCGACGCAAGAAGTCATCCTGGACGTACTTGCTCACATATCCATAAACGCTGCGATAGGATTGAAGCCGCACGAGATCGGGCGCCACCTTGACCATATCCGTGACGTTCAAGAAGGGCTGATCGATCAGCCCCATGCCGGTATTGAAGATCTCCTGGGTTGTCGCCATGAAGCGCTCGTAACCATCTTTATCGGCCGGATTCCACTGGTCGATCTGGTCCAGAATATAGTCGTGATCGCCATTGTAGTTGAAGGCGCGTCCTTCGTAATTGAAGATGCGATAAAACGGATCGCATTTCACGAGTTGGAAATAATCCTCCCGGTTGCGACCGGCGGCTTCCCAGATCTCATCGAAGAGCCAGGGGGCCGTAATCACGGTTGGGCCGCCATCAAACTTAAAGCCGTTGATGTCGTACACGTAGGCCCGTCCACCTAATTTATCCCGCTTTTCGAAGACTTCTACGTCGTGCCCTTTCAAGGCGAGCCGCACGGCGGTGCTCAGCCCGCCAAACCCGCTTCCAATGACGATGATTTTCTGCTTCATTTCCTGATGACTCCGCTAATAATTGACGCTAATTTGAGAAAACCACAGTTACTATCTATTCGATACGGCGCTATACGGCATCCACTGTGCCACTGAGGGGCGGCGCGCCCGCCGACGTGTCTGTCGACGACATGGCTGCCAATCGCTGGTTGCGTTGCGGCACGCCGATTAGCAGCGAAGCGGCGACGACTCCGGCCATTGCCAGCGCGGTGTAGGCGACAAGCGGTGTTGCCCACTGCTTGACCGCAATCCCGATGAAGGCCCAAACGAGCACGCCGACATAGGCGATATCGCCACGGCGCACGCCGATGACCGCGCCGACAACTGCCGCCACAACCAGCATAATCACCGCCCAGATCTCCGGTGCAATGCCCCAACCGCCCCAATTCAGATAGTCGAGAACTGAGGTAGCATTGGCGATCGTTGCCACGGTGATCCAACCCACATACAGACTGAACGGAAAATGCAGTAGCCAGTAGTCACGGCGCGTTGCGGGATGCAGTCCCGAACCAATTCGCTGATAGATCGCAATCAGCGTGAGTAAGAGGCCGACCATGACCACCAGTGACAATGGGAATAGCTCGTAGTGCCAGAGAAAGATCCAGACAATATTGAGCACCGAGCTGAGTATAAAGAGGGTACCCGTGCTGCGCTGGACCGGCCGGGCTCCCTGAGAAGGCAACGCTTGATAGATGGCGTAAGCAAAGAGCGTTACATAAATGACGCTCCAAATGGAAAAAACGTAGCCGGCTGGAACAAAAAAGACTTCAAAACGATCGGAAATGTCGCCAGTCGCCTGGCCATTGATGGGCAGGGCATTGGCCAAACCGTTGACGATAATTACGGAAATTAAGGCAACAATGACGAGAATCTGCCGGACGATATCAGTGCCCGTACGTTGGCCACTTTCAGGCACGGATGGGGTCGAGAAGGTTTGGGTTGTCATCAATTTTTCTCCTGAACTGGCGGCCTGCAGGGCTTTTGCACAACTTTTGTCCACAATTTACCAAGAAAGGCCTAGCGTTTCGGTAAGGTCGCTCCAATTGGCAAAGGTGACGGCAGCCAGATTGCGATAACAGGCCAATAAAAAAACCCCGAACCTTGCGGTTCGGGGCATATCTCTGTGCGGGGGCTTATGCAGCAGCCGCTTCCGCCACTTCTTGCTTGATCAGTTCAACTTCGATATTGAGCGTAATCTCCTCACCAACCAGAACACCGCCCGTTTCCAGCGCCTGATTCCAGTTCAAGCCCCAGTCCTTGCGATTGAGCGTGCCGGATGCAGTGAAGCCGGCACTGGTGGCGCCCCAGGGGCTCTTAGCCATACCCTGGTACTCCACGTCGAGGACGATTGGCTTGGTCACGTTGCGCAGCGTCAGGTCGCCATGCAGCTTAGCCGTCTTGTCGCCCGTGCGCTCGACGCTGGTGCTGACGAAGTGAGCATTGGGATACTGCTCAATGTCAAAGAAGTCGGGCGACTTCAGGTGACCGTCGCGCTGCTCATCACGCGTGTTGATGCTGGTCACATCAACAATCACATCGACCGACGTTTGTTCGGGGTTTTCCTGATTGAGATTCACATCGCCGGAGAAGGTCTCAAAGATGCCGCGTACCTTTGAAATCATCATGTGGCGGGCGGAAAATTGGATTTCAGAATGGGAATTGTCGAGTTGCCAGATCATTGGTTATTCGCTCCTATGTGTGTCTCTTCAGCATTCAACTTAATGTGAAACAGTTCAACAACAAATTAATTAACGAATGCAATGATCCTTCAATGTCGAAGCATTTACTGTGCCAGCGACTACAATTGACACTACCGCGTGTCAAACTTGGGGCGTTAACTGATACAAAACCGCTCTACCTTTCTAGAAAGGCAGAGCGGTCGCTTGCAGAAATTTTCTTCAGTTGTCGCCTGGCCAGTCAATCCATTATCCGACGCGGGCGAGAAATCGGGCGTCGTTGTCGTAGAAATAGCGAATATCGTCGATGCTATACTTATTCATCGCTTGTCGCTCAATGCCCATGCCAAAGGCAAAGCCGCTGAATTCGGCCGGATCATAACCGCCGTTTTGCAGCACGACCGGATGAACCATGCCCGCGCCCAAGATCTCCAGCCAGCCGCTGTACTTGCAAACGCGACAGCCGTCACCACCGCATAGAATACAGTCAACATCTACCTCCACGCTCGGTTCGGTGAAGGGGAAGTAGGACTTGCGGAAGCGAATCTGACGACCCTCGCCATACATCTGATTGGCGTAGTTGAGCAGCACGCCCTTAAGATCACTAAAGGTGATATTGCGTCCGACTGCCAACCCTTCAACTTGATAGAACATCATCTCTGAGCGTGCCGTCACATCTTCATTGCGGTAACATTTGCCGGGCAGAATGACGCGTATCGGCTCGGGCGCATATTTGCGCATGGCGTGAATCTGGCCCGGGCTGGTATGGGTACGCAGAATCACGTCGGGCGTGGACGTGTAGAACGAGTCCTGCATCTCCCGCGCCGGATGGCCGGGCGGGAAGTTAAGAAGCTCGAAATTCATGGCGTCAGTCTCCACCTCGGGTGCATCGAAGACTTCGAAGCCCATCCGGGTGAAGATGTCCGAGATTTCGCGCATGGCCACGGTTGTGGGATGAAGTTTGCCGACCTGAAGGCGCCGCCCCGGCAGCGTGACATCGATGCCTTCGGCGCTCAATGCCTGCTCCATTTCTGCCTGGGCAATGGCCGCCTGACGTTCCTGCAGCGCATCGGCCAAAGCAAGCTTGATTTCGTTGGCGCGCTTGCCGACGACCGGGCGCTCGTCCTGACTGAGCTGGCCCAACCCGCGTAGAATCGACGTCATCTCGCCCTTACGACTCAGATAGCGATCGTGCCACGCTTCTGTCTCATCGGTCGTCTCAGTCGCAGCCAGATCGGTATTGGCCTGTTGATACAGCTCATCCAATTCCTGCAAAAGTGTGCTCATAATGTCTACCCGCAATAAAATTTAAACCGTAAAAGCGGCTTATCCGCCGTTCATTCTTGCTTATTGTTGGCGAAGACGCCGTCGAACAGTGTACCAAAGAGCGTGTCGCCATTCAACTCTGCGAGGTCCACTGGCGTGATGCGATTGTGCAAGTCGACATCTGGCGGCGCAACGGCCATGACGCGCAAGTAGTTGTCCGTGAGGCCACTCCACAGCAGCCCCGGCTCATCGGCCATGAGCTGCCCCGTACCTTCCCACAAGACGGGGCGTGTTGCGCCGACGAAGCGCTGGCGCTCGGCCTGGCCCGTACGCCACAGGAGAGCGTGCAAGCGCCGCGAGCGTTCTTTCTTGACGGCGTTGGTCACAGTCCCCTTAAAGCGCGCGGCAGCAGTGCCCGCCCGGGCGCTGAATGGGAAGATATGAGCGTGGGCAAACCGCATCTCTTCCACGAAATCCATGCCTGCTGCAAAATCAGCTTCACTCTCGCCGGGAAAACCGACGATGAGATCGGTCGTTAGGATGACATCCGGGATGGCGGCCCGGGCATCGTGCACAAGTTGGCGGAAAGTGGCTGTCGTGCAGCGACGGGCCATTCGGCGCAACTGCGTATCCGTCCCCGCCTGTAGGGGCAAATGCAAATGGGGGCAGAGGCGCTCCGGCCAGCGCTGCCAGAGGTCGAAGAAACCTTCGGCCAATTCCCAGGGCTCCAGACTACTCAGGCGCAGCCGGGCGATATCCGTATCACGCAAAATGACGTCCGCCAGATCTTTGAGGTCGTTACGCCGCTCGCCAGGCAAATCACGGCCATAGCTGCCCAAGTGGACGCCGGTCAAGACGGCTTCCTGCACGCCTTCCTCGGCAAGCTGTTGGACTTCAGTCACGATCTCCTCTGCGGCGCGACTGCGGCTTGTGCCCCGAGCCACCGTGACAATGCAGAACGTGCACTTGTTATTGCAGCCGTCCTGCACCTTGATAAAGGCGCGGGTGCGATCTCTGCGCGGGCTCCCTACATCATTCGGCACGTTAAGCGTGGTGAAGGGCGTGCCGTCTGGCTGCATGCGCGCCACATCATCCGGATCATCCAGTTCAGCACTCCACGGTTCCAGAAGCGTATGGAGCAGCTCCTTCTGATCGTTGTCGGCGACCAGCGTCACGCCGGGTAGATCGGCTG
Organism: uncultured Chloroflexia bacterium; assembly: GCA_963807905.1. Lineage (GTDB taxonomy): Bacteria > Chloroflexota > Anaerolineae > Caldilineales > Caldilineaceae > JAGRCP01. Next base: position 8,418 of record CAWEEJ010000010.1, on the reverse strand, counting down.
CTGCAGCCGGGTCCAGCGCGGCCCAGCAGCCGGTCACTGCAATGCGGGCTTGACTGTTGCTGCGATGATGACTGCGGATTCGCTGGCGACTCTTGCGACCGGCCGCAGCCGTCACCGCACAGGAGTTGAAGACGATCACCTGAGCCTGCTCTGGCGTAGCGACGATGACATGGCCTGCTGCGCGCAGGCGACCGGCCAACGTATCCATCTCGCTATAGTTTAGGCGGCAACCGATTTGGTCGAGGAAAATTCGCATGGCGCACAGTATAACACAATCAATTAGGCAGTTTTGACCAGTCCTGGCGGGATACGCGTAGGGTCGTCTACCAAGCCGCAGAGAGTCGCCAGATTCATCACGTCTTCGGCCAAATCGTCCTCTTTGGGCGTCTCGAGCAGCATGGGAATGCCGCCCCACCGCGGGTCGTTGAGGATCTTGCGAAAGCTCTCCGTGCCAATCTCGCCCTGACCGATATGCTGATGGCGATCCTTGTGACTGGCCAACGCACCCTGGCTATCATTGAAGTGCAGGCACTTCACCCTGTCAAGGCCGATCTCTTCCTCAATCTCAGCCATCATGGCCTCGTAGCCGGCATCGGACCGAATGTCGTAGCCGGCCGCAAAGGCATGGCACGTATCCAGGCAGACCCCCACTCGTTCAGGATCATTGACGCGCTCGATGATGGCATGCAGTTCGCCAAAGTTGCGGCCAATCGTCGTCCCCTGCCCGGCCATCAATTCAAGGAGGGTCAACGTATCGCTGCACTCGGGCGTCTCCGCATGGATCCGGTTGAGCGCGGCCGCGATGCGTTCGATACCGGCGTCGGGCCCGCTGCCCGTGTGGGCGCCGGGATGCAGCACAACATGGGGAATTCCATAAGCATGGGCACGCAAGAGCTCATCCTTCTGCGCCGAGAGGCTCTTTTCCCACAGATCGTCCTTGGGCGAAGCCATGTTGATGAGATAAGACGCGTGGCTGACGGCGTAGTCGATCCCCAGTGCAGGCATCTCTTCCTGCCAGCGGACGACATCGGCCTGGTTGATCGGCGGTCCGGCCCACTGACGATTGTTCTTCGTAAAGACCTGCACGCCATTGGAGCCGATGGAACTACCCCGATCGAGCGCTCGGCTCACACCGCCGGCAATCGACATGTGCGCGCCCAAAATCAATACAGACATGGTTGACGGACTCCTTGTGGTCGGCGCTGCGTGCACCGTGTCGTTGAAGCGTCATCCTAAAGCGCAACGTAGCCAGCGTCAAACTGAGGGCTCAAGGATTGCAAATTCGCGCATGCGTACACAGCCTGCTGAGAGATAGAACACGGATGGACCGGGATGGGGCGGATTGCCGCAGATCTTTACTCCTTTGCCTGGGCAGATTCGCCTCATCCGCCCTCTCTGCGTTCTATTGTGTATCTATCTGATGACCGTTCGTTGTCCCAACCTCGAACTGGACATTGCCTGCGTTGTTTTGGCGGTTCGATTGGCGTTCGCGCCGCTTTCGGGTAGAGTTAGCGCATCCAGAAATCCTGTCGCGCAGAGGTGATCCGATCTTGTTGCTTGCAATCGATACCGCCACGACTACGGCCTCGCTGGCACTCTACGACCCCATAGAAGATCGCCTGCTCGGCGAATGGACCTGGCAGGCACGCCGCCGCCAAACCCAGGATGTACTCAGCGCAGCGACGACACTCCTGGCCCAGTTTGAATGTCAACCTGGAGACGTCGACTGGCTGGCCGTGACGACGGGACCAGGCAGCTTCACGGGCGTGCGCATCGGCATTAGCCTCGTCAAGGGCATGGCGCTGGGCTTAGAGCGGCCGCCCCGCGTGGTCGGGATCCCTACCCTGCGCGTCACGGCCCAGCCCTGGCTCAAGCCGGCTGCAGCAGGACCAACGCCCGCCCGGGTCTGCGCCTATATCCAGGCCGGGCGCGGGCGCTACAACTGGGTCATCTTCGCCCCCGACGGCACGCCGCAACTGCCTGTGGCCGAGGATCATGGCGTTGGCGTCGCAGAGGAATTTGCCGCCGCCCTGGCGCACGAATCGATGCCCGTCTGGCTGGTGGGTGAATCGACCGTAGAACTCGTCGAAGCCGTCGCACAGATGGAGACAGTCACCCTGCTGGACGATGTGAGCAGTCTCCGTCGCGCCGGCCACCTTGCCTGCCTGGCTGCCATAGCGATTGCAGCCGGCCAGGATGGACCACTTACCGATTTGCGGCCCCTCTATCTGCGCAAGCCGGGCTAAGCGTGCATGATGAATGAGCCGCTCTCTCCGTCGCCCGTTGCCCGCCTGACAGCCATGCGCGTGGCTGATTTGGACGAGGTCGACCAGATCGAGCAACAGAGCTTTTTGTCACCGTGGTCGGTCAACGTCTATCAACGCGAGTTGGAACGCAACCCATTTAGCTTCTACAAAGCCATACGCCCCACGCCGGACGGGGAGCGCCTGAATTTGCCGCCGATCCTGGGCTATGGCGGCTGCTGGGTCATGGATGATGCCGCCCACATTCTGACAATTGCCAGTCACCCTGCTCATCGCCGCTGCCGGTTGGGCGAATGGCTTCTGCTTGCACTACTCGCCGATGCAGTCGACCGCGCCGCGGCCCAGGCAACACTCGAGGTACGCGTTGGCAACCTGCCGGCGATTGCACTATACAAAAAATTGGGGTTTGAAGAGAGTGGGCTGCGCAAGGGGTACTACCCGCCGGCGCAGGATCATGGTCGTGAAGACGCATTGCTGCTCACGCTTGACGACTTGGACGATGTCAAGCGGCAACTGAAGCTGGCGGGTCAACTCCAAACGGTCAGCGCTGCGGCACAGCAGGCGCTGCGCAGGGGAGCACCGCTGATCTAGGCAAAGCAGATGGATTGGGATTCTTAGAGCACGCAGCGGGGTCCGGCAGGCGTGCGTCCAAGATTGCTACTCATTCACCACTGCTGTCGCTTCATTTTCGCGGTGGGCGACAACGATGATCCGATGTGTGTTGTCGTCGCGCGGCCAGCAGCTAACGAGCGTGAGTCGATCGTCATCGAAGTCGGCAATCCATTTGGCGTTGTCCTGCCGCTGCTCCAGGGTGGCTAGCTTGTCGGGCACGATCAACACCTTGTCGATCACATATGTGTAGCGAGCGTTGCCGGTATAGACATAGGCCTCATGACCCTTTTTGAGCTGATCAAGCTCGCGAAAGACAGCCCCGCCAACATTATTGTGTCCGCTCATGACGACGTTGCCGCCCTCACCCGGCATGGCGCTATTGAGATGCCAGCCCGCGGCAAATTCGGCCACGTCCCATTCACTGAAGATGCGGCCGGCAGCGTCTGCATGGCTCGTCCATCCAAGCTCGACGACGGACGTGTTCACGTCAATAACAGGAATCTCCAAACGGCTGGGTAATTGGGGCTGACCGCTGATTTGCGCAAACGAGGGCGGCGCAACCGGCGCCGCCGGCCCGCTGATATCTAACGCAACCAGAGTCGGTTTCGGCGTCGGTGCAGTATCCTGATCAGCTCGCTGACGTCCGCCACAGCCAGACAACACCAGCAGCGCCGCCAGCAAGAGTCCAGCTATCAAGGCCGGATTCCACGCCCATTTTCGATGCAACTCAGTCATCATCTCGCTATCCCAATTTCCCACAGCCATCGCCTGTGTAAACGTCAACAGTTTGCATACTCAAATCCGCGTTCTGCGATCCGAGTTCACTCAACTCGCCCTTGCGCCAGCGCAGCAACTCGCGCAACCGGCCCGCCCAGGGGCGTCAATGTCGTCTCAAAACGAATGTTACCGTCGGGCGGAATGATGCTATTTGCCGGCGAAACCTGGCGCACGGCAATGACCCGCCCTTGGGGATCATATGCGGTCACGACTACTTCTATCTCATTCGCCTCTTGGTCGCCAACGTTAAAGACGGCGCCGCGAACGGCATATGACACATTACCCACCGGGCTGCCCTGCACTTCACGCACCTCAAGGTCGCGGTAGTAGCTGCCGGCGTAACCAGGCACGGCACTGGCCACATAGGCTGCATAGCCGTCGAAGTCCTCCGGTGCGCTGTCCAACAAGATCGCAAATGGCGCAGCCTCGCCGGGGCGTACCAGATCGAGTGCGCTGAGCGCTTGGGCCGTGATCAACGTCGCACCGCTGCCATCGAGCAGGGCCATCCCACCACGCACCTGCTCCATCAACGCCTGACTCTGATTGACAATTTCACCCATTACCCAAAGACCGCCGGTGTTGGTCTCCACCAAATGAAGGTTCTCAACTTGGGCAGGCATTGGCGTCGGCGTTGACGTCAACGCAGCCTGGACCAGGGGCTCTTCCTCATTGGGAATAATGAGCTCTTGTCCAATTTGCAGCGCACGCGGATCCAGGATGCCATTCGCCTCCTGCAGTAATGCCACGCTCACGGCATAGCGGTCAGCCAGGGCCAACAAACTCTCGCCGGAAGCGACCGTATGCGTCACGGGCGTTGGCGTAATGGTCGGCGTGGCGGTGGGTGCGGGCGTTAATGGGGCCGGAGTCGCCGTGGGCGGAACAGTAGCCGCGACCATGGCAACATCCAGCGTGGCGGTTGGCGACGGGGCCGGCGTCGGCGCCACCGTCACAACCTGACCGCACCCGGCCAGCAGAATCAGCGCGCAAATGCTGGTGACGAATGCTTGCAAAGGCCCTAAAAATCGATAGACTGAACCCATAACGTGCGAGTATAACACAGACAAATCGGCAAAGACGAAAGCCAGCTCACGCTGGCGTTACGCAATCAGGAGCGCACCACATGACAAAAATCGCCATCATCTCTGACAGTCACGACAACATTTGGGCGCTGGACGAAGCACTAGCCCAAATTCGCGCCACCGAGGCATCCATGCTGCTCCACTGCGGCGATCTGATCGCGCCCTTCATCATCGACCGGCTGGCCGAGGGCTTTCCAGGTACGATTCACGTCATCTTTGGCAACAATGACGGCGACGGACGCCTGCTCCAGACGCTTGCCGCCGGCCAAGATCGCGTGACGCTCCACGGCATCTATCACGAATTTAGCGCGGGCGGGCGCAACGTCGCCATGATTCATTACCCGGAGCCAGCCCGGCGCATCGCCCAATCCGACTACTTCGACCTGGTCTGCTACGGCCATGATCATACGCGCCATGCGGAGCAGATCGACCAAACCTGGCTGGTCAACCCCGGCGAACTCATGGGTCTGCGCGGCATGCGGACCTGGGGGCTTTATGACACGACGGCGCATGCGTTTGAGCATGTGGAGGTGGGGTAGGGTTGTAGGGTCTTGGGGTCTTAGGGTTTTGGGGGAGGGAGACAGATTGGCGGGGGCTCCGTTTCTCTGCAAAGCCCCCGCAACCGCCCTACCTACCCCAAGACCCTACCACCCCACAACCCCACTTCCCTATCCCTCCAAGACCGCCAACAATCGATCCACTTCCTCGACGGTGTTGTAGTGCACGAGACCGATGCGCAGGAGGCCGCCGCTGGGTTCCACGCCCAGCCGTTCACTGAGTGCCAGGGCGTAGAAGTTGCCGTCCCAAGCAAAAATGTTCTCATCAGCCAGTTTGCTGGCGAGTTCTACAGGCGTTGTTCCCTCTTTGCGAATCGAAACGGTTGCCATGCGCTTATCCCAATCGAAGCGGTCGATGATGCCATAAATACGGACACCGTTGATCACCTGCAGGCCGCTGATGAGTCGGTCAACGAGTGTGCCTTCGTAGGCGCCAATCGCTTCCCAGGCGGCGCGGATCTTTTCGCGGCGCGGGGCGTCGGCATCGGCCGTGCCGTGGCTTACGCCCACGCCGGCAATGTAGTCGATGGCCGCGCCTGCGCCGGCAATCGCTTCGTGATTTTTTGTCCCCGTCTCCCACTTGTCAGGCGCCTGATCGCCGGCCGGACGCACGCGATATGCCCGCAGGCGCTGAAGGTACTCGCGCTTGCCGTAGAGGTGGCCCAGATGGGGACCAAAGAATTTGTAGGCGCTGCACGCCAGGAAGTCGCAATCCAGCGCCTTCACGTCGATGAAGCCATGGGGCGCAAACTGAACCGCGTCGATGAATGAATAGGCGCCCACAGCCTTGGCCCAACCAATGACCGTGGCGATGTCGTTGATCGTGCCGCTGGCATTGCTGGCATAGCCGACCGCCACCAGTTTGGTCTTGGAGTTGATCAGCGATTCAAGGTGGGCCATGTCCAGCGTGCAGGTCTCCAGATCAACGTCCGCCCAGCGCACGGTCGCGCCCACATCCTCAGCCATGAGCGCCCAGGGCATGATGTTGGCATCATGATCGAGCCGCGTGACGACAATCTCGTCGTCCGGTCCGAACTCAGCGGCCAGGGAACGGCTGAGGTCGAAGGCAAGGCTGGTCATGTTGGGGCCGAAGATGACTTCATCGGCGTCGGCCCCAAGCAGATCGGCTACAGCCTGACGTCCCTCATCGATGATGGCGTCAGAGCGTTTGCTGGTCTCAAACTGACCATGGGTGTTGGCATTGCTGCGGATCAGATAGCCGGTCATGGCGTCGATAACCGATTGGGTCACCTGGGTGCCGCCAGGGTTGTCGAAGAAGACCGCGGGGCGGCCGTTAAAAAATTCGCTGAGGGCCGGAAATTGGCGACGAACGGACTGAACATCAAACATGGTGATTTGGCTCCGGGATGGTGTGAATTTGGGTTACCGTGCAGAGCAGCCGTGTGTCGCGAATGAGACCACTGTTGACTACAGCGCCCGGTCGATTTACCTATTATAGCACCCGTTCTGTCAGTGGATGTGATAGACAACCTGTGGCACAGCCGCTACGCCCTCCTTGTCCAGAGCGGCTAGAACAGAACCGTTGCGGCTCCGTCACAGTACGACAACGAATCTACGCTATGATTGGGGATAGTAAGATTCTGCGCAGTCAGCCTGGAGCAGAATTGCTCGCTCTAGAAGAAAGGATTCTCGTCGTGGGAAGACCGGTTTGGGAAGTCCCAGAAATCACGCGAAGCTCTGGAAATCGGGCAGACGGTTGCTGTGGTCTTCCGAAGGAGACGATCATGCTCAACCGTTCACAATTCATTGTGCTGCTGGCCGTCGCTGCTCTCTGCAGCGCGTGTATTCAGCCGATTGGCGTGCCGGACGAGCGGGGAACAGTCCCCGCAGATCCTACAGCGCTGGATGACCAGTTGCAGCTTGTGATTGTTGAAGCCAGTCTGGAACCGATCGATCTGGGTGCGCCCCAGGATCCGGCCAAAGTTATCCTGGGTGAAGCGCTCTTTTTTGACAAGGAGTTGAGCGGCAATCGCGATATCTCCTGCGCGACGTGCCACCATCCCTTGCTCCACAGCGCAGACGGCTTGCCGCTATCAATTGGCACGAGTGGTCGAGGACTGGGCACGATGCGCGTTGCCGACGCAGCCACGTCATTGATCCCCCGAAACGCGCCGGAACTTTTCAACCGGGGAGCGCCCGAATGGGAGACCATGTTCTGGGACGGCCGCGTCGCCCGCGAGACCGACTACTTCGGATCGCCCGCCGCGGATTTGTTGCCAGAGGATCTTGAAAACGCCCTGGCCGCACAGGCGATGTTCCCGGTGACCTCACGTGACGAAATGCGCGGTCAGATTGGCGCCCTGTACGGTCCTGAGTCGATTGACGCCGGCAGGAACGAGTTGGCGTTGATTCCCGACGAGAACCACGACGAAATCTGGGCAGCCTTGATGGACCGGTTGCAGGCAATCTCAGCCTACGACCATCTGTTTCAGGCGGCTTATCCGGGGTTGCAGAAGGAGGATCTGGGGCTTCCAACATGCAGCCAACGCGCTTGCCGCCTACGAAATCGACGCGTTCTCCTTCGCTGACAGCCCTTGGGATCGGTATCTGGCCGGAGAAACGACAGCGCTATCAGACCAAGCCAAAGCAGGTGCGCTGCTCTTCTATGGGGAGGCGGGCTGTTCCTCCTGCCACAGCGGCAGCTTAATGACAGACCAGCAATTCCATAACATCGGCGTGCCCCAGTTGGGTCCTGGCAAGGACGAGACTGGGCTGGACGCCGGCCGCTTCCTGGTGACCGGCGATCCTCAGGATCGATTTGCCTTTCGTACGCCGCCGCTGCGCAATGTGGCCTTGACCGGGCCGTGGATGCACAATGGCGCGTTCGATTCGCTGGAAGAGGCCGTGCTCCACCACCTCAACTGTATCGACAGCATGAGCGGCTACACGGGTGAGCATCTGCCGGCCGTGGTACTGGCGACTGTGCGCAATGATCAGAGCGTCCGCAGCGCGCTGCTGCCGACGCTCGATCCACTGGTGGCAACGGAACGGCGCTTGAGTCAGGAGGAATTTGGCCGACTCATGGCGTTCCTTCACGCGCAGACGTCGCCGTCGGCCATGGATATGAGCCAGTTGGTTCCAGCATCGGTACCGAGCGGTCTGCCCGTG
>CAWEEJ010000009.1:0-58115 GCA_963807905.1 uncultured Chloroflexia bacterium | reverse complement strand
ACGCCAAGCTCCAGCTTGGCCCGTGCTGTGCTGCCGAGCTGGTGATCGGCGGTCCCGGACGCCAGCCGCCGTCGGGTTGCTCTGCTTGGCGTTGCTTCGGCTTTCCGCTACACTATGCCCATTGCCCAATACCACTGCAGGAGCAACGCATACCCATGACCCTTCCGATTGGCATCGTCGGCCTGCCCAACGTGGGCAAGAGCACGACCTTCAATGCGCTGACCAAAGCCCAAAACGCCGAAGCCGCCAACTATCCCTTCTGCACCATCGAGCCCAACAAGGCCATCGTCGCTGTCCCGAGCCGCGAATCGACCAATTGGCCGAACTGATCGAACACGACAGCGTGACCTACGCCACCATTGAATTTGTTGACATCGCCGGGCTGGTGAAGGGCGCCAGCCAGGGCGAGGGGCTGGGCAACCAGTTTCTGGGCAACATTCGCGACGTGGCGGCCATTGTCCACGTGGTACGCTGCTTCGATGACGACAACGTCATTCACGTCCAGGCCCAGCCCGAGCCGCGTAACGACATCGAAGTCGTCAACTACGAGCTGATTATGGCCGACCTTCAGCAGCTGGAGCGCAAGCTGGAGAAGCTGGTGCGCGAGGTGAAAGGCGACAAAAAGCTTGTGCCCGTCCAGGCCGCGGCCGAGGCGCTCAAAGCCATGCTGGAGCGGGGCGAGCCTGCTTCCGCCTACCCGGACCGAGAGAGCGAAGCCTTTCAGACGCTCAATCGCGAGTTGCGCTTCCTCAGCGCCAAGCCCGTCATCTACGTCGCCAACGTCGATGAGGCCGGCCTGGCTGAGGAGAATGAGTACGTGCGTGAAGTGCGGGCTTTGGCCGCGGAGCAGGGCGCGGCCGTGGTCAAGCTTTGCGCCAAGCTCGAAGAAGAGATGATCGGCATGAGCGAGACTGAGCGCCAGGAATTTCTCGAGCTGGCCGGCGCCGAAGAGAGCGGGCTGGAGCAGCTCATTCACATCGGCTTCCGCGCCCTGGGGCTCATCAGCTTCTTCACCACCGACTCGAAGATGCTGCGCGCCTGGAACATCACCGAAGGCGCCACCGCGCCCCAGGCCGCGGGCGTGATTCACACCGACTTTGAACGCGGCTTCATTCGCGCCGAGGTCGTTCATTTCGGTGACTTCATCCAGTACGGCAGCGAAGTCAAGGCCAAAGCCAACGGCGCCGTCCACGTCGAAGGCAAGGAATACGTCGTCCAAGACGCTGACGTCATCCATTTCCGCTTCAACGTGTGAATGATTGCATGCCCGCTGCACGAACGCAGCAATCATATCTCCCGCACATGCCCACTCATCCAACAAGGAACCTCAAACGATGCCACAATTCGAAAACAAGACCGTCATTGTCACCGGCGCAGGCACGGGTATTGGGCGCGCGGTCGTCGCCGCCTTTGTCGCCGAAGGCGCCCGGGTTGCGCTCATCGGCCGCCGAGCGGCCAAGCTGGCCGAAACAGCTGACGGCCTGCCCGCCGATCAAATCATGCTTTGCCCCTGCGACGTCAGCGACCGCGACGCGGTCAACACAACCGTCGCCGCGATTGAAGAACGCTTTGGCGCTGCCGACATTCTCGTCAACAACGCCGGTCTCAACACAAACCCCCGCTCGGTCGGCGAGGTCGAACCGGACGACTGGGATCTGGTCGTCAACGTCAATTTGACCGGCGTCTTCAACATGACGCGTGCGGCGTTGCCGGCCATGCGCGCCCGCGGCGACGGCCTCATCATCAACGTCGCCTCGACTGCCGGGCTGCGGCCCAGCGCCATGGCCGGCGCGGCCTATTCGGCCACCAAGCATGCGGTCGTCGCGCTGACGCACAACCTCAACGAGGAAGAGCTGCCCAACGGTCTGCGCGCCAGCGCAGTCTGCCCCGGCGAGGTCAACACGCCCATTCTCGACAAGCGGGTCGTGCCCGTCAGCGCCGAGCGCCGCGCCGCAATGCTCCAGTCCGAGGACGTGGCGGCCGCTGTCCTTTTCGTCGCCGGTCTGCCCCAGCGCGCCTGCGTGCCCCTGCTCGTGATTAAACCCATGTATCAGCTCTTTGGATAAGCGATGACTGACGATCTGTTACGCGACTACCCCGTGATCCACGATGTGCCGGTGCGCTGGGGCGATATGGACGCGTTCCAACACGTGAACAATGTCGTCTATTTTCAATATTTTGAGAGCGCACGCGTTGCCTACTTGGAAGCGCTGGGTGTGATGGAATTCATGAAAGACACGACGATCGGCCCGATTTTGGCGTCGATCGATTGTCGCTTTCTCTTTCCCGTCACCTATCCCGATACGCTACGGGTCGGCGCACGCGTCTCCCAGCTCGGCAGTGATCGCTTTGTGATTGCGCACCGCGCCGTTAGCGTGCAGCATGGTCGCCTGGTTGCTGAAGGCGAAAGCATGGCCGTGACCTTTGACTACACCGCCCAGCGCAAGGCGCCGCTGCCCGAATTCGTCGCGCGCGCGCATTCTCGTCCTGGAGGCTTCGCTCGGCAATGTGCCGGAATTGCTCCCCGATCGCTAGTCGCAGCACGTTGGACATGGTCGGTAGCGTTACAGAAGATTCCCTAATCTCTGTTACCGTAGCAACAGTGCCGGCTTGCTTGCCGGCGTTGGCTCGGGCCCTCACCCCCTGCCGCTGTTGACGTCGTATTCACTCAGTTCAATCTGACGGCGTCTGCTTGCCGATCACCTGCGCAATGAGCGAAGTGTCGTCCGACCAACTTCAAGATCGAGGGCTAGACGGCGGGACTGACCCAAATCCGCCACAGCGGCCGCGGCTGCCCGGCTGGCTGCGTGCGCCGCTGGTTCAGGCGCTCCTCCTGGTGTTATGCGGCGCATTGATCATGGCGGGCGGCTTTTTCCTCCATGATTATTTGACACCGCCACCACTCACGGCGGATGAAGTCGACGCCCGGACCCAGGAAATTGTCGCCGAAATCACGCCGCCGGCCGCCTACTCCGCCACGGCGTATGAACTCATTCTCCCTTCCCTGGTAACCATTACAACCGGTGATCGCTTGCCCAATGACCGGGGCGTTGCGCACCTGCAGGCTGAATCGGCCCTCAAGCCGGCCGCCATGCAGACGGTGCAGGCGCCGGATGACGATCTCCCCAGCGGCATCGGCAGCGGCGTGATCGTCAACAGCGCCGGCGCGATACTGACCGCGCTGCACGTTGTGGCGGGCTTCGAAGAGGTAACCGTGACCTTTGCCGACGGTACGGAAACGGTCGCCGCGGTGATCGGCGCCGAGCCTGATATTGATATCGCGGTGCTGCAGCCCGAGGAATTGCCGGAGATCTTTGCGCCGGCCACCCTTGGCAATCCCGGCGCCGTGCGGGTCGGTGATGAGGCCTATGTCGTCGGCACGCCGCTGGGGCTGGCGGGTTCGATCAGCGCCGGCGTCGTCTCGGGGCTCAACCGCACCTATACGCTGCCCAACAGCAACCTGAAGCTGGAGCGTCTGATTCAGGTCGACGCGGCCGTCAATACCGGCGCATCCGGCGGACCCCTGCTCAACCGCAACGGCGAGGTCGTCGGCATCATCGTTGCCCTGATCAACCCGACGCAAGCCGACACCTTTATCGGAATTGGCCTCGCCGTGCGCATTGACACCGCAGGCGGAGCAGCCGGCCTGCCGCTGCAGTAAGGCCGGCTTTAATCTCAAACGTCGTCCAGACATTGCATTACCTACAGACTTTGCGCTACGACGTCTCATTCAGCACCGTATCGACAGGATGACCCATGGAGCCAACAAACAACGAATTGCCCCAAAAACCAATGGAGCGCGTGCTCTTCGAAGTCAAGCGCGTCATTGTCGGCCAGGACGAACTGCTGGAGCGGCTGCTGGTGGCGCTGCTCGCCCGGGGCCATATCCTGGTCGAGGGCGTGCCGGGGCTGGCCAAGACCATGGCCATCAACACGCTGGCCGACGTGATTGGCGGGCAATTCCAACGCATCCAGTTTACGCCCGATCTGGTGCCGGCCGACCTGATCGGCACCCGCATCTACAATCAGCAAACCGGCGGCTTTGACACCTCGCTCGGGCCGGTCTTCACCAATCTCCTGCTGGCCGACGAGATCAACCGTGCGCCGGCCAAGGTCCAGAGCGCGCTGCTGGAGGTCATGCAGGAGCGCCAGGTGACGATCGGGCGTGAGACCCATCAAGTGCCCAATCCCTTTCTCGTCATGGCGACGCAGAATCCCATCGAATCGGAAGGCACCTACCCGCTCCCCGAAGCCCAGGTGGATCGCTTCATGCTCAAGGTGCTGGTTGGCTACCCGACGCCCACGGAGGAATTTGTGATCGTCGAGCGCATGATCGCGGCCATGCCGGAGATTCAGCGCATTCTCGATCCGGCGCAGCTGCTGCGTCTGCAGGAGCAGGTGGCCGAGGTCTATGTGGATCCCGCGCTGATCGAGTATGCGGTCAAGCTCGTGACCGCCAGCCGCGAGCCGGCTACGGTCGGTCAGGGCGAGCTCGCGCCCTACATTCTCTTTGGGGCCAGCCCGCGCGCCTCGATCAACCTGATTCTGGCCGCGCGTGCCCTGGCCTTCCTGCGCGATCGCGCCTACGTGCTGCCCGAGGATGTCCTCGACCTGGCCCCGGACGTCATGCGCCATCGTCTCGTCCTCTCCTATGAGGCGCTCGCCGACAATGTCGATAGCGATCAGGTACTCGTCGGCCTGCTCAGTGCGGTGCGCCAGCCTGAGATTTCCGCCCACGTAACGTTGCCGTGAACGCCCAGCCTTGAACACTCATCTGCCGCCCGAACAGATCCTCGCGCGCCTGGAGTGGCGCATCATCCGTCGCCTGGACGGTCTCTTTCAGGGCGACTACCGCACGCTCTTCTATGGCAGCGGCATCGACTTCGCCGACCTGCGCGAATATCAGGCCCAGGACGATATCCGCCATATCGACTGGAACGTGACCGCGCGCATGAATCAACTGCACGTGCGCCAGTACACCGAGGATCGGGAACTGACCGCCTGGTTCCTGCTCGACCTCAGTCCGTCCATGGGCTTTGGCCCGGCGGAGCAGACGAAGCAGGCCATGCTGGTGGACTTGACGGCCACGCTGGCGCGCCTCCTGACGCGCGACGGCAGTCGCGTCGGTGCGATTCTCTACACCGACCGCGTCGCCCAGATCATCCCGCCACGCACGGGACGCAACCAGGTCCTGCTGCTGACGCGTGCGCTCCTGGATCGCGCCTCCACGCAGCCCGGTCCCACGACCGATCTCACTGAACTGCTGCGTGCCGGACTCAACGCGGCGCAACGGCGCTCGCTCATCTTTGTGATCTCCGACTTTATCAGCCCGCCCGGCTGGGAGAGCACGCTGGCGCTGCTCCACCGGCGTCACGAGCTGATCGCCATGCGCCTGCTCGATCCATCGGAGCATGAACTGCCCGACGCCGGCCTGATTGTGGTGGAGGACATGGAAACAGGTGAGCATCTCTACGTCGACACCAGCGACGCCGGCTTCCGCCAGCGCTTTGCCGCGGCCGCGGACGAACGCGAAAGTGAATTGGCGACCAGCGCCCGGCGTGCGGGGGCGGATCTCTTCACAATCCGCACCGACGAAGATCTGACCCGCGCCATCCTGCGCATGGCCGCGCTGCGCAAGGGGCGGCGCCGATGAGTGACTATTTCTCTTTTATCTGGCCCTTCATGTTGCTCTCTCTGGGGCTGATTCCGCTGCTGATCTGGCGCTATCGCCGGCTGCGCCGCAACCAGGCGCAAGCAGCCGCCGCGCTCGGCCCACTGGGCACGGCAGCCGGCGGTAACGCGGCCCTGCGCCGCCGCCGGCACATCCCGGCTCTCTTCTTCCTGGCCGGCATTTCCGCGCTCTTGGTCGCGCTGGCCCGGCCCCAGGTTGCGCTCAGCCTGCCGCGCGTCCAGGGCACGGTGATCTTGGCCTTTGACATCTCCAACAGCATGCTGGCCGACGATCTGGAGCCGACGCGTATGGACGCGGCCAAGGAAGCGGCCCAACTCTTTGTGGAGAATCAGCCGTCGACGATTGACCTGGGCGTCGTCGCTTTTGGCGTTGGCGGCCTCATCGTTCAACCACCGACCGACGATCGCGCCGCCGTGCTAAATGCACTCAACCAGCTTGCGCCGGAAGGCGGCACCTCGTTGGGGCAGGGCATCTTTACTTCGCTCAATGCAATTGCCGGCGAGACGCTGGCGATCAACGAAGAAGCCTTTGACGCCGACAGTGGCACGGTGACGGGCGACTTTGGTCTGGCCGACTTTTCTTCGGCCGTGATTTTGCTCCTCACCGACGGCGAAAACACCGGCAATCCCGATCCGCTGCTTGTTGCCCAGGCCGCGGCTGAGGCGGGCGTGCGCATCTATTCCATCGGCCTGGGCAGCGCAGATGGGGCCGTAATCGAAGTAGAAGGCTTCAGCCTGGTCACGGCACTTGACGAGGTGCTCCTACAGCAACTGGCTGATTTGACCAACGGCGTCTACTACGCCGCCGCCGATGCCGCCACGCTGGCCGAGATCTACGACGGCGTCGACCTGCAGTTGACCGTTGAGGGAGAGATGACCGAAGTGACTGCGCTGCTGGCCGGCCTTGCCCTGCTGTTCTTTCTGATCGGCGGCGCGCTCTCCATGCGTTGGTTTGGACGCATGCCGTAATGCGAGGCGTTTCATGACCTTTCTCTGGCCCTGGGCGTTGACCGCGCTGCTGATTGTGCCGCTGCTGTTGGCGCTCTACCTGTGGATGCTGCGACGCAAGCAGCGCTATGCCGTGCGCTATTCGAGCCTGCTACTCGTGCGTGCGGCCCTGCCCCGACACGCTCGCTGGCGGCGCCATCTGCCCTTTGCCCTCTTTCTGACGGCCCTGGCGGGATTGGCCGTGGCCATGGCCCGTCCTCAGGCCGAAATCGAGATACCGCTCAGCCAATCGACCATCATGCTGGCCATCGACGTCTCGCGCAGCATGTGCGCCACCGACGTGGCCCCCAACCGTCTGACCATCGCCCAGGAAGCCGCCCGCGCCTTTGTGGAGGATCAGCCCGACGGCACGCGGATCGGCATCGTCGCGTTTACCGGTTTTGCAGAAACGGTCGTCGCGCCGACCGATGACAAGGAAGCGCTGGTCCAGGCCATCGACAACTTCACGACCGCCTTCGGCACGGCCATCGGCAGCGCCATTCTCGAATCCATCGATGCCGTTGCCCTGGTCAACGAGGCGGTCGCGCCCAGCGGCGTCAACCTCCAGGCGGGCGCGCCCGCGGGGGAAGAAGCGCCGGCCGTGGCAGGCGCAGGCTATCAGCCCGACATCATCGTGCTCCTCACCGATGGGGCCAATGCGCAGGGGCCGCGCCCCCTTGACGCCGCCCAGCAGGCGGCTGACCGACGCTTGCGGGTCTACACCATTGGCTTCGGGACCATCGATCCGGGGCAGCTTGTCTGCACGCGGGAGCAGTTGGGGAGTGATGTCTTTGGCAGCGGGTTTGCCGGGGGCTTTGCGGGTGGAGGCGGTGGGGGCGGCGGCGACTGGCGCCGCTTCGTTGTGCTGGATGAAGAGACCCTGCGCGGCGTGGCCGACCTGACCGGCGGCGCCTACTACCAGGCCGAAAACGCCGAGCAACTGCTCGACGTTTTCCTCAATCTGCCCGCCAACATTTCGCTGCAGAAGGTGCCCTATGAAATCAGCGTCTTCTTCACCGCGCTTGCCGCGCTGCTGGCGATTGTGGCGGTGAGCCTCTCGCTGCGCTGGAATCGCTTTCCGTAGCAACTGCCCACCTGTAAGCAACTGCCCATGGCATCAGCCAAACGCCGATTGCGCTTGCTTGGACGTGTCTGTACTGAGCCTAGCGAAGGATCGACCTGCCGCAACCGGGCGTCTTGTTCCAGGTCCCGTTGACGGTTGGTCGTTGATGGCGAACGTCGGTGGTTTTCGAACTGTCAACAGCGCACTAGTCACTGCTCGTCAACGAACGACGCCGGGAGGGAAAAACGATGATGTCGCCGGAGAAGCTCGTGGCGATAAGTTCGTCCCTGCCGTTGCTGTCGATCCAATTCGTTATGACTTAACCATGTGTCCACCAAAACGTGCCATTGACATGGCGATAACCGACTTGGCCTGATTTACGGTGTTCCCATCCCTGGTCCCGGTAGCCATGACGACCGCCCAGGCATGAATGCCGTGTGCTAGAGCGCGGCGCCTCATAAAATGGGGCTAGGGCGTCGATAGAAAAGCCCCACT
Source organism: uncultured Chloroflexia bacterium (assembly GCA_963807905.1). Lineage (GTDB taxonomy): Bacteria > Chloroflexota > Anaerolineae > Caldilineales > Caldilineaceae > JAGRCP01. Next base: position 49,879 of record CAWEEJ010000009.1, on the reverse strand, counting down.
TCATGGGGCGCATCCTGCCAGCAAGGGCATTCATGCCCGGCGGGATTGCAAGCCAACGTCATGATTGTCCCGACGCGCCTTCGCTGTCGACTTGTGGATAAACATAAGCTGTGCCCGGCGGGATCGCCCGCCCGAGTGCCTTGTCTGATTGAACGCTGACTCTTCATTCTTCGCCGGCTTCTATGGTCAAGCTCCACGCACGACGCCGGGAGGAAAAACGATCATGTGGCCCGAAAAGCCCGTGGCGATCAGTCCCTTCCCAGCGGGACATTACAGCGGGACATTACAGCAGGACATTACGGTGACGTGTGATCGACGTCGATGGCCTCCGCTTCTTCTTCATCCGTCCTGGACTGGCTACGTTCATCGATGAAGGTCTGGTGGTGCAGATAGACGCACAACTCTGCCACGTTGCCAAAGCCGCGCACGGCCTCGCTATGGATCTCCTGTAATGACGCTCGCCAGTGGGCAGATCCATTGTTGCGCTCGCTCCAGAGGCGGAGCAGATACGTGCGTCGGTCCTGGTCCTTGCTCATGGATGGCTCTCGATCACAGAGATGGTTACGGCGGACGCAGAACGCAGCCTGCGTTCTGCGTCCACCGTGTCAGGCTAATCGCTCGTTGAGACGGTTCGATGCGACTAGGGCACGACTGTCATGTCAACGCCAAACTCCATGTGCGCGCGGCCGTCGCTCCAGTCCAGGCCGTCGGCCATCGGACCATCGGGATCATCGTCCTGGCTCATCCACATCATGATTTCAGGGTCACCCCAGTAGGTACCGCCTTCACAGCGCCCCTCAAATGTCGTATACGCCAGTAGCCGTTCGCCGTCCCAGGAACCGGTCAGTTCAGGAAAGCCGCCATCCATCGTGCAGCCAGTGTGGGTCCAGATTTCGTCGAACGTACTTGCGTCGGAGACTGGATAGACCTGGCGCTCGAAGAAGGTACCGCTGACCTGGCCATCCTCGGACAACTCTAGCGCCCAAGTGCTCAAGCGCGGTTCTTCCTCTTCACATAGCTCGCTGAGACGCAACTCATATGCTTCGCCGCCTTCATGGACGAGGGTGGCAATCGCTTCGCACGAATTCGTTGCGTCCGGTGAGAAGACGTAGCCTGTTTCCATTAGCTCGCCACGGAAGAAAGCCGTGCCGCGCAACTCGGCAGGCGGCGTCTGGGCATTGGCATTGCCGTCCAGCAATGCACTGCTGATCAAGAAGCCTGCCAATAAAACGATAGCCGTCATTCCGACAACTCCCCACATACGTCTGCTGCGGTTCATGCTGCTGCTCCTTTCAAGAAATATTATAAAACCGGTCGTCAAATCGCTAAGTGGTCGCGTCGGGCTCAGTCCAAGCAAGCTCCACCGGCACTGGCCGCATAGTCAATTGAATGCCCGAAATTGCCTGAGGCGTGGACCGGACCTGTCCGCCTCAATCAGATTTGTGCAGGACCTTGGCGACGCCCGGTTCGCTTGATTACGTGAATAGCGAATCATTCGGGCGCAAAAAAAGCGCAAAATCTGCCGCGGCCGGGCTGAAATTCGTGTATAATGGAGAGACACAACGAACTGCATGACAGGGAAGGTCTGCCGGATGACGGACGACCCGCTCCGCCTCGAAATCAACCTCTTTGGCCCCTTTGAGGTCCGGCTTCACGGCCAGGCACTCACTGGTTTTACGACTGATAAAGTGCGCGCACTGCTCGCGTATCTGGCCGTCAATGCCGGCGAACCCTATCGCCGTGAGTTGCTGGCCGGCCTGCTCTGGCCGGAGTCGCCTGAACGCCTGGCGCGCGCCAGCCTGCGCAACGCGTTGGCCGTGCTGCGCCGCCTCCTGCGCGAGGACGAGGCCGCGCAGCCGGTCCTGCACGCGACCGCCCAAACCGTTGCGTTTCATCGGCGCGGCGTTTGCTGCGTCGACGTGCTGCAATTTGTTGCAGCCGCTGAACGATCAGATCAAAGCAATACGGACGTCGAGCCGCTGCAGGGGGCGCTCTCCTGCTACCGTGGCCCGCTATCTGGATGGCTTCACTCTGGCGGATGCCGCGCCCTTTGAAGAGTGGCTGACGGTCCAGCGCGAGCGCTTTCATCAGCAAGCTATGCGTCTGCTGAACGAACTGGCTGATGCTCATCAGCAGCGGGGTGAGCTCGAACAGGCGATTGAGCTTGTGCGGCGTCAACTGGCGCTGGAACCTTGGCTGGAGGACGCACATCGACGCCTCATGCGCTTGCTCGTTGCCGTCGGCCGGCGGAGCGAAGCGCTGGCCCAATTCCGAAGCTGTCGCGCCCTGCTCGCCTCGGAGCTGGGGGTTGAGCCGGGACCCGCAACGGTCGAGCTCAATGCACAAATTCGCGCCAGTGCAGGACTGCACGATTCAGCCACTTCCATAGCCTCACGGCTGCCGGCGCCGCTTACGCCGCTGATTGGCCGGGAGCAGGAAATGACGGCGATCGCGTCGCTGCTTGCCATGCCCGACAGTCGGCTGATCACGCTGCTCGGCGTGGGGGGTGTGGGCAAGTCGCGCCTTGCGCTGGAGGCCGCCCGCCGTCAGACCTCACGCTTTCCCGACGGCGCGTTTTGGGTGGCGTTGGCGCCCCTGGACGAAGCGGATCTTTTTGCCCCATTCGTGTGCCAGACGCTGGGACTGTCGCTGCAGGGCGACGCCGAGCCATTGGCGCAACTGATCAACCATCTGCGCACGAAGCGCTTGCTGCTCGTACTTGACAATCTGGAGCAGCTGCTCGACGTGCGCCGCCAGCTCGCGACGCTCCTGCAGGCCGCGCCTCACGTTCAATTGCTCTGCACGGCGCGGATTCGTCTCGGCCTTCAGTGTGAGCGGCTTGTCCATATCGAAGGGTTGAGGACGCCCTCTGCCCACACAATCGATGCAGATGATGCAGATGAGATCGAGGCGGTCGGTGCAGTCGATCTCTACTGTGACCGCGTCCGCCACGTCGATCCCGGCTTTCAGGCTTCACCGCACGACCTGGACGCGATTGGCGCCATCTGCCGAGCGGTGGAAGGCCATCCTCTTGCGATTATTCTTGCCGCTAGCTGGGCCGATCTGCTCTCACCGCAGGAGGTTGCCCGCCGCTTCCTGGGCAGGACGGAATCCATGTTGGATTTACTGGCCCAGGACGCGCCGGATCTTTCGGCGCGTCACCGCAGCATCCGGGCATTGATCGAGTCCGTATGGGCCATGCTCATCCCCGCCGAGCAGGCGGCCTTTGCCAGGCTCTCGGTTTTTCGAGGCAGCTTCAGCGTGGCGGCTGCCGAAGCTGTTGCCGATGCCGCGCCCAGCCTACAGCATCGTCTGCTTGCTAAATCCTGCGTCCAGCGTGTCGATGGAGAGACGAGCCGCGTGCAGGTCCACGAATTGCTGCGCCAGTTCGCGGCCGAGCAACTCGATCAGATGGACGATGAGAAGGTGAAGGCGTGCGATGCTCATGCCCGTTGCTTCGTTGATCTGCTCCAAGCACGTGGTCCTGACTTGAAGAACGAGGCGCAGGGGGCTGCGATCGCGGCCCTTGACCTTGATTATGACAATATCCGCGCAGCGTGGCGTTGGGTTTGCCAAGCCCGGCAGGTTGCACGGATGGCGCGCAGCCTTGATGCATTGTGCAGCTATTATGAGTGGACGGGGCGTGCGGCCGATGGCGTTTGGGCTTGTGAGTTGGCACTTGCCTGCCTCCATGATGTGGGGACGCCGGCGGCCGGGCGCGTGCGCCTCGCGCTGAGACTTGGCAGGCGCTTTTCGACCGGACAATGGGGCGGCGGCACGGCGCCGACGCATGTAGCGATCAATCGAGACTGTGCCGCGAGCAAGTCGCTGCCGTGAAGGCACTGGGGCCAGGGGCGACTGGCATGGTGCTGCGCAACCGTGCGCTGCTGGCGCTCTATCATGACGATTTTGAGTCTCTCGAACGATCTGCAACAGCCGGTCAGCGCTGCTTTGTCGAGCTTGGAGATGGTTGGGGGGAAGCTGAGACCCTGCAATTGCTGAGCTGGAGCAACTCAAACCAAGGGCGCTATGCCGCGGGCCTTGCCCAGGCTGAGGCCGCCCTGGCGTTGCGCCGCGAACTGGGAGATACGCGAGGCCTAGCCAATGCGTTTATGAGCGTGGGCATGATCAATGCTCGGCTTGGCGCACTAGATTGCGCGCGCGATGCCCTGACCGAATCGCTCGAATTGTGGCGAACGGTCGGCGATGTGCGTGGCCTGAGCGGGGCATTTTCCGAACTCGGCCTGGTCGCCATGCTCTCCGGCGATGCCGAGCGGGGCACAGTCTATCATGGCGAGGCATTGCAGATCATCCGTGGCCTGGGCATGGAGATGTGGCTCGCCATGGATCTCTGCAGTGAGGTCGTGGACATCTACCTCCACGCAGGGCGCTTCACCACGGCGGCCGCCATGCTGGCCGAGGGCCTGCCTATCGCGGAGGCGCAAAACGTCGTCTGGTTCCAGGGCGCCGCACGGTTGCGGTTCGCTGCGCTGGCGCTCCTGGACGGACGCACAGCGGCAGTCCAGGCCGAGTTGGCAAAGGCGATCCCCGATCTTGCTTCCATCAAACGTTTGGACGACCTGGGCCTTGCTTACCTGCTTGACGCCACTGCCGCCGCTCTGGATGGCGATACGCTACGGGGAAGCGAGCGGCTCGAGCAGGGCGAGTGCATTGCCGCACAAACGGGCCACTACGGCTTGCGCTGCATCAGCCTGTTGGTGCAATCGCTCCTCGCCGGCAGGATGGATCACGGCGCTGAGGCGGATCGGTTGCATCAAGCGGCAATAGCTCATCCTTTTGTCGCAAATTCGCACTATTTTGTGCGCATTTATGGTCGGTTGGCTTCACGTAACAATGGCTGAATCAGTCACAAATCTCACTTGAGCGCAGCGCTTGCTCCCCTCTCGCCGCAAAAAAAAGCGATTGACGGGCAAGAATATATGTTCTATACTGGCCTCACTCCCCACCTGGCTTTTCCCCGCGAATAAGAACAGTGAGATCGTGTGCGATAACAAAGGAGGCACAATGAGCGCAGTACGTGTACTTGTGGGCACCAGCAAGGGTGCGTTTATCCTCACCGCTGACGGCGCGCGCACTGACTGGACCGTGAACGGGCCTTTTTTCGGCGGCTGGGAGATCTATCATCTTAAAGGCTCGCCGGCTGCACCGAATCGGCTCTATGCTGCACAGTCGAGCGGCTGGTTCGGGCAGGTGGTTCATCGCTCCGATGACGGCGGCGCGACGTGGGAGACTGTGGGCAATGATTTCGTCTACGACGGCGTGCCCGGCACTCATCAGTGGTATGACGGCACGCCTCACCCCTGGGAGTTCAATCGCGTCTGGCATTTTGAGCCATCCCTCACCGACCCGGACACCGTCTACGCCGGCGTGGAAGACGCTGCACTCTTTCGCTCGACCGACGGCGGTCAATCCTGGGACGAGCTATCTGGGCTGCGCAAGCATGGCAGCGGACCCCTGTGGCAGCCCGGCGCCGGCGGCATGTGCCTGCATACCATTCTGCTGGATCCGCAAGACCCGGCGCGCATCTACATTGCCATTTCGGCGGCCGGCGCCTTCCGCAGCGACGACGCCGGAGAGAGCTGGCAGCCGATCAACCGCGGTCTGATCTCAGACTACATCCCCGAACCCGAAGCCGACGTCGGTCACTGCGTCCATCACATGGCGCTCCATCCGGATCGGCCCAACGTGCTCTTTATGCAGAAGCATTGGGACGTCATGCGCAGCGACGATGCCGGCGATTCCTGGTACGAGGTCAGCGGCAATCTGCCGTCAGACTTTGGCTTTGTAGTCGATGTGCATGCCCATGAGCCCGATACCGTTTACGTTGTGCCCATCAAGAGTGACTCGGAGCATTATCCGCCCGAAGCGAAGCTGCGCGTCTATCGCAGCCGCACGGGCGGCAATGAGTGGGAAGCGCTGACCAAAGGCCTGCCGCAGCAGGACTGCTACGTCAATGTCCTGCGTGATGCCATGGCCGTGGACACGCTCGATCCGTGCGGCGTCTACTTTGGCACAACGGGCGGCCAGGTCTACGCGTCGGCCGATGGTGGCGACTCATGGATGGCCATCGTCCGCGATCTGCCCAAAGTGCTCTCTGTCGAGGTGCAGACCCTGCCATGATCCGCGTAAAGCTCCCTGCACATCTGCGCAACATGGCCGGTGTGGGCGCCGAAGTGACCGTCGACGTGAATGGTCCCGTCACGCAGCGCAGCGTGCTCGATGCACTAGAGGCCCAGTACCCCATGCTCCGCGGCACGATCCGCGACCAGACGACGCAACAGCGCCGGCCCTTTCTGCGTTTCTTCGCCTGCCAGGAGGACCTCTCCCACGAGTCGCCGGACGCGCCCTTGCCCGAAGCGGTGGCAACGGGCGCGGAGCCCCTTTTTGTGATCGGCGCGATTGCCGGCGGGCGCACTTTGGTGTAAAACTGTGGACATTGAAACGCGTTTTGCAAGCTTCTCTTGAGACGAGCGCAGCGTATGAAGATCCCTGGAAGCGCCAGCCTGGGAACGCCGAGCCCCAGCTCGGCCCGGGCTTTGCCAGCCGAGCTGGGGCTCGGCGTTCCCAGGGATGACTGCGCGATTTGATTGCCAATATTTGGGTTCGTAAGTGGTTTTTGATTGGATAGTGTTCACATGATTCTTCGTCCTTTTGGCGCCAGCGACTATATGGTGACTCCGCTTGGCCTGGGCATGGCCGCGCTGGGCCGGCCCGGCTACATCACCTTGGGCCATGGTGATGACCTGAACCAGGCCTATGAGGTAGCGGAGATGGCGCGCCACGCGCACGCCGTGCTCGACGCCGCGTGGGACCTGGGCATCCGCTACTTTGATGCCGCGCGCTCGTATGGCCGCGCCGAGGCGTTCCTGAGCAGTTGGCTGACGGCTAAAGAGATTGCGCCCGCGGAAGATTTTGTCGCTTCGAAGTGGGGATATACCTACACCGCGGATTGGCAGGTGGAGGCCGACCAGCATGAGGTCAAAGAGCACTCGTTGCCCGTGCTGACGCGCCAGTGGCAGGAATCTCAATCGCTACTGGGTGATCATCTGCGGCTATATCAGATCCATTCGGCGACGTTTTCCAGCGGCGTGCTGGACAATGCCGCCGTACTCGACGAACTGGCGCGGCTCAAAGCCGACGGCCTGCTGATCGGGCTCTCGCTTAGCGGCGCCGACCAGGGCGATGTGCTGCGTGCTGCACTAGCCGTACAGGTGGATGGCGTGGGCGTGTTTGACGCAGTGCAGGCGACGTGGAACTTGCTCGAACCATCGGCGGGCGATGCGCTGGCCGAGGCTGCGGCCGCGGGGTGGGGCGTGGTTGTGAAGGAAGCGCTGGCGAATGGCCGTCTTACGCCGCGCAACGAAGACCCGGCATTTGCGGCGCGGCTGGCGCTGCTCCAGGCCCAGGCCGGCCGGCTTAGCACGACGGTTGATGCGCTGGCGCTGGGCGCCGTGTTGGCCCAACCCTGGTGTTCTGTTGCCTTGAGCGGCGCGGCCACCGTCGAGCATCTGGCATCAAACGTGGCGGCGCTGACCGTCCCGTGGGATGAGGAAGCAGCCGCGAGTCTGGCACAGTTGGCCGAGACGCCGGCAGCGTACTGGCAGAAGCGCAATCAGCTCGCATGGAACTGACGCACACCAAACAAAAAAGCGGGCGATGGAACGTCACGTTCCATCGCCCGCTTTTCAGTTGGTCAGACTACGGTCAATCTAGGACTGTCGGCGCGTGACGAAAGCCGCACCGATCAGGCCCAGGGCAATTACGGCCAGGACCGGGATCGAGTTGCCAGGCAGGCTCGCACCCGTCACGGGCAGAGTCGTGGGCTCGGGCGACGTCTTGGCGCCTTCCTCCATGGCTTCTTCAGTCGGCTCCGGCGTCATTTCCGCTGCGGGCGCTTCCTCCATGGCCTCTTCAGTCGCCTCAGGCGTCATTTCCGCCTCTTCCATGGCTTCCTCGGTGGCTTCTGGCGTCATTTCCGCCTCTTCCATGGCTTCCTCAGTGGCTTCCGGCGTCATTTCCGCATCAGCCGTGTCGTCTGCAGCATCCAGTTGGGGAATTAGGACGGCGTCAATGACGTGAATCACGCCATTTGACGTTTCAATGTCCGTGGCAACGATGTTGGCGTTGTTGACCATGGCGCCGCTATCGGAGATGGTGAAGACGACGGTGTCGCCGTTGACCGTGGCAACTTCCAAGCCGTCGGACAGGTCGCCGGCCATCACCTTGCCGGGAATCACATGGTAGGTCAGAATATCAGTCAATGCGCCTTGCGGATCGGCCAGGAGCGATTCCACGGTTCCGGCCGGCAAAGCGGCGAAGGCAGCGTCGGACGGCGCAAAGACGGTGAACGGTCCTTCGCTCTTAAGCGTTTCAACCAGGCCGGCGGCATCCACCGCAGCGACCAGCGTCGAGAAATCGCCTGCTGCGACCGCGGTGTCGACAATGTCGGCATCCTGGGCATTGGCAACGCCGGCGAACGGCGCCAGGAAAAGGGCGGCTACGAGCATCAGGCCAATGGATAACCAAGCTTTCTTCATGTGATTTTTCCCCTTTGTGGAGTGTGAGTGGGTTGCGCTGTTGTCAATCAGTAACGGCATGAACTACGTAAGCAAGTCAATTATAAATCATTTGCATACGCTTTGCACGTTTATTGTACCTGCGCTGTCGCCGCCAAACTGGTAGCTCTCATCCATTGTGGGCGTGTCTGCGCGAGGGTACATGGGCGCATGCTGGATTGGCACTTCTGCAACCTGCTGCGGCCACTCTGCGTATTGCTCGTTGATCAGTGGTGTCGCCACGGCGGCCGCGAACACATCGAATAGAAGAGGTCAGATATCATGGTGGCACCGCGTTGGCGAAAAGTAATTTTTGATTTATGGGATCACAAGGTGCGCACGCTGCTGGTGGTACTCTCCATCGCCGTCGGCGTCTTCGCCGTGGGCATGATCGCCGGCTCGCGTTCGATTTTGGCGCGAGAACTGCACGCAAGCTGGAATGCCGTCAAGCCGGCGAGTGCCGTACTCTACACCGGCCGTTTTGATGAAGAGCTGCTCTGGTCCGTACGCAATATGCCCGAGATCGCCGCGGCTGACGCACGCCTGGAGGTCGGCGTACGCTTCAAGACGCTGGCGGCTGATGCCGATCCGGATGCCACTCCCTGGCGCAACCTACGCATCATCACCGTTCCTGACTACGACGACATACGCGTCTTCGAGTTGACGCCACAGACAGGCGCATGGCCGCCGCCCGAGAACCAAATCGTCATTGAACGCGCCTCGCTGGAATGGATGGGCGTCGCGCAGGGCGATGAGATCCTGATCGAGCTGAGCAACGGTAAAGAGCGCAGACTGACCGTGGCGGGCACGGCGCACGATATCATGCAGCAATCCGGCGGCTGGACCGGGCAGGGCGTCGGCTACATCAGTCCGGCGACGCTGGACTGGTTTGGCATGGAACGCACCTATGGTCAGCTCTACTTGGTCACCGCGCAAAACCAATTCGACGTACCCCACATTCAGGCTGTGGCCGAAGATGTTGCCGATCGCGTAGAGAAAGTCGGACCCACGGTCTACTACACCTGGATCGAGACGCCGGGCCTGCATCCCGCGGACACCGACGTCAAGCCGATCATGCTGATTCTGGGCGTGCTCGGGGCGATGTCGCTTGTGCTCAGTGGCTTCATGGTCACCAATGCGCTCCAGGCGCTCCTGACGCAACAGGTGCGGCAGATTGGCGTGATGAAGGCGCTGGGCGCACAGCGCAGGCAGGTCATGGGCATCTACTTTGCGTTTGTGGGGCTGCTGGCCATGATGGCGCTGGCCATCGGCATCCCACTGGGGACGATGGGCGCCTTTGCGCTGGCGAATTACATCGCGGATCTGGTCAACTTCGATATCGCCTCCTACGCCATCGACCCCCAGGTTTGGCTTCTGGAACTGGCTGTCGGCCTGGGCGTGCCCCTGATCGCCGCGTTTGTGCCCATCCGCAGTGCCACCAACACCACTGTGCGCGAAGCGCTCAGCGATCAGGGCATGAATCTGCGTGCCCGCGGTTCTTTCATTGACCGCATGCTGCGACGCGTTCGCGGCCTCTCCCGGCCCTACATCCTCTCCATGCGCAACACCTTTCGCCGCAAGACACGGTTGATGTTGACGCTCACGACCCTCATTTTGGGGGGTGGTATCTTCATCGCCGTCTTCACGGTACGCGCTTCGCTGCTCACAACGCTTGACGGCATGTTCGACTATATCGACTATGACGTTGTGGTGAGCTTCCCGCGCGGTCATCGCGCTGACCGCCTGCTGGATCAGGCCCTGGCCGAGCCGGGCGTGGTCGCGGCTGAGGGGTGGCGCTTCAATTCAGTGCGGCGCATCCGCGACGACGGCACGGAGAGCATGAACATCGGCCTGCGCGCACCGGCCGAGGAGAGCGCGCTCGTCAACCCCACGCTGGTGGAGGGTCGCTGGCTGCTGCCGGGCGACACGAACGCGGTGGTCGTGAACACGATCCTGCTGCGTGAAGAGCCGGACATCGGCGTGGGCGATCAGCTTACGCTCAAGATCGAGGGCGAAGAGTCGGCTTGGGTCGTGGTGGGTCTGGTCAAGGGTACGCCGCCGGAGCCTCAGGTCTACGTCAACCAGCGCCACTTTTCGGAACTCGTGGGCGGCGTGGGCCGCATTGGCGTCGTCTTTGTCGTGACCGATCAGCACGATCTCGCCACCCAGACGCGCGTGGCCGAGAATCTGGAAGCACGCTTTGATGCCGCAGGCATTGAGGTGAGCGACGCCGAGACCAGCGCCACGGAGGAAGGACAGATCATCAACCAGTTCAATGTGCTGATCGGTTTTCTGCTCATCATGGCCGTTTTGCTTGCGGTCGTCGGGGCAATCGGGCTCATGGGCGCCATGAGCCTCAACGTCATTGAACGCACGCGCGAGATCGGCGTGCTCCGCGCCATCGGCGCAGGCAACAGCAGCATCTTTCGCATCGTCACGGCCGAGTCGTTGCTGATTGGCGCCATCAGCTGGGCGGCAGCGGTTGTCGTCTCCATCCCCCTCGGGCTGGCGATGAACCGGCTTGTGGGCGACGCTATTATGGAGGCGCCCCTGATCTATCGCTTCTCGGTGGGCGGCGTGCTGATCTGGCTGGCATTGATCGCGGTGCTCTCCTTTGTGGCCAGCCTGCTACCGGCCCGCAGCGCCACCAGCGTCAGCGTGCGCGATATCCTGGCCTATGAGTAGGGGGGAGTGAAAGTTGACTATGGCTTGTTTGGATTCCCGATATTGTGGAAATGGGTCTTGAGCGCATCGGTCTGTTCGCTAGACCAGTTTTCCGGTCTTGTCAGGGCAACCCACGATTCAATATAGGCGTCGCTGCTATAGCGGTGACCATTCCCGTCGGGTAGTGAGTCTCCAACAGCCATGATCATATCGAAGAGCACCTGCCAGAAGGTGACTGCTGGAAACCATTCCATGTCGGGTGGCGCCTTGGGTGAACGCTGCCCCTCTTTGAGCCAGTCAAACTCTCGATAGAACGAGTCAAGCCGAAACAAGACAATCGGGTCGTCAGCCTGCTGAAGATAGATGAAGCGATTTTTTAGCCATTCTGTTGCCGAGTCCTCGGCCCCTTCTTGGAGTCCTTCGCCCTCGTTTGTGAAGCGAATCGTCTGTCCGTTTTGATAGACAGGGCGCCAGATCGGCGACCCCTCGTCGCGGTGACGCGTAACGTATTGCCAGAACTCGCTGACGAATGGAGGGCCGGCCCACAACGCGCCATCAATCGGATCGTTGAATTGATTTATGTTGGTCACGGCGGCTTGAGAGCCATACGTACCCAAGCTCAATGCATAAAGATAGAACGGTGGTTGCGCCTCGGCGTCGAGCGTCCGCCAATATTGATGAATTTCATTAAACATGGCAACGGATGAATCGGTCGCAGCGTCCTTGTCGGCCAGGATCGAGTAGAGTGAAGGCAGGTATGAGTATTGAAAGCCAATGATCGCGGTGTCGCCCCGGAAAATGTATTCGATGGCGTCGACGGAGTTGGCGTCGACCCAGCCGTTACCAGTCGATGTGACCAGCACCAACAGTTCCCGTTCAAACGCATCGGTGCGCAGGAGTTCTTGCAGCGCCAACTCCGCGCGCCTTCCAGCGTATCTGCTGATTTATCGCCGATGTAGATACGGATTGGCTCGGTCGCGCCATCTTCACCCCAAAAATCGGCAATATCCTCAGCCGTCGGCCCAGTACCGACAAATCGCCGCCCTTCGCGGCCCAACGTGTTCCATGCGGCAAGGGACTCTGGGCTGCCAGAGCGCAACGATGAGGTCGGCTGGTAGACATTTGGATAAGTCCCGTCATCCGTTCGCGAATACGTGGCATTCAGAAGATCAAAGATCGAGTCGATAAGCACGCCATTGACGAGCAAGATAACCAGCAGAATGCCAATGATCGCACCAATTACCCTGCCAACGCGAACGCGGAATGATGCCGCCAATCCAGCCTGCAGTCGCCTCGATGAGCCACCACAAGAAGCGGAAGAAGAGCAACAGGATCACAATAACCGCCAACGCCAGCAGGACGGTCCGGATTGGATAGGCTGAATCAATTGGGTCCAGGCTAACGATCTGCCGCACCTCGTTCTGCCACTCCAGCGTTCTGAAGAGACAGTACATGAGGATGAGCGAGCTGGCAGCCAGTGCCGCCAGCGTTGCCGTTCGTTGGTGCTTGTGCGGAATGATTGGTAAGCCAAGATAGCGCCAGAGCGCGTTCAAGCCGACTCCGATGCCATAGCCGCCAACAAAGGTCAATCCGGCAATGACGGCTTGTATCGTCCAATCGCGTGGTATGAGTGAGGGCGTGAACGAGAGCGCCATCAAGGCTATGCCGGTGGCGATGCCAACGAAGGATGGTCGCTTAACGATAGACTTAAACGGCATTAAGAATTCCCTCACTTACTGCGATGCACCGCCACCGACCGAAGTTTGGCCGCACCAGAGGTCAAATTTGGCTCATTTTCCCTATGCACTTCTTACTGTCCGTGGTGCAGACCAAGCGTGGCCCAACCATTTTCAAGCCGCTGGTGCAACGCGCCGTCCAGCACGGTTTCCAGGATCAGACGATTTGCTTGGAAGGGGGCATATGTGATCATCCAGAGATCGCCGCCATCTTGCCCGATGGCAATCCCATATGTCAGAACAAATTTCCCATCGCGCAAGGTCATGAAGTCGATCCGGCCTGTTGTTGTGGAGGTGCGCATGGCATCAAATGCCGCCTGAGCCTTCACAAGGGTGAGACCGTCTGAGACCAGAAAATCGGTGGCCGTTGCCTCGTCATTGCCGGAAATCTGATCGCGGACCGTTTGGGCGTCGCCAAGATCTAGTTCTGCACGGGCATAGGCTTTTTGTGGCATAGGCGTGAATTTCAGGGCGTGCTCGATTGCCTCCAGCAACGCGGCTGCGTCGGTCACTGTCGAAAGCCGATTTCCCTCTCTGCCGGCGACAGAGAGCGTCTGAATGGATTGGTCTCTTGCAAAGGCCCAAGTGGCGTCGCGTCTCTTTTGCAGGCCACCCTCTTCAAACCGTACCACCGCATTGCTGGCCGAGAGTATCGCCTCTTCGTCCTGGCTTAAGCTCGGTAAGGGTGTCGGCGTACCGCCCAACACCGCCTCAAGGCCGGAATGGTCAATCGAATCGCCGAGTCGAGTACTATTCACGTTTGCCCCCTTATTGGGTCGGTAGCCGTATGATGCAAATTACAAACTGTTTTGGAAGCATGGTACTAGATTTTTGCAATCCCGACCAGCGCGTGACCGCAGGCGACATCACGGGGCTATTTCACGGCATCGATTTTCTGCGTGGGGCGTATTGCAGCCAAATGGCCTCGTCGACTGGACCGTGACCTTGAACCAATGGCTGGCGCGCAAATGCCCGCGAGAGCGGTTGCCACGGCCGACCGCTCTCGCGGGGTTCGTTCCTGCGGAGGTTGCTAAATTACGTGCAAGGCGACAGGGTTGCCATCATCGTTGTGTAGATGGAGCGTATGGAGACAAATCAATCCCGTTGAACCGGAGCGTGTGTGACCGTGCATGCTTGAACTGTTAGGCAGCGGCCGGCGACCGGCTGCTGTTCCAGATGTCGCGATGCCACTTCCACGCTCCGCTTGGCAGCCGCTGCCAGATAACGATGTACTTGCCTTCGTCAACCACTGCGCCATCTTCAACCTTGAGCGTATAGCGGCCGACTTCGTGGGCGTGATCGCCCATGTGCTCCAACTCCACAGTCTCCAGCGTTGCGCCGGTTATGCCCATATCGAGCACGCCTTGCCACATGGCGGCAAGTGCAACGTGCCCGCTGACTACGTCGCCATTGGGCGGCAAAGCCTGGCCGTCTACCGTATAAATTCCGGCCATGGCATCTGCGTCCCCTGCGGAAAATGCGGCGATAAACTGCCCATTGACCGCGGCAATCGACTCTCGAAAATCTGTCATGGTCAAGCCTCCATTGCGTGAGAGTCGATCCGAAACGGATCGACGATGAGCGCTGCAACGGAGCGTAAGCCATGCGTGGCGACAGAATGGCTACAAGAGATTGGTGCGGTTGCCGAGTACGGTGACCGCGGCGCGCAGGCCACTGGCGATCGCGCCGTCGAGATAGCCGCCGCCTACGGGCGAGATCTCTGTGCCGGCCCAGTGGAGACGGCCTGCCAACTGTGGCTCTTGCAGGAGCGGATGGCCGTAGCGGGGATGCTGGCCGGCGTGGGGCCCTGGCTGCGGACCGTTCGTGAAGCGCTCACGCGCCCAGTCCATTTCGGCATAGCCGGTGGGCCGCGCGCCGGCCGGGACCGAAGAGTCGCGCCACTTGTGCAATCACCGCGGCTTGGCGTTCGTCGGCCGGCAGGGTGCGTGTACCGCTGCCATCGCCGATCCAGCCGAAGAGCCGCGCCTGTTGCACTATTCTGCGGCGACGCGTCGTGAAATTGCTGCACCGGCCCGGCATAGCTGAGCGCGGTGCCGGAAAGACCCTGCTCGCGCCAGAAGGGCTGCGCGTAGGTGACAACTACCTTCATGGCCTGGCCCATCCACGTCGGTGTCGTCAGCAGGGCGGCCTCCACGTTCGCGGGCAGGGGCGGCGCATAGCGCACGGTCGTGGCCGCAAGGTGGGGCGGCAGCGTCATCACGACGTGCCGCGCGCGCAGGGTGAGCGCCTCGCCGCCGTGACGGACGTGAATTGCCAAACCGTCGTCTTCCTGGCTGATGGATTCGACGCAATGATCGACCCATACGGAATCAGCCACCAATTGTTGGTGCAAGAAGCTGATCAATGCACCGACTCCGCCGTCGATGCGATAGGAGACCGGCTGTTGCCAGTTGGGTGGGAAGGCTTGTGGTGACTCTGTGTGATCCCGTTCGAAGACTGCCAGACCCGGCTTCATACTGCTCAAACACGGCCAGACCGGCCTCGTCGACGAGGCCGGCAACGTGCGGTTGTCCGGCCCAGAACCAGGCTGGTCCCAAGTCATAGATGCCCTCGGCCCCGTCAGGTGTTAGGGAGAGGATACGCCCGCCCAATCGCCGCGCGCTTCCAAAACGATGGTCTCAACCCCGCTGGCTTGCAGGCGGCACGCAGCGCTCAGCCCGGCCAGGCCGGCGCCGATTACGATTACTTCGTGGCGGGTCATGCTGAATTTTCCCGGGTCATGCGTTCGTCACCATTTTGTGTTCGCGGGGCTTCAGGCAGCGGCGCTGTGATGCAATCGCCGGCACCATGGGCCCGCCTGCACGATCGCTCGCCAGCAGGCTGCCGGAGAGACCAAAAGGATAGACCGCGAATTGCGCGGATTGGACTGAAACAGCCGGATTTTCTTCAACGCGCTACCCCTAGGCGTCAGGAGATAGTCATAGCGCACCGGGTCAAGGAATCATTGTAGCGATGACGGTCCACCATCATCATATCGCGCACGATCAGCAACGTCCACTTATCGCCGGCCAGATCCTGGATTGCGGCCATGGGGCAGGGGGAACGGAGTATAGCGGCACTCTTCGAACATTCGTTCTTGATTGTCGCGACTTGATGCTGTATGCTAGTGATGTGCCAAGCTTGAAATGATAGATTGCCCAGTAGGCACGCCGTCGCGCCAACGATCCGGCACGTGGGCGTGCTTACTCATCAATTTACGTTTGACACGACACTAGCGCAGGGAGGCGTACGTAACCCGACAAATCGTGGCGTCAGCTGGTGGACACATAACAGCGAGGCCCAGGGGGCTACCCGAAAGGAACCGATACTGCGCAGTGGTTGATCGCTAGACGCGTTGTCGACAGGACGGCTGCTGTATCCGTTCCTTTCTCCATCTGTTGTTGTGTATGAGGCCGTCCTTGCTGGGCAGCCGCCGTGGTGAATCGTGCCGGATCACCGATACGTGCCCGACATAAGATGTGGTAAGCGGGTCCGCCTCAATCCGCTGCACCCCCGCAAATCCGCGGTCTATCCTGCGAAAGGAGCAAACAGATGACAGCACATGATCCAACGGCCTTCTTTTGGGAGGTTGCCACGCCGCTGCTGGCCGATGACAGCGTTAGCAAGAGCACCATGATGGGGTTTCCCTGCCTGCGCGTACGTGGCGACTTTTTTGCCTCGGCCGAACCGAAGAGCGGTGATCTTATTGTCAAGTTGCCTGCCGATCGCGTGCAAGCACTCATCGATGGCGACGCAGGAGAACCCTTTGCACCCAATGGCCGGCGCTTCCGGGAATGGGTGCGGGTGGTGGAGCGAGATGCTGGTCAATGGCGCGGCTTGATTGACGAAGCACGCGGCTTTGTTGCGGGTGACGCGTAAGCGGTTGATTCAACCCGCTGCTATTGCCGGTGGACGGACAAAAAAAGAGGGTCGGCAATTGCCGACCCTCTTTTTCTTTGTGGAGATGGCGGGAATCGAACCCGCGTCCGAAACATTTGTCCAGAGACGTCTACAAGCTTAGTCGCGCATTTGGTGTTTCACTGGGCGGACTCCGTGCGACAGGATTCACATGCCCAGCTAGCCGATTAGTCTTAGGCAGCCTTATCGGCGTTTAGCTACCGCAGCCCTTCAGTGTATGACGGCTACTACCTAACCTGCGAGCACCATCAGATAGGCCGTGACCCCTAGGGGTCAGTTCACTAGCTTACGCAGCCAGCGCCATGGAAGGCGTCTGGACGGTAGGCATAGCAAACAGTTTGCCGTTGTTGGCATTTGTAGTGTTTGCGCCTTTTTTACGTAGCCGACGCTCTACGGCTTGCAATCAAAGAACGACCTGCCCCGTCGAAGCCTGTCATCCCCATATCGAAGGATAGTATAGCACATATGGTCGGATTGTACAAGAAAATTATGGGCGCATTTTCGGCCCTTCAACTTCATGGAAGCCTGCTGCGGCTGACACCTGCCCCGCTCAGGATGGGACAGTCGCCCCTGTTCAGTCGCCGTTGACGGTGGGATGATTATGCTACAGTCGGTGGTGATGATTGCTGCCGACATTGAACAGGTGCTGCGTCTCTGCCCTGCAAAGAGACGTCGCCATCTTGGCCAGCCCAGTCGACGGTGCAGCGTCGCCTAGGAAGGGGTTCTCGTGATGGCAGGACGAACCGGACAATCCGTGGGCAAGCTCAATCACGAACTGCGCTTGACAACCCGCGAACTCGCGTTAGTGGTGGAGATCGCCAACCTGCTGGTCATGCCGCTGGCACTGGAGGAACGGCTCCGCCACGCGCTGGCGCGTATCGCCGAGAACCTTGCCTCCATTGACGCCGGTCTGATTTTGCTGGTCGATGATGGGAATGGCATGGCCGGCCTGAACGCAGCCAATTTGGAGTTTTCAGGCGTAGAGTCGGCCGGCGCAGACGAAGCCACGACGATCGTCCACACCGGCTTTGTCAATGTGGAGTCGCATGCACCGATCCGATCTCGTTATGACGAAGCGCTCTGCTTGGCACAGCGCAGCATGGACGAAGGGCAAGCGTTGTGCCATCATGCGGATGGGGAGGTGCTGGCCATGGCTGCGGAGCTTGCACTGCTACAGCGACTCTGCCGTGGGCACATTACGCCCACCTGCTTCATTGCCCTACCGCTCTTTGCCCATGATCGTGTCATCGGTAGCTTGGCCTTGGCTCGATTGCGTGCCAGCGAGCATCCACTCAGCGTCGATGAGCTGCAACTCCTCACCGGCATCGCCCACCAACTCGGGTTGTCCGCTCACAATGCGCTACTTTTTCGACAAGCAAATGCACGCCAAGCGCATCTGTCCAATCTCCTAAGCGCCGTCGTCTCCGCACAGGAGCGGGAGCGGCAACGCATCGCACGTGAACTGCACGATGCAACGGGGCAAACATTGACCGCTATCGCGCTGGGATTGCGTGGCATCCAGACGATGTCCGTCCATAGCCCTGACTTCCCGGCCCAGCAGGTCGCAGAGCTGGAGCGCTTTGCCAACATGGCACTGGGCGAGCTTCATCAGATCATTGCGGATCTGCGACCGCCTCAGCTAGACGATTTGGGCCTGCCGGCCACCCTACGCTGGTACGTTCAGGATGTCGGCCGGCGCAACGGGCTGAACGCTAGCTTCCACGTTGCCGGGTACGTACAGCCGCTGCTGAACGAGTATGAGGTCGTGCTTTTTCGCATTGCGCAGGAGGCGCTCACCAATGTAGTAAAACACGCCGCAGCCGGTGATGTGACGGTGTCCCTGCTGTACGCTACTGACCGCGTGCAACTCAAGATTCAGGATGATGGCCGAGGCTTTCAGGCCGTGAAGTCGCTGAGCGGGCAGCAGGGCTGGGGCCTAACGGGAATTCAGGAGCGGGCGCTGCTACTGGGTGGGCAGAGCAGCGTCGAGAGCGCCATTAATCAAGGCACAACGGTCAGCGTTGTGATTCCGCTGCCAACCACCGCGGATGGAGTGGTGACTGCGGACAGTGGGACCGCCAAAGACCAACATGACAAGCGAGGGCAACACGAGTAGATGATACGGCTACTGTTGGTGGACGATCACAAAATCGTGCGCGCCGGACTGCGAATGTTGTTTCAGGCAGAAGCAGGGATGGAGATCGTGGGTGAAGCGTCCAGCGGTGAAGAGGCACTGCAACTAGTTCCGCGAGGTGTGTCCCGATGTGGTCATCATGGACGTAGCCATGCCGGGCATGAACGGCATCGAAGCGACACGCCAGATTCGCGCAGCTTCGCGCCATAGCAGCGTCCTAGCCCTGACAATGCACGAAGATGAGCAGTACTTCTTTGCCATGTTGCGGGCAGGGGCGTCCGGTTACATCCCGAAGCGCGCAGCGCCTGATGATCTTGTTTCGGCCGTGCGCACCGTGAGTCAGGGAAATGTCTTTCTCTATGCCAGCCTGGCTCGCCATCTCATCCGCGAACTGGCGGGTGGGCAAGCGGATGCGGCCGGCGCGAAGACATCAGCGACGTTGACCCCCAGGGAGATTGAGGTGCTGACCTGCATTGCAGAAGGCTCGACCAATCGCGAGATCGGCGTGGCCCTGGTGATTAGTCCCAAGACTGTGGATCGTCACCGCGAAAACATCATGACCAAGCTGAATCTCCACAGCCGCGTTGAACTGGTCAAGTATGCAATCGAAAAGGGCATCATCGAACTCGACAGTGAAAAATGATGTGCGATACCCGCGTCTCATCTGCTGATCGGAACACGCGGCTCCTGCAGACCATGGCGCGTGGCCAGCCGCCCTAGCGCCCAAAGTAGCAGGGCAGGTACCCCAAAGCGCAAGAAACTGAAGAAAACAATGAAGAGAGCGACGTAGAAGATCTGGATCATGGACATGTTGAGACTCTCGAACGTGTGCAAAATCGGCGCCACTGAACGGTGCAGCATCAGTGCATTTAGCGTAGCATCTATCGTCCACAACATCATCGGTCGAGATCCCCATCTTGATGACCACGACGCACGTAGGGGGAATGCCCCATCCAGCATGGGGCATCATACCCATGATGGATGAGAGAAAACACCCACTGCACGCTCCCCCTGGCTTCCAGGCCCGGGTCGATACGGCGCAACGGCTCGATTAGCGACCTGCTGCCCCCCTCGCCGGCGACCGACCCGCAACGGGTGAAAAAGCTACACGGCTTCCGGCGCGTTTTCCCGGAGCCAGGCACAAGCAAAACCTTGTGCTTCACATTACCCATAGCCCAGATGGCCCACTATAATAGGGAGATGGAGTCCGGCGTGGAGCCGGCGTCGGTTACGGCCATGGTAGGCAATTCGGCGCATGACATTCAGCAGCAGGGTGCCTTTGCGATCACGGGTGAATCGAGTCGTCTGACTCAACGTACAGTCTTCTTCACAGATTCAGTCGTCAGCTAACTGCTACGGATTCTCAGATTTCGCGAGCCCGGCCAGTGCACTGGCCGGGCTCGCTTTTTGGAGAAATATGGGTGCAGAAACCGTGGCATCCTACGTTGCGAAATTTACGTGTCCCAGGCTGTTGAAGCTCTGCAAGGCCCTGTATAACGGCTATTTTTCAACCGGTTGTCTTCGGATCGAGTTTTTTCATGCATACAAAAGCGTTGCCATACGTTGGACTGCTCAGCTTCTTCTGGGGCACGAATGTAGTCGCCAGCCGCTTTGGCATCGGCCAATTTGATCCTTTGACTTTTGCCGCCCTGCGCCTCCTGATCGCAACGGCGGCTTTCTTGCTTGTCTTTACGCTGCAGCGTCGGGCCTGGTCTGCGGATGGGACAATTTGGCGGCATGCTGCGGTCAGCGGCGTGTTGGGGGTGGCGATCCCCATGACACTCTTCATTTTGTCGCTTCAATATCAATCCGCCGGCGTGACCAGCATCTATGTCACCGTTACGCCGGCCATTATGGCGATTGCGGCTCACTTTTTTCTGTCCGACGAGCCACTCTCTCCCACCAAAGCCGCCGGCGTCGGGCTGGCTTTGGCAGGCTCACTCTTTCTGGCTCTCCGCGGTGAAAGCGGTCTCGCTGAAGTTGGGCGCGCCAGCCCCCTTGGCTTCATCCTGATCTTTACGGGCGTGTCGTCTGAAGTGGCCAATGCGATCTTTGTGCGTCGACGCATGCGCGGTATGGACCCGCTTCCCGTCACCGGCATCCGGCTGGCGACCGGCGCCCTGATCACGGGCATGCTGGCGCTCATGCTCGGTGACATGGACTGGGCGATGGTAACGCCGGTCGGGTATGCTTCCCTCACCTATGCCGCGCTGATTGGCGCGCTGGGCGGCCAGTTTCTTGCTTTTTACATCACCCGGCGTTTTGGCGCCACCGCCTTCTCCTTGGCGGCATACCTGCTCCCCGTTGTCGCCACTGCGCTCGGCGTTCTGCTGCTGGGCGAGATCGTCACTGCTGGTATGGTGATTGGGCTGTTTCTGATCTTTGGGGGCATCTATCTGATCAACCGGCCGCCACGCGCGGTCTATGCATAGATGCCCATCTGCGACATGATTGGCGTGACGCCTCTGGATTGATCCGCTTCAATCCGCCAGATTAGCGTGGATCCGCAGTCTACTCTGCTCAAATCACAAGCTGCACCCACATCTTAATATTTCGTAGACAGGCAAGCGTGAGCGTGTTATACTCACGCGGGTCGTTGTTTTCCCCGAAAGCGTTCCCCATTTGCCACCTTGCAGGTCATCTTTGGGTCCATTGCTAGATCTTCCCCTTCCTCCACCATGTAGTCCTGGATCTACCCGATATTGAGTCTGCTCGATCTTCGCTTCGTTCGCGCCTGCGGGCGCATGGAGGAACTTCAATGCTTGACACGTTACGTCGTTTCGGCCGGTTGGCTTTGCGCGCCCTATTAGCTACTTGTTTGATCATTCCACTGCTATTCCTGCTTGCCGTTCAGGTTGCGTCGGCAGAGCCGGCGATCCCGGCAGACACGCCGATTCCCGTCGTGGTGGAGACGGTCGACAGCTGGGACGTTGGCAGCGGCATGGTCTATTGGGGCAAGGATTGCTTCGCCGATGAATTCGGCCGTTCCGGCTATCTCAAGCGTCGTCCCGTGGCGGGCGGCACGCAGCGGACGCTGGAAGTCACGGATAGCTCTAAATGTGATATGCCCTTCAGCCTCACGGCAGAGGACGACGGCGTCTACTACTTCGATCTATCCGAGGATCGTATCGAGCGGACGCCCCTGGCGGCACCATACACGGCGGAGCTCGTAAGCACACCGGCCAATACCGATCTTCCATCCTTCGCCAGTCTAATCGACGTTGCCGGCGATTACGTATACTGGCCGGTTTCCACCGGTGGCAAGGTCTTGCGTACCTTGCGCAGCGGCGGCGCCCTGGAAACGGTGGCAACCGGGCTAGATGCGCCCAATTCGATTGCTGTCGTCGGCAACACGGTCTATGTCACCGACAAAGCGGGCGTCTGGTCCACATCCGTCAACTGCGACACGTTGCCCTGTGCCAAGCAGCGCTTTGTTGATTTTCCGGCCAACACCACAGGCCGTAGCCTGCTCTATCGACGGGAACCCTTGGGACGCTACAGCATTTACTGGGCACAGCGTACCACCAGCGGCAGCACGCAAACGACATCGATCTTCCGTTATGCTTGCAGTCTTGTCGTCAATTGTAACGCAAATGTTGTACCGCCGAGTTTGGTTCATGCCGCGCCAAGCGGCTGGGAACTGGGTGGTTTGGCCAGCGATGGCGCCAATCTTTTTTGGACTGAATCACTCGGTATCTTGGGCAATATCGATGGCAAGGTCAAGCGCAAACCACTCTCAACCGGCGCGGCCGTGGACATTGCTGTCAACCAGACCGGCATCGACACGCGCCGTCTGAGAATTGTCAATGACACGCTCTATTTTGCACGCATCCACGCCAACCAGGGCATCTATTCGTTGCCGTTAAACGCATCGGCCATCGTGCGCGATCTCACTGCCGAGAACCTGGAGGTAACCCAGGCGATCCAGAACCTGGCCAATGCAGCGCCCCTGGTCGCCAACAAACCGACTTACGTACGCGCCTATGGCCGACAACTCAGCGGGCCGAATACGCCCAGCGTTGACGCCCGCCTGATCGGGACGCGTGGCGGGTCGCCGTTGCCCGGCTCGCCATTGACGGCGCTCAACGGTACCCGATCGCTCGCGACCGGCGGCGCTTATGATCGCGCCCGGCTCAATGATGGCTGGCTCTTCCGCCTGCCCAACAGCTGGACGACGGGCAACGTCACGCTCCAATTCGAAGTCGATCCGTCCCGCTCCCATACGGACGATGCGCTTGGCAACAATACCTTGAGCCGTGCCGTCAGCTTCCAGAATCAGCCGCCGGTATGCGTTTGGACCGTACCGGTGCGCACGCACACGCCCTTACCGACGATCGCGGATCCAAACTTCAACAGCATGGTGGACCAGTTCGAACGCCGCTGGCCTATGCCGGACACCTGGATCTTCCGCGATACCAACCCGGTGGAGGAGCTGCAGGTTTGCTGGGCCGGGCCCTTCCCCTATCCCTGTTTTGGACCCTATGAGCTTCAAGACGGGTGGGGTATCACCAATGGCCCGCCCGATCGGGACAAGGTCATTATCTCCTTGTGGACCCGGGCTCAGCTCAGCTTCAATCCTGACGTCTGTGATGATCGAGGCGCGCCGGTACACTTCATGGGCATGGTTCACCCGCTGGCCAATAATGGCGGTGCAGCCGGCTATGCCAGCACGATCAGCAAGCAGTCTTGGGTGCAACTGCCGCCGCAATCGCCCAATCCCGCGCCAACCGCTTGGGATCAACTCGTTGCCGGCGGTGTTATGGCGCAGGAGCTGGCTCACAATTTCGGTCGCCAGCATGTCGACTGTGGCAATCCCGACGACCCGGACGGCAGCTATCCCTACCCGCCCTGTCAGATTTCTGACACGGGGGCAGATAAATACTATGGCTTCGATGTCTCTAACCAGACGCCGATTGCGCCGACTGACGCTGCCGATTTCATGTCCTACATTGGCCGCCGTAACTGGGTCAGTGACTACACCTGGCGCGCGCTGATCAATAAGTTTGTAGCGGTTCGTGCGCAGCCAGCGGGCCGATGCGCTACGGACGTCGGTGACAGCGTCTTCCTCACCGGGATTGTCGACCTGACCGGCAGCCAGGGCGAGATCAGTACGGTGCTCATTCTCCCGACTGTGTCCATCCCGCCGGCGACGCTTGAGCCAGGACGCTGCCCGGCCCGCGGGATATTGACCACGACTCAGGTCCACATGCCACGTTTACTTTGCGCCTGCTCGCGCCGGATGACTCGCAGATCCTGGAGCGCACGTTGACGTTGCTGGCGATGGATGATCATGTAGAGGATGCCGATTCGGCGCTCTTCAACGAGGTCTTTGCCAAACCTGATGCGACCGTTGCCAAAGTCCAGCTCCTGGCTGACGGGGTGGTGATCGATGAGTTGACGCCGGGGACGGCCGTGCCGACAGTTTCGATTCAGCAACCGGCCGGTGGTGAAACCGTGAGTGAAAGCCTGAACATTCAGTGGCGCGCGGCCGACGCTGACCCGGAAGATCGTCTGCTTTTCACGCTGCAGTACAGCCACGATGACGGCGCAAGCTGGCACACCCTGTACACGGATCTGCCCTTCGACGCCGGCGGGCAGCTATGTGCTTGCCCTCGACGACTTGGGCAGCATCCAGGGCAGCAGTGGCAACGCTGCACGCATACGCATTCTGGCGAGCGACGGCTACAATACCGGCATCGCCACTTCCCAATCCTTCACAGTGAACAATCGCACGCCGGTCGTGCTCGTCTACACGCCGGTGAACGGACAAGTCTATCCTGCGGGCGCAACCGTGATCTTGCGCGGCGGCGCCACCGATCCCGAGGATGGCGGGCTGACGGACGACGCGTTGGCGTGGCGTCTGGACAATGCGCCAGCCGGTACGGGCGACGAAGTCACGGTGCGCGGCCTTGCCCCGGGCGATCACACGGCGCAACTCACGGCCACTGATAGCAGCGCCAACAGTGCCGTCGCCCAGAGGAACTTCAACGTGGCGCCATTGAGCATCCCGGCCGGGACTGCTCCGCAGATGGATGGCTTCTGTACCGATGAAGTATATGGCGCCGCCGCAGCACTTCGTCCTGCAGCATACGGTGACGGGGCGCAGGGCGTGGTCCATCTCTCGCGGACCGATGACCACTTGTGGGTCTGCTTTAGCGAATTGCGCTTGGGCGCAGATGAACCAGGGGCATTTGCCGGCGTGCGCGTTGACGTCGACAACAGCCGCGATTCTGCTACACAGACGGACGACTATGGATTCTTCGTTGGTGAAGATGGTGATGTCTTCACCGTGCGCGGAGACGGCGCTGGCGGCTTTGCCGATCCGGGACCCGGAGGACTCATCGGCCAGGTGAGCGCACAGACCGAACGCTGGAGCGCGGAACTGCGCATCGAAGCCGCGACTTTAGGCGGATGGGATCGCCTGGTTGGGCTGATGCTGAGTCACCAGTGGGTCGATGCCCAGGGTGATGACTATGGCTGGCCCTTCGCGGCGGCGGAGAACGAACCCAATACGTGGGCACTCACCGCGCTAGGGGCACTGCCGACGCTCACCAACATGGATCCGTTTACGGCCACTGTGGGGGCGCCGGCCCAAACCCTAACGCTCACCGGCGCAAACTTCGCCGACGGCACGGTGGCGTTCTGGAACGACGTTGCCCTATTGACGAGCTACGTGAGCAGCGAATCGCTGATCGCAGACGTTCCGGCGAGCAACCTAACCAGCGCAGGCGACGCTGCCGTCACGGTGCGGGCAACGATGACATCGCCGCTCGTATCCAATGCGCTGACCTTCCAGGTGGAGGCTCAGCCACCGTTGCTTGACAGCCTGGCGCCTGCGAGCGCTGGCGCTGGCGGGCAGGGCACAACTCTAATCGTCAACGGCGCCCGTTTTGCCGCCGATAGCCAGGTGCTGTGGGACGGCGCCGCGCTGCCTACCACGTTTGTGAACAGCAGCACGTTGATGGTGCAAGTCGATGCCGCACGGTTGGCGCGTGGCGGTGAAGTCGGCGTTGCCGTACGCAATCCCACGCCGTATGCCGCCATCTCGACGTCGAAGCCCTTCGTCATCGAGCCAAGCGATGGTGTGTTGCTCCCGCGTATGTTCTTGCCGCTGGTGCGGTGACGGTGGGCGGTTTCTGTATTTCGGACCCGGCTGACAGTCACTGGTCCAGCGCAACCTTGTCGACGAGGTTGCGCTAGAAAGGAGCATACAGTCTGAAGTTCCCGGGTGATCGGGAAGTTATTGACCCAATCGCCGTATGGAAACGGGGATCGCCCGTTCCAACTCCATAGCATGAAGCGTTAGGCGACAGGTGTAGGCGTAGATCTCGACGCCGCCGGCCGCGGCATCGGCCAGTGCTTGAGCAAAGCGAGGATCGGTCGACCATTGGGGAGAGAGGCCGGCGGCGTCCGGGCGCTGAACAATGAAGACGACGGCCGCGCGATCACCGCGTGCGGCCAGTGCAGTCAACTCTTCGACATGGCGGCGCCCGCGTGCGGTCACTGCATCGGGAAAGTAGGCCCAACCGTCTTCAACCAGCGTCGCCGATTTGACTTCGATCCAGGTGGTGCGTCCAGCGCCATCGAGCAGACGGTAGTCGAAGCGACTGCGTATGCCGCCGCGTCATGGGCCAGGTCGACGGGGACTTCACGCTCGATCTGGCGTGCGCCGGCGAACGGCGCAAAGAACTCTGCCGCCAGCCCTTCCGCAAAGAGCTCGTTGGGCAGCCGTGAGTCCAGACTGATGAGCTGGCCATGCGCGGGGTGCTCGACAAACCGCAGGTCCCAGGCCGTCTTGCGCTCGGGGTTGTGCGCAGGACTGACGTGCACGGTGACGTCGGGAATGAGAAGTTCGAGCAGCCGGCCGGGGTCGGGACAGTGCGCGGCAATGGTCTGCCCGTCGTGCTTGAGCACGGCTTCGATCCGAAAGCGATTGGGGCGAGCAAGAAAGGTGGCAGGTTGCGTGGAGAAGTGGAAGCGCACGGTTGATTGTCCATGGTCAACTGGCAATCGATAATTGTCAATCATCAATTTGGCGGTGAGGCGATTATTCCTGAACCCACTCTCCCAGCGCTGCTTCCAAGTCTTCGACGGAGGTGAAGCTACGAACCATGCGCAGGAACTCAGACACATCCCCGGCAATCGAGCGCAGGCTGACGAGCTTGGGGCCAATCGGATCGGTGCTGGCGGCGGAGGTACCGTAGGCGCCGTGGAAGGCGAAATAGGCCTGATTCAGCACGCGCAGCGGACGGCCGTTCTCCACAAAGTATTGGCGGCGTGCTTCCATATAGGCTTCGGCTGCCCCGACCTCGCCCTCGGCCAGGAGGCGATCAACTTCCAGGCGCGTTTCACGCATCTCCGCACGGAAATCGAAGGACGATTGAAAGAATGCTGGGCCATTTTCCTCTCGCGCTGCTGCTTCAGACTCGGTCGGTACATGGTGGACCGGCAGTAGCTCGGGATAGAGGCGCTGCACCACGCGCAGCCCGATTTCGTCGCCGACGATATCAGCAACCGTCTCGTTCATGGTGGTGAGGTCGTTGCTCTGATTGTACCGAATGCCCAGCGGCGCCAGCGTGAGGTAATTGTGCACCCACTCATGAGCCACCGTGCTCAGCACCCAGCCCAGTGAGGCCCGATCGACCACCATGGCCGGATACGCGCCCAGGCCCCCAATGCGCGTGACGTAGGCGATCAGGTCCGTCTCATCGAAGATCTGCTGTTCGGCCGCTTCGATGGTTTCAAGGCTGATTTCCGGCGTCAACATGCGGTAGTAGACTTGCGTGATGCGATCGCGCGGGCTGACGACCATCTTCTTGGGCGGTTCCACAAAGGTGAATTGAACCGGCGGAAAGGGCGTGCCACCCAGCGTGAGGCCGGCGCGGGCCAACTCGTCGCGCACCTGCCACTCGATCACCTGCTCGACCTGGGCGCGATCGGCCTGTTGCGCGGCGCGCAGCGTCTCGATTTCCGCCTGCAGTGCGGTCGTCTCCGCCGATTCTGCATCCCGCCCGTCGCTCAGCAGGCGGTTGATCTCATCTTCCAGATCCTGAAGGCGGTGAGCCTGTTCCATATAGCGCCAGACCAACGCGACGCCCTCTTCACCTGACAGTGCGGCGGCCGGCCGCTCCAGTGCCGCCCCTAATTTGGCCTGGATGGCGTCGACCTCCCACGAAATCAGGTCGAAATCGTAGGCCACAACAGGCGTCAGCAGCAGGGCATTGCGCTGTTGGGCAAAGGAGGGTACGGACGCTGCGGGCAAGAAGAGGGCCACGACCATCAAGGTCGCGAAGAGCGCGACGGCCGTGCCGCGTCGCCAGACCGAGCGGGTGGTAGCGGCATGTGGCTGCGGCATGTGACGGCGCCATATTCGTTTGCTTTGCGGTTGCTCGAGGTTCATCACGCGTCTACAATAGTGACTAACAATGCCTGACGCTCATCCTACCACAGGCTTGCCGACGTTTCGGCTAGACTCATTACGATACGGAGGGAGAGAACGTTCCGTGACTGCCTCATCAATGCCGGATTACCTGGCGACCCTTGCGCCGGAGCTACGGGCCATGATCCAGGCCATGCCCAAGGCCGAGATCCACGTTCATCTCGAGGGCGCAATCCGGCCGCGTACCCTGCTGGCCCTGGCCGAGCGCCACGGGCGGCTGGACGAACTGCCCGCCACTGACCTGGCCGGCCTGCGCGACTGGTTCCGCTTCACCGATTTCCCTCACTTCATCCAGGTCTATCTGGCAATCTCCGACCTGCTGCGTACGCCTGAGGACTTCGCGTTCATCGTGCACGCACGCGGACGCGATATGGCCGAGCAGAACATTTGCTACAGCGAACTCACCTTTACGCCCTTTACCCACACTCACCTCCAGGCGAAAAACCTGACGATTGATGATTTATTGGCGGGGCTGGAGGAGGGGCGCGCCCAAGCCAAGGCCGACTTCGGTGTCGAGATGGGGTGGGTCTTTGATATTCCGCGCAACGCCAGCTTCCCGCCTGGCTATCAAGCGCACGATGGCGCGGGCTATGATCGGCTACCGGCTGAGACGACGCTGGGGTATGCAATTCAGGGCATGGATCGGGGCGTGGTGGGCTTTGGCCTGGGCGGCTTTGAAGTTGGCGCACCGGCCCAGCCCTTTGCCCATGCCTTTGCCGAAGCGAAGGTGGCGGGCTTGCTCTCTGTGCCCCATGCCGGTGAGACGATGGGCGCAGCCAGCGTCCGTAGCGCCATCGAAGACCTGCAGGCCGATCGCATCGGCCACGGCGTGCGTGCCATCGAAGATCCTGAAGTGCTCGTGATGTTGCGCGATCGTAATATTCCTCTGGAGATCAACCCTACCAGCAACGTCTGCCTCCACGTCTATCGCCGTGCTGCCGAGCATCCATTTCCCCATCTGGATCGCATGGGCCTGACTGTCACCGTCAACAGCGATGATCCGCCCCTCTTCAACACCACGCTGGAGCAGGAATACGCGCTCCTGGCCGCTGAATTCAGCTATGATGCGGCCGGCCTCGTGCGCATCGCACGCAATGCCTTCGCAGTCTGCGGCTTGCCCGAGGCCCGGAAGTCCGAACTGCTCGCAGAGTTTGATGCGTGGCGCCAGTCGGAAATTGGCGGATCAGAGACCGCCTAGTACACGGCGGCGTAAATAAGCCGGTGGTTCGTAGGTCACGCTATCTGTCGATGCTCATAGGGTTTTACCCCCGGATGCTCATTAACAACTTACCCCTTTGTTGGTTGAGGGAGAACAGCGCCTTCCCTGCTGTGGGATAATAATCCCGAAGGAGGGAAGGCAATGACACTCAAGACAACATCGCATCAACGACGGCAGATGTACCAGGCTCACCTGTGCGGTCAAAGCTATGCGGAAATTGCTGAAGTGCATGGGCTGAGTCGGTATACAGTACGCTACTGGTGTCGTCGACAACGAGACGGCGGCAGTGTAAGAACGCAATGGATCCAGCCCAGGCGAGGTGTACTTAGTCAGTTTGATCCCATCGTTCGATACGTAATTCTGCGCCTCCGATTGGCACATCCTGGCTGGGGACCTGGAAGAATATTGGTCCATTTGGGCAAGCGCACTTCTTTGACCGGCAAGCAACTGCCATCCACGGCAAGTATTGGCCGCTACCTGAACCAGTGGTCCAAGTTTCGCCGCCGACGGCGACGGCCCGTGACCCCGGTCTCCCATGCGCCAACGAAACCGACTCGGGTACACGAATGTTGGCAGATCGACTTCAAGCTGGGGATAGAACTCAAGGACGGTACTCAGGTCAATCTGCACACTGTCACCGACGCAGTGAGCAGCGCTTGTGTGACGGCTCAACTGACAGCCGCCGGCAAGGTCGGTCCTCGACCGAGACGTGTGACCGAAACTGAGTTGCAGACGACAATCCGAGCTGCACTCAACCAGTGGAAAACCTTGCCTGAGGTCATACAGACAGACAATGAAGCCGTATTTGTGGGTCATACCAGCGATCACTTTCCAAGCCGTTTCACACTCTGGTTAGCTGGACTCGGCATCGCTCACCGCAGGATACGTCCGGGCAGGCCCACTGACAACGCCCAGGTTGAGCGGAACCATCAGACCGTCTGCGATTATGCGATTATCGGCAATGAGGATCAGCCTCGTCCTCAACTCCAGGATGTGCTTGAACAGGCTGTGGCTGAACTCGCTCATGAACTGCCCTCAATGGCAGCCGACTGTCAGGGACGCCCTCCTGTGCAAGCCTATCCTGAACTGACGACTCGTCCTCGACCTTGGCATCACTCACTGGAGTTGGCTCACTTTGACTTGAATCGGGTCGATGCTCTCCTTGTTTCTTCGGCCTGGCAACGACGTGTCAGCAAGAATGGTCAGGTCTGCATCGGCGGACATCATCGCTACTACTCCGTTGGACGTCAATACGCTCGCCAAGACGTTCACGTCTGTTTTGACCCGCAAGACCGCAACTTCGTCTTTTTCCTTGTCACCGACGATGATCCGTCCTCTGTTGGTGCGGAAATCGCTCGCAGACCCGCACGATATCTCTCCGTTGAGGAGATTACTGGCATCAACCGCAACGACGTCTCTATCGGCCCACAGCAACTCCGTTTCGCCTTTCCTGAGTCACAAAGGGGTAAGTTGTTAATGAGCAACAAGGGGTAAAACCCTATGAGTATCCACAATCAGTGTGACAGTTCCCGTATACCTACGAGTTATCGGGGTGGACCGGGGCTCGTCTGGCTGGTAGCCGGACCTACAAGCCATAGGTCTGTTTCCGCCTGGCTGTACTAGGTCCCGTTGACATTTGGTCGTAACGTCCCCGGCACGGGCGCCTATAAGTCTGCTAATCGGAGTCTCTGCCGCCCGTGCCGGGGACGTGCCAGGCGCAAAGTAGGTGGTTTTCGAAATGTCAACAGAGCCTAGTACACGGCGGCGTGAGATGGGTTTCTACGCGAACATGGCTTTCATGGAGGCGACCGCCTCTGCCTTCGACCGCCTATGCCTTCGACCCTTCGACAAGCTCAGGACGACGCAGGCTCAGGCGACGGCTACCCTGAGGCGCTGGCTGAGCCTGCTTGGACTGAGCCTGTCGAAGTGTCGAAGTGTCAAAGCAGGGTCTGCCACTGCAGTTGGCAAAACACGTGATCTCGTCACACCTTCAGTTTCGCAGCCCACTTCGCGCTCCGCATTCCGCGCCCGGCGCTACCGAATGAATTCCACGTATTGGGTACGTTCTCCCTCGAGGAGTTGGAGACAACCGGCAATCACCTCGCCCAGGCTCGGGCTTAACCGTTCGCGGGCCTCCTCGACTGAATAGAAGCCCCATTCGCTCAGTTCGTCGAAATCCAACTGGATGGCGGCGATCTGCGCTCGATCAAGCTGGCCGCCCCAGAAGACGAAGCGCAGCATGTCGGCCCGGGTTGCCGGGGCCGGACGATAGTCCAGGCTGAGCAGGCGTCCTGGCTCAATCTGCAGGCCGATTTCCTCCTCCACCTCGCGGATGCAGGCCGCACGCGGCGGTTCGTTCTCTTCGACGAGTCCGCCTGGGATCTCCCACTGGGGCTTGTAGGTCGGGTTGACCAGCAGCACTTTGCCGGTGTCGTTGACGAAGAGCGCGCCGGCGGCAACGCGTTTTGACGGCATGACATAGGCTGAATCAGCCATGGTTGTCCTCCAGTTGACTGAGAATGGTTGCCAGTTCGGTCGGAAGAGGGGCGACAAATTCGCGCTCCTCGCCGCTGCCGGGCAGACGCAGGTGCAGCCGCTGCGCGTGGAGAAACTGCCGCGCCATGGGCAGGACCTGGCGCTTGTAGCCGTAGACTGTGTCCCCGACGACCGGGTGTTTGCGCCAGGCAAAGTGAACGCGGATTTGGTGGGTACGGCCCGTGTGCAGCACCACGCGCAGCAGCGAAAATTGGCGGCTGCCAACGCCCGGCAGATGCAGCGCGTAGATCTGCTCCGTGTGGTATTCAGTCTCCGCCATGCGTCCCTTGGAATCACCCGTGACGGGGTCGGCGGGCAAGATGGCCTGGCGCTTGCGGTCGTTGGGGTGGCGACCAATCGGCGCCAGAATGCGACCGGCTGACGGGTCCATGCGTCCCTCAACCAGCGCCAGATACTCTTTGTAAACGCTGCGATCTTTGAACTGTTGCTGCAAATTGCGATGCGCGCGATCGTTTTTGGCAACCACGATAAGTCCCGACGTTTCGCGATCCAGCCGGTGTACGATGCCGGGACGCCGTACGCCGCCCACGCCCTCAATGTCCGGACAGTGATACAGCACGGCATGAGCCAGCGTCCCGCTGCTGTGCCCCGGCGCGGGATGGACGACCATGCCGGCGGGCTTGTTGATCACCAGCAGGTCGTCGTCTTCGTAAACGATGTCGAGTGGGATTGCCTCGGGCTGCAGCGCCTCGTCAACAGCCACAGGAGGCAGCTCAATGCGAACGCGCTGACCTAGCTCCGCTTTGGCGCTGGCTTTGACCGGAATGCCGTCGACTTCAACGCGCGCGTCGGCGATCCAGCGCTGGATCTCGCTGCGGCTATGGTCGGCCAAAGAGCGACTGAGCCACTGGTCGAAGCGCCGGCCCGCATCGGCGTCCACCGTCAGTTCAATGATTCTGTCCATGTCTGTGTTGTCTTGCGTCATCTCTGACTCATTCTCGGTTGCGCCAGGCTGGCATCGTTTGCCCCTGCCCAAAAGAAAACGACGGCCACAACCGTTATGTCTGTGATCCGCCGTTTGTGATCCACCGATGGGGTTGCGTGTGCGTGTAATGCGCCTGGATTAGGAATCGTTGGACGGCTGAGCAGCAGCACCGCTTGCCTCGGCCGCACGCAGGGCGCGCTGCTCCTGGATGTCCTCGACGATGATGTAGATCGCCAGGCCGATGACGCCGGTCACGATCGCCATGTCTGCTATGTTGTAATTGGGCCAATAATAAACGCCCGGGATGCCCATCTTGATGAAGTCAGTGACGTAGCCCTGGTTGATGCGGTCGATGACGTTGCCCAGCGCGCCGCCCATCTGCAGCCCGAGCAGCACGCGGACGAGAATCTTGTCCTGCGGCACTGTGGTCACATAAACGAGGATGGCGATGGTGACGCCAAACGCGACGAGGGTGAAGAACCAGCCGGCGCCCTGAAAGAGTCCAAATGCCGCGCCATAGTTGTCAACGTGCTGAAACACGAAGTATGGGTCGAGCGCCTCAATAGGCGCAATCGTGGAGAATTTCGGGATGTGAATACGGACCAGCTCTTTGGTCCACTGGTCGAGCGCGATGATGATGCCCGCAACGAGCAGGACGATCCACGCCGACCGGAACCAACTTGCGATTTTGCTCATGAAAGTGCTCCCTTAATCAAGTCGCCCTATTCTAGCGCATAGCAGACAAATGGCGAATTCCCAGGCGCGTGTTGGACTGTGTTATACTGTCACGCTGTGTGATGCCATTGGTCCTTTTCGCAGCGCCTGCGCAACTTTTGGCGCTGTGGCAGGTGGGCTGATAGCGCATTCGCCAACAGCGCCCGTTTCCGTCGCCATCAAGCGTTGATCGATGCAGCAGTTGCGGGGAAATCACGAAACCATTGCAGGAGTAACACTCATGGCACGCGAAATTACCATCGCCCTGGTCCAGATGGCCCCTGAATTGGCCGATCCGGAAGCCAACTTGCGCAAGATGGGCGATTTTGTCGAACGTATCTGCAGCGAGCAAAACACGGATCTGATCGTCTTCCCTGAATTGAGCTACACCGGCAACGAGCTAGGGCTGCGCGCAACCGATCTGGCCGAACGCGTGCCCGGTCATGCGACCAACTATCTGGCCAAACGCGCCAACGATTTTGGCGCCTACATCGTCTTTGGCCTGGTCATGAAGGAAAAGGTGGAGAGCATTCTCTACAATGCCCTCGTTTGCGTAGGGCCAGAGGGCGAAGTTGCCGGCGAATATCGCAAGGTCCATCTGCTGGGCGAGGAGCGCCAGGTCTATCGCAACGGCTATCGCTTTCAAACCGTGGAGACCGAATGGGGACGCTTTGGCATGACCGGCGGCTCCGATCTCGCCTTCCCTGAGGCTGCCCGCGGCCTGACGCTGGATGGAGCCGATCTAGTCACGGTCAGCGCCAACTGGGAAGAGCAGTACGACAGTCTCTGGACCGCGCACTTGATGAGCCGTGCCGGTGAGAATGCCATCTTCGTGGCCGCAGCCAATCGTGTGGGTGAGGAACCAACCATGCGCTTCCATGGTGATAGCATGCTGGTCGGCCCCTTGGGCGAAGTCTACACGCGCTTGGACGAGGCGATTGAAGGCTACGCCGTAGCGACGATTGACCTCGATCGCGTGCGCTCGGTACGCGAGGATCGCCAATTGATTCAATACCGCGAACCCAATGCCTACCGGGCCGTCGTAAAGAAATATTAATCAGGTCGCGGTCTGATCGATTTCCCCTTATCCGTGTCAACCATCACCGTCGCCGAACTATGACCATTGAATACAAAAGCGGTGAGTGGCAGAATGCTGAGCAAATGACCGACTACCGCTCTGAGCGGTTTACGGACATGCTGGTCGAGCGCGCCACCTGGACGCAGACAGCGCCTACGCGTACAATCGACGGGACCGAAGTCGCCGCACCCGATTACATCTGGTTTCGCTTCTGGCTACTGGGCCAGCAGCAGATCGTCGAGAAATACTTCGACGCAGAACGCCAGTTGGTGGGCATGTACGCGCCCGTCAGCGCGCCCTTCCAGGTGACGGAGAAGACAATCGCTTCGGTGAGCCTCGCCCTCGCCCTCTGGCTCCAGGAAGATGGCCGTATCACGGTGCTCAACGAGGCGGAATTTGACGCGGCGATTGCCGCGCAAGTCTTTACGCCCAAAGATGCCGCCTTTGCCGAACAGCGTATCCGCGAGTTGATGCTCGATATCGGGCAAAACCTATTTCCCCCCGCAATGGTGCGGAACTTCATTCTGAAGGGTCCCGAGGAATCATGATTGCGATTCTGGATTATGGCGTCGGCAACTTGCGCAGCGTCTACAAAGCGTTTGAGACGGTGGCAGCACCGCTTGGTATTCCGGTTGACATTGTCGACAAGCCGACCGATTTGACCCGTTGGCGCGCCGTGGTGCTCCCGGGCCAGGGGGCGTTTGGCGATAGCATCGACAACCTGCGCGCGCAACAGTTGGAGCAGCCTCTGCTCGATGCCGTCGGCGCGGGTCTGCCTTTGCTCGGCATTTGCGTCGGCATGCAGCTGCTCTTCGACAGCAGCGAAGAGATGGGGCAGCACGAAGGTCTGCACCTCATTCCTGGACACGTCACCCGTTTCCCCGAAGCGCAGCCCGATCCGAATCATCCCGGTCGCACGTTACGCATTCCCCAAATCGGCTGGAATCAACTTCATCGCCGGCGCGAGGATCAACTGCTGGCCGGCGTGCCGGACGGCGCCTATGCTTATTTCGCCCACTCCTATTATTGCGACGCTGTCGATTCGTCGGTCGTGTTGGCGGCCACCGACTATGGATTGGAATACCCGTCCATCGTCCGCTATCGCAACGTGTGGGGCATCCAGCCCCACCCCGAGAAGAGTCACACCGTCGGCTTGCGCATCCTCGCCAACTTCATGGAGATGGTGACCGAGCAGGCGTGACCGGCGTCGACCCCAACCCCTGAACAAACAGCGACGGGAGGAAATCTAAATGGCTGAACTGCGACTCGAAATTCTGGGATCCGGCGGGGCCTTTCGCACCCCGCGCCCTGCCTGCCACTGCCGGATCTGCGAAGGCGCGCGCGTCCACGGCATCCCCTGGGCGCGCAGCGGTCCCAGCGTCTTCGTCCATGGCCCGAATCTGCTGATTGACACGCCCGAAGAAAGCGCGATGCAGGTCGACCGGGCGGGCGATTTGCCCATCGCTGCGGGGCTCTACAGCCACTGGCATCCAGACCATACGGCAGGGCGGCGCATGTACGAGACGCGCAACTGGGACGCACGCGGTCTGCCCCCTCAGAGCCTCTGCACGCCCATCTACCTGCCGCCCCAGGTGGCCGTGGATTTCGAGACGCAGCTTGGGCTGGCCGAGAATTTCCGCTATCTCGAAGGCATGAACCTGGTGCAGGTGCTGCCCTTTGATCAGCCGCTCACCTTTGGCGGCTGGCGCGTCACGGCGCATTTGCTGGCGGAGGCGTACGTCTACGTCTTTCTCTTTGAGGAGAGCGAGGGTGGGCGTCGCGTGCTCATTGCCATGGATGAACTCCACGGCTGGACGCCGCCCGCAGAACTCTGCGACCTGGACCTGCTCTACCTGCCGGCCGGCATCTTTGTCTTCAATCCGTTGACCGGCGAGCGTATCGTGCCGGTGGGGCATCCCGTGCTGGAACATGAGGCGACCTACGAAGAAACGCTGGAGATGGTCGAGCGTCTCAATGCCAGGCGCATCGTCTTCGGTCATCTGGAGGAGCCTTTTGGCCTCTCGCCGGACGATTATCAACAAGTTGCCGGCGATTTGCGTGCTCAACGGGGATGGGATGTTACGTTCGCGCATGACACTCTTGTGGTAGAGTTGCCCTAATACTTTCCACTGAGGAGAAAACCAAGGCATGAGCTACGAAACGAGCGCATAGTTGGAGGCCGTTTTCGTCGCTTGTCGCTTGGTTTCTGTCTTTAGAACGAGCGTTGATTTATGATTATCTACCCGGCGATTGACTTACGAGAGGGACGCTGCGTGCGCCTGCGCCAGGGCGACCCTGCAGCGGAGACGGTTTTTGGTGAAGATCCCGCTGCGATGGCGCAGCATTGGGCGGAGCAAGGGGCTGAATGGCTCCACGTCGTCAATCTCGACGGCGCCCTAGGCGCAACGTCGGCCCAGCTGCATGCGCTGCATCGCCCCAACAATATCCTCGTGCAGCACCCTGGCAGCGACAAACCCGAGACGCCTCGGGAGGAATTGGCGCGTAGCTTGCCCATCAATTTGCGCCGCCTGCTTGAGATCCGCAAAGCGGTCGACTTGCCGATCCAGTTCGGTGGGGGGCTGCGCACGATAGACGATATCCAACTCGCCCTGGAACTGGGTGCAGACCGCGTGGTATTGGGTACCGTTGCTGTGGAAAACCCATCTCTCGTGCGCGAAGCGATTGAGCGCTGGGGACCGAAGCGGATCGTCGTGGGCATTGATGCCCGTGATGGCATGGTGGCTACCCATGGCTGGCAAGAGACGAGCGAGATCGATGCCATCGAATTGGGCCATCGCATGCACGCCCTTGGGGTCCGGCTTGTCGTCTACACCGATATCAGCCGTGACGGCATGCTCAGCGGCGTCAACGTCGCCATGACCAGCCGGCTGGGCGACGTCACCGGCCTCCACGTAATTGCCAGCGGCGGCGTCGCCTCCATCGATGACATTCGCCTGCTCAAGCAGCATGAGCACTTCGATATTGACGGCGTCATCACCGGGCAGGCCATCTATACGGGCGCGCTCGATTTGGCCGAGGCCATCGAAGTGGGGCGGGAACCCCTTACACGACGCAGCGCCGGCATTGTGCCCTATCGCATGACGCCGGACGGTCCTGAGTTCTTGCTCCTCTTTAACCTCTATTTCGAGCAGTGGCAATTCCCCCGTGGCGGCGTCAAGCATCATGAGAGCGACGTTGGGTGCGCGCTGCGTGAATTCAAGGAAGAGACCAGCCTTGATCTCAATGAATTGCATGAAGATTGTCGCACTGAACTTCACTACATTGCCACGATCCGCCATTATGAGATCGAGCGCACCATCGTTTACTATTTGGCAGAGGCCAAGTCGGGTGAAGTGCAGCTGGGCCAGGAGGATCACTGCGAAGTGCGTTGGGAAAATGCCCGCAACACGTGGGAACTCCTTACCGAAACGTCGCCCGAGCAGCTGCCGGCCCTGGACGCAGCCCTGAAATTTCTGAACGTTACCATCACGTAACGACCCGTCTACCCGAGCGCACCACTTTGAATCCCCCTCGAGGGCGCTTGACGTTCTACGCTTCTTTCGATAACGCGCTTTCACCACCCACTGTAAGGTCTGCCCAATGCTCGCAAAACGCATCATTCCCTGCCTGGACGTCAAGGACGGCCGTGTCGTCAAGGGCGTGAATTTCGTCGATCTTGTCGATGCCGGCGATCCAGTTGAACAAGCTCAGATTTACGACAGCGAAGGCGCTGACGAACTGGTTTTTCTTGACATAACGGCAACCCATGAAGCGCGCGAGATTGTCACCGAGATGGTGCGGCGCGTCGCCGATACGGTCTTTATTCCGTTCACCGTGGGCGGCGGCCTGCGCACCGTGGATGACCTGCGCGCAATATTGCTGGCCGGGGCCGACAAGGTGAGCGTCAACAGCGCAGCGGTGCACAACCCCGAGATCATCAATGAGGGCGCCAAGCGCTTTGGCAGCCAGTGCATCGTGGTGGCAATTGACGCCAAGCGTCGCCAGGGTGATGCGTTGGCCGCTCGGGGTGAAGGGTGGGACGTCTATGTGAGCGGCGGCCGCATCAACACGGAACTCGATGCGCTGGCGTGGGCACAAGAGGTCGAAGCGCGCGGGGCCGGCGAAATCCTGCTCACGTCCATGGATGGCGACGGCACGCAGGAGGGCTATGACGTGGCGCTGACGCGAGCGATCAGCGACGCGGTCAGCATTCCCGTGATTGCCAGCGGCGGCGCCGGACGTCCGGAAGATTTCGCCCAGGCCTTGACTGAGGGCGGCGCTGCCGCTGCATTGGCCGCCAGCCTCTTTCACTTTCGCCAGCTCTCAATCATGGAAGTTAAGCAAAGCCTCAATACGGCCGGCGTCGCCATCCGCATCCCGCCGGAAGACCTCATCTGATGGGGGCGTCATGATGAATTCAACTTCGCCCAACGAAGTGTCAACGCTGACGCGTTCAGAGCTGTTCGCACAAGTGAAATTTGATGCCGCGGGCCTCGTGCCGGCGATCGTCCAAGACGCCACGACCGGCCAGGTGTTGATGATGGCGTGGATGAACGCCGAAAGCTTGCGTCGCACCCTCGATCTGGGCGAAAGCGTCTTCTGGAGCCGCAGCCGTCAGCAATATTGGCACAAGGGCGCCACCAGCGGCAACACACAACAGGTCGTCGATTTGCGCATTG
This sequence comes from uncultured Chloroflexia bacterium, assembly GCA_963807905.1. Taxonomy (GTDB): domain Bacteria; phylum Chloroflexota; class Anaerolineae; order Caldilineales; family Caldilineaceae; genus JAGRCP01. The sequence goes on along the minus strand of CAWEEJ010000009.1, from coordinate 10,241 downwards.
ATTGCGATGGCGACACGCTACTCGTTCTTGTCAACTCAGCCGGCCCCGCCTGCCACACCGGCGCGCGGAGCTGCTTTTTCCGGAAAGTAGAAGATGGCAATGTCTGACACACTCAACACACTCTTTGCCACGATCGAAGAGCGCAAGCGCACCATGCCCGCCGGTTCCTACACGGTCACGCTCTTTGAAGATGGCGAGAATGAAATTCTCAAGAAGATCGGTGAGGAATCTGTCGAAGTGATCATCGCTGCCAAAGGCGAAGGAGATGACCGCGTCATCTACGAAATGTCTGATCTGATCTATCACGCCATGGTCCTGCTGGCTGAACGGGGACTGACCTGGCAGCAGATCGAAGATGAACTGGCCCGCCGCTTCCAATAATGCTGATCCAACCGCTTGAGTTTACGCCCGATTATCACGCGCCGGGCGTAGACAGCGACACCGCTTGGTGGTTCGTCTTTCAGGGCGACCGTCTCGCCCTGGCCACGGACGGGGAAGCGTACCGGCCACCGGAGCAGCAAGAACTCGATGCCTTGGGCGTCAGGCTGTCAACGAGCGGGTACATGGGCCGGCTTCAACAAGGTGACGCCGTCCGGCATTGCTATTTTGGCCTGATCGACGACGACTGCGTGCCCGACGATGCCTTGACCATTGTTAACCTGCGCAGCCTCTTTGGTCGCTTCGATGAATCGCTCCTGGCCCTTGCCGGCCGCGCCCAGCAGTTGCTTTTTTGGGAGACGACCCATCGCTTCTGCGGCCGCTGCGGTACCCCCACGGAGCTGGCAACCGAAGAGCTGGCCCGGCGCTGTCCAGCCTGCGGTCTCAGTCGCTACGCCAACCCCGCGCCCGCCATTATCATCGCTGTGACGCGCGCGGCTGCGGCCGGGCGACAGATCTTGCTTGTGCGCAACCATCGTTTCCCGCCCGACCGCTTCAGCGTGATCGCCGGCTTTGTCGATCCGGGCGAATCGCTTGAGGATTGCTGCCGGCGCGAGGTCATGGAAGAGGTTGGCGTGGAGATTGAAAACGTCCGCTACTTCGCCAGCCAGGGCTGGCCCTTCCCCAACTCGCTCATGGTCGGTTTCACAGCCGATTATGTGGCTGGCGACTTTGTGCTCGAAGAGGCGGAGATCGCCGAAGCGGGCTGGTTTTACGCCAATCAGTTGCCGAGTGTACCGCCCCGCGTCAGCATTGCCCGCGCGCTCATCGACGACTTTGTTTCGAGTCAGATGGCTGAACCGATCGACCTTCGCGATTGGTCTCAGCGCTCGTGACGCGGCCCCAGGATATCGATTTCCCCAATGGCCCTGAGTGGACCTTCAAGCAGAAGTGCTCTCTCGCCCGACGACCTTTGCAGGGCGACTGCTGCCTCAGCTAAAATGGGGTGGCTGCAATCTGCCACTCAATCAATGCGTAAAAGGAAGTCCTCATGCGCTATCTCTTTTTGATGGACCCGCTGGACACTGTCAAGATCAACAAGGATACGAGCTTCGCCTTTATGGAAGCCGCCCACGAACGCGGTCACGACGTCTACTACGTCGCGAAAGGCGCGATCTTCTTGCTGGATGGCGAGGTCTTCTTCCATGCCACGCAAGTAACGCCCCAGCGTGAGCCCAAACAGCCTTTCATCGTCGGTGAATCGGTGACGCTTGCCGCGCATGAAACCGATGCCGTCTTCATCCGGCCCGACCCGCCCTTTGATGAAGAGTATTTGATGAATACGTGGCTGCTCGACCTCGCCAAGCGCCACACGTTCGTCATGAACGACCCGGCCGGCGTGCGTACGGTGAATGAAAAGATCTGGGCGACCCAGTTCACGGATTTCACGCCGCGCACCCTGATCACGTGCCGGCAGGACGATTACGCCGCTTTCCTCAGCGAAGAAAAGGACATCATCGTCAAGCCGACGAATGGCCATGGCGGCAAGTCAGTCTTCCACGTCCATGAGGGCGACCTCAACGCCAACGTCGTCTTTGAGACGCTGACCAATATGGGGCGCTTCGAGGTCGTCGTTCAGGAGTATTTACCGGCCGCAACCGAAGGGGACAAGCGCATTCTCTTGTTGGACGGCGACTACCTGGGCGCGGTCTTGCGCGTCCACAGTGAGTTTGACCACCGCAATAACTTCTTTGCCGGCGGATCCGCGCAAGCCGCGGCCATTACGCCCCGCGAAGAGGCAATTATTGGGGCACTCAAACCCCACCTGCAGCTCCTTGGCCTGCATTTTGTGGGCATCGACACCATTGGCGATGCGCTGGTCGAGGTCAACGTCACCTCGCCGACCGGTATCCAGGAAGCCAGCGATTTTGCCGGCGAGCGGCTGGCAGACCGGGTCATCGATTTTGTGGAGATACAAGCGGCGCAGGTCAAACGCGTCGAGGGGTTCTTGATCGGTCGGCAATGGGCCGTTGAAAGAGCCGGATGTAGCGGATCGTCGTGGATTTTTTTGGACTGTGCCGCAATTCTGGATTGCGCCGCAATCTGCCGGGAATTTTCTGGGCGTAGCGTTGATCCGGGGCCCACTCCGCACGCGGTGCGGCTTCCTGACTCCTTGAAATTACGACTTGACAGGTCGGTTCTGCCCGCGTATAATCAACGCATTGGTATAGACCACCTGACAATCGGACCACATGCTCAACAAAGATCATCCGCTGCCCAAATACTATCAGCTCAAGGAACTGTTGCTGGAGAAGATTGTCGTCGGCGAGTGGCTGCCGGGCATGATGATCCCCTCCGAGCGTGAGTTGAGCGACGAGTATGAAATCAGTCGCATGACGGCACGGCAGGCCCTTTCGGAATTGACGAGCGAAGGCCTATTGCGTCGCGAGCAGGGCCGCGGCACCTTCGTGGCCGAGCGCAAGATCCGTCAGGGGCTGAGCCGCCTCAGCGGCTTCACCGAGGACATGACCGATCGCGGTCTGCAGCCGGGGGGCAAGGTTTTGCACCTGGCGGTCGAATCGGCGCCGGCATCCGCATTGCGACCCCTGCAGCTCACGCCCGGCCAGGAAATTGTCATCCTCGAGCGCCTGCGCAACGCGGACGGAGAGGCGGTCGCACTGGAGAAGAGCCACCTGAGCTTTTCGCACGCACAGCAACTGCTGCGCGCAGACTTTGAGAATGGCTCGCTCTACCAAACGCTGATCGAGCAGTACGATATTGTGCCGACGCGTGCCGAACAGCAGGTCGGCGCCGACCTGTGCACTGCGCGCGAGCAAGCGTTGCTCAACCTGCCTGCCGGCGCGCCGATTTTGAGAATCCAGCGGATTACGTATGATCAGTGGGGGAGACCCTTCGAGCTCAACGAAGCGGCCTACCGGGCCGACCGCTATCTCTTCTATGCTGAATTCGGATCTTGGTTGAGCAAGCGTTAAAAAATCGACCATAACAATAACCTGTTGATACGCAGACATCGAGCGTGCATCAGTATGGCTTTCTCACCGTTACCGCATGAAGGAGGCGCCCATTCAGTCAGTCCACGTACTACTTACTTACCAGCGTTTTAGCAGTACCTGTCGTCCGAAGGCAAAGACGGCTCGCCATTTCAATGCAGGAATAGACCGTAAGGAGAACCATTCATGAAACGACCGATTCTTTTGCTCAGCCTCTTGCTGACCTTTGCGCTGCTCTTCTCGGCCTGCGCCGTCAGCGTAGAGGCGCCGGCCGAACCGCCCGCCGACGATGCGGCGGGCGCTGAAGAAGCCGCCATGGACGAAGAAGTAACCGTTCACTTCTACCAGCGTGGCTACGTCGAAGGCGGCGAAGACGCCGGCTCCGTCAACACCGACAAAGCGATTGACGCCTTTGAGGCCGCCAATCCCGGCGTCACCGTCGAAGTTATCGGCATTCCGTGGACGGCAGAGGGCGATGCCAAGCTGGAACTGGCATTGGCTGACGGCAGCGCCATCAACGTCTTCCGCGTTACCAGCACCAACATCGCCCGCTACGCACGCCAGGGCATCCTCTCCGACATCGAGCCCTATCTCAGCGATGAAGACAAGGCTGACTTCTACGAGAGTGCGTTCCAGGTTGCCAACGTCAATGGCCAGGTGTGGGCCTATCCGCTCTGGGTGACGGCCATCTCCATCTTCGCCAACACCGAGATCTTCGAAGAGCAAGGCGTCGAACTGCCGAGCATGGACGATCCGTGGACCTGGGACGAGTTCGTCGAAGCCGCCCAGACCTTGACCTACGAGCGCGACGGGCAGCAGGTCTATGGCTTCACCGCTTCCTCCAAGCAAGGGGCCATCGAGTACTACCCGATCATGTACCTGGACGGTGGCACTATCCACAGCGCCGACGGTACCCAGTTCGTTCAAGACCAGCCGGAAGCTGTCACCGCTCTGCAGAAGCTGGGCGACCTGGCCCTTGTGCACGAAGTGACGCCGCCCGACTTTGGCACGGTGGATCAGCCAATTGTGCGTGCGCAGTTCAAGGAGCAGCAGAATGTGGCCATGCTCATGAGCACGCCGGGCTTCATTCCCGACCTGGAAAGCAGCGAGTTCCCCTTTGTCGTGATTCCGCCGCCCACGGGTGACATGGGCAGCATCGTCACCAACGGCGCCTTCGGTCTCTTTGCCGTAGTCGACGTGGAAGACGAAGCGGTCAAGGAAGCGGCCCATAAATTGGCCAACTACCTGACCAGTAGCCAGGTTGCCGAAGACGTGGAAGGCTGGCAGCTGGCCCCGGGCCTGCGTCGTAGCAACAACGCCTATGCCACGACGCCCAATCGCCAGACGATTGTCGACCTGGTCGAATTCGGCGTCTACGAGCCGCCGGTGGGCGTTTCGGGCGAGGTGTTGAACCTGCATGGCGCCGCGCTGCAGTCGATCATTCTGGGCGTGGAGGATCCGCAGACCGCGATGGACGAGCTTGCGCCGATCTATCAGGCCGAGTTGGATGAGATCAACGCCGAGTAACATGGTTGGAAAGCGCCGCGTTGGCGCATAATCCGGACGGGCCGTCGTGCTGAAGTAGTACGACGGTTCGTCCGTCTGTTTGCATGGCTCTCATTCCGTGCCGCAGCAAGGACTTCTGTCATGGGTCAAACAACGACTGCGTATAGCGCAAAGCCTTCCCCCGCATCGCCGACTAGATGGCAGCGCTTCGTGCGCGTGTGGCACCGTTACAAGTGGAGCTACTTCTTCATCGCGCCAAGCATGATTCTGTTCTCCATCTTCATTGTATGGCCGGTCATACAGGCGTTTCTGTTGTCATTTCAGAAGGTGACGCTACGCAGTACGGAGTGGGTCGGCCTGGCCAACTTCCAGAAGCTTGCCGAGAGCCAGCTCTTCTGGGACGCCATGCGCCACACCTTTATTTACGCCTTCTTTGTCGTCCTCTTCTGGATCAGTTCGTCACTCATCATCGCCGCACTGATTCAACCGCTGAGCAATCGTCTGCAATCCTTTTTCCGTGGCGCATTTTACCTACCCTACGTGACCAGCATCGTCGTCGTTTCGCTGGTTTGGCTCTGGATTTTTGACCCCTCGTATGGCGTCTTTAATTATCTCTTGAATCTGTTTGGCCAGGAGAGCGTGCTGTGGCTGCAGGATCCGGACATTGCCCTCTTCGCCATTATTTTGAGCACCATCCTGATTGTCCCGGGCACCGGCGTCGTGCTCTTCTCTGCTGCTATGGCCGATATCCCGCCCTCGCTCTACGAAGCAGCCGATGTCGAGGGCGCCAACGCCTTCCGCAAGCTGATTTCGATCACGTTACCCATGCTGCGGCCAACGCTGCTCTACCTGATGGTGATCTATACGATTGCGGGTTTTCAGGTCTTTGAGCGCGTCTACATTATGACCGCCGGCGGTCCGGTCAACTCGACGACTACGATCGTGCAGCTCATTTTTATTACCGCATTCAACGACTTTAATTTTGGCTATGCCAGCGCCCAGGCGCTGATTCTGTTCTTTATCATTGCTGTCATCTCGGTTGTCCAGTTTCGCTTTCTGGGCAGAAACGACATGGAGTACTAATGGCGCTTACCGAAAATGTCGAGGGGACCCTGCACTCTTCACGCGGCAGCAGCGTGAACTGGCAGCGGATGCTCACCCGCATCCCGGCGCTGCTCTTTCTTGTCCTGATGGCGACCATGAGCCTCTTTCCCCTCTACTGGCTCTTCAATACCTCGCTCATGGCGCCCAGCGCAATCTTCAAGATTCCGCCGGATATGCTTCCGGTCGATCCGACGTTGGAGAACTTCCGCCAAGTCTTTCGTGCGAGTGGCACGTCTGATTTTACGTTGGGGCGCGTGCGGGTCGAGACACCGCGGTTTGTGGTTTGGTTTCTGGTTACTGTCGCCTTCACGCTGCTGAGTACGGCTATTCACGTGCTCTTCGATTCTATGGCGGCTTATGCATTTGCCAAGCACCGCTTCCCGGGCGACAAGATCTTCTTCGGCATGATCATCGCGGCGCTGATGGTGCCGGGCCAGGTGACGCTGGTGCCCCAATACTTGCTCGTGAGCAGCATGGGCTTTGTCAACACCTTCACCGGCCTGATCATGCCGGGACTGGCCGACGTGATCGGCATCTTTCTCTTGCGCCAGTTCATGCTGACGATTCCCAATGATCTGACCGAAGCCGCCAACATTGACGGGGCGAGTGAGTGGGGCATCTACCGCCGTATCATCCTGCCCCTCTCTGCGCCCGCGCTGGCCGCCACCGCCATCTTTGCCTTCCAGCGCTACTGGAACGCCTTCTTGTGGCCCCTCGTCGTGGCGCACAACCCGGATCTCTTCACGCTGCAGGTGGGGCTCTCCTTCATTCAGACCAGCGAATTCGGCACCAATTACGGTATCCTGATGGCCGGCGCCGTGCTCTCTGCCCTACCGATGATGGTCGTCTTCTTCTCCTTCCAAAAATACTTCATCCAGGGCTTGCGCGTCGGCGGTGTCAAGGGCTAGCCGGGCGATGCAAACGCTGCTGGGCATTGACGGTGGGGGGACGAAGACGGTTGCCCTGTTAACCGACATGCAGGGTCGTACGCTGAGCAGAGCCGTGGGCGGCCCCATGAACGTGCAGCGCATGACGGACGATGAACTGCAGCGTGTGCTCTATCCGCTGCTTGGCGAATTGTTTGCCACAATGGAACCGAATCCCATTGTCCTGGCTGCGCTGAGCACCGGCTTTGCCGGCGCCGGCACCATTCCCTCACAAACGCCCTTGCGCCAATTGCTAGAAGCCGCCCTGGCAGCAGCCGTGCGCAATCGTTCGGTCACGCTTGCGCCCTCCTTGCCCATCGCCATTCACCACGACATGGTCATTGCGCTGGCAGCCGGATCGAGCACGCGTAACGGCATCGTCGTGATCGCCGGCACCGGTTCATCCGTCTATGGTGAACGGGACGCCGCGTCGGTGCGCGTCGGCGGTTGGGGGCCGGCTTTTGGCGATGAAGGCAGCGGCTACGCCATCGGCCATCAGGCGCTGCGCAGCGTCATGCAGGTCTACGATGGCCGCTTGCCCGCCAGCGTGCTCACAGAGGCCATTTGCAGCGCCTGGCAGTGCGCGGCGCCGCCGGAATTGCTCATGGTGTGGCGGGCCAGGCAGCCGACCGTGGCCGAGGTGGCGCAACTCACACCCGTTGTCGCGGCCGCGGCCGAGGAGGGTGATTGGCTGGCGCGTACAATCTTGCAGGATGCCGCCGCCGAATTGGCTCGCTGCGTCATCACTGCCGCGGCGCAACTAGGCTTCGGCCAGACAGCATTTCCGCTGATCATGAGTGGCGGCGTGTTGCGCCATGTCCCATTGGTCGCAGATGAACTCATTGCCCAGGTCGCGACAGCCGCAGCCGGCGTTGCACCGCGCGTGCTGGATATCGAACCAGTCAACGGCGCCATTCACATTGCACGACAACTGCTACGCTGACCGCCAATAACTCAAATCAATCAGGAGCGTATCCCGTGTCGCAACCAGTTCAACCCATCACCGAGCAGGCCAATCCCGCGACGGCGGTGATTGACACCCTTTCTGCCGCAGAAATCGTGGCGCTGATCAATCAGGAAGACAAGCAACCGGCGCAGGCCGTCGAACGTGAATTGCCCAATATCGCCCGGGCAATCGATGCTGCGGTGGCTGGCTTGCGTGCCGGTGGGCGCCTGCTCTATTTTGGCGCGGGCACAAGCGGCCGTCTGGGCGTACTCGATGCTTCGGAAATCCCACCGACCTACGGCGCGTCGCCGGAACTGGTACAGGGCTTTATCGCCGGGGGCGACGTCTCACTGCGCAAATCGACTGAGGGTGCCGAGGATGACCATGCGGCCGGCCGTGCGCTGATCGAAGAACTGGACGTCGGCGCGCACGATGTCGTGGTCGGCATTGCGGCCAGCGGCACCACGCCCTGGGTGCTGGGCGTGATCGAGGCGGCGCAGGCGTGCGATGCCGCTACCGTCGGCATCTCCTGCAATCCGGAGAGCCCGCTGGCGAGCCAGGCGGACATTGCCATCACGCCCGTGGTCGGTCCCGAGGTAATCGCCGGCTCCAGCCGCATGAAGGCGGGGACGGCCCAGAAGTTGGTGCTCAACATGCTCTCCACGGCGACTATGGTGCGTCTGGGCAAAGTCTATGGCAATCTGATGGTCGACGTGCAGCCGGGCAACGCCAAGCTACGCGGGCGAGCTGCTCGCATCCTGCAGCAAGCAGCGGGCGTAGATGAGGCAAGTGCAGTGGCTGCACTGGACAAAAGCGGATATGAGGTCAAGCCGGCGCTGGTCATGCTGCTGGCCGGCGTCGATGCGAATGAGGCCCGGGCGCGCCTCGCTGCCGCGGATGGCTTCGTCCGCGATGCAATTGCGTCGTCAGGCTGAATTGATGGGCTGGCAGGTCGGACAGAAGTAGATGCCGCGGCCGCCGACGCGATCCTCAACGATTGGCTCGCCGCAGGTGAAGCAGGCCTGGCCGGCCCGGCGAAAGACGTGAAAGCGGTAGTCGCGCCGTGTCCAGCCCGCTTCCTTGAGGGCCAGGGCACGGGCCTCATCATTGGTGATGCCGCCGGTGCGATAGGATTGGCGGGTGAGCGCCAGCGCTGCTGCGGCCAGGGCCTCAATCTGCGCGTCGCTGCAATCAGCCGGGCGCAGTGTCGGGTGGACGCCTGCCACAAAGAGGATTTCACTGCGCAAATAGTTGCCCGTTCCCGCCAGGAAACCCTGGTCGAGGAGGAGCGTGGTCAAGCGCTTGTTGCGAAACTCCTTGGCCCGAAAACGCGCCGCAACCGCATCAGCCGTGAGCGTCTCGTCCAACAGGTCTGGGCCGAGCTTGGCCAGAAACGGATGCGCGGCGAGCTCCCGATTGTGGAGCACCTCGATGTCCGAGGCGCTGTAGAGCAGGGCCGACTGTTCGCTGTTGTGAATGGCCAACCGCAACTGGCGCTTGGTGTCGGGGAAGTCATAGGCCTTGCGCACCATCCACACGCCGTATAGTTGGTTGTGGCTGTAAATGTTGTAGTCGTTGGCAAAGCGGATGAGCATGGCCTTGCCCCGCGTCTCAACCCGCTCGACCGTCTCGCCGCTGAGGAGCGCTTCATAGGGTTTGAGATGCTCGAAGGCAAAGAATACTTCTTCTGCCGTCCGCCCGGCGATGGCGGCGGCAACGGCATCGGCCGCGCGGCGAATTTCTGGTCCTTCTGGCATAGCGAACGCTCGATTTCGTGACAGATGCTTGGTTACAAAATGCTGCTGAACTGGCTCTGGCTGTTGGGCTCGGGGCGCGGTCCTTGGCGACTCTCGCCCTGCCCGTCCAGCCAAAACAGTTCGCCCCGGCCGAGACCTGCTCGAACCGGGGCGCCGCCTGCATCTTCCATCAAATCAGGAGAGCGGCTAACGGGATTCGAACCCGTAATGGATGCTTGGGAAGCATCAGTGTTACCGTTACACCATAGCCGCAAAGCATTGTCAACTCTCTCCGGCAGTATATGCCCGATGACCCACGGTGTCAAACGCGCGGCACCGGATTCGGGGGGGAGCAACTGGGGCAGTTCTTCTTTTCCTATACCGGTTTTCTGGCTATGACCTGTGCAATGGCCGCTCGAAACTCATTGAGCGACAGCGTGTGGTGCCAGCAAGTCAGATAGGTCGACTTGCGCCATGTGGATAAGCAGTTCGCTCCGCAGGCGTGGCGTTCAGTCAATGGGGTCGGCTGCCAGATTGTCAATGGCCCGTTTTGGTGGACACATGGTTGAGTCATAACGAATTGGTTGGAAGAAAATGAGCGCCAAGCAAGCGTCGTTTGGCCACGCAGTGCAAA
>CAWEEJ010000008.1:0-97441 GCA_963807905.1 uncultured Chloroflexia bacterium | reverse complement strand
CGGAAGATGCAGGCGTATTCGCAGCCGATGACGCCGGCGCCGTAGATCGTGATGGAGCGCGGATTGCCGTCAAGCTCCAGCACGGTATCGCTGTCGAGGATGCGCGGGTGGCTGAAGTCCACATCGGGTGGATGATAGGGGCGTGCGCCTGTGGCGACCACAAACTTGTCGGCGGTGAGCCGCTTCTTCATGCCCAGATGATTCTGCACCTCGAGGGTGTGCTCATCCAGAAAGGACGCCCGGCCCTGGAACATGCGCACCTGATTGCGGGCATAGAAGCCGGTACGCAGGCTCACCTGGCGCCGTACCACCGGTTCCGCCGCAGCCAGGAGCGACTGGTAGTCGGGTTCGCGGAGGGTCGAGCCTTGGGAGAGTAGCTGAATGGCGTGGCGCAGGGCCTTGCTGGGAATCGTGCCCCGGTGGGTGCAGTTGCCGCCCGGCTCGGCGTAGTCGTCGATCACGGCCACGTTGAGCCCTTCCTTGCTGCACTTCATGGCCGCGCCCTCGCCCCCCGGTCCGGTGCCAATCACGAGTGCGTCAAAGTGTTCCGGCATGATTTGCTCCCGGGCATGAGACGGCACAACGTTTTGATACAGTTAACCAGGAAACGCAGCACAAAGGTGGCTGGCTGTTTGGAGAGTCAATCGCCACAGCTCTTCTCCTATCTCTCATCGGTTATGGTTCACGCCGGCATTCTAACACAATCTGATCGCGGGCCTGGCTCTATGCCGTGGCGGAGTGCGTCGGTGTCGAACAGATCACGCAGAAGTTATGGACCTACCCTTAGCCGAACAGGGATCTGAGGATGGTCAATAGACCGGTGGCAAATATGAGCAGCCCTACGACGAGTAGGAAAACGAGGAAGGAGAGCAGGGCGATTACCTGGGCGCGAGAGCACCCCCCAGCCTGATTAGGCTCAAGGCGGTAGCTCGCCGGGATGTCCAAACCTTCGAGAAGGCGTCGCAGCTGTGGCGGATACTCGGAAGCGTCAGACTTACGCGCACGCACGGGGAGTTGGAAGAACAGAGCGGATGGAGATCCACCTTGCCTGCCAACGAATAGACTTATGGCTGCCTGGTGTTCGGGGTCTGGGCACATTGCACAGAACGGTTCTAAATCCTGCAAATGCGTATACCCGTATAAGCAGTGTACAGTCATTATTTGATGAAAAGTCTAATCGTCGGCTATCACCCCCCTGTCATGTTTTCAGATTTGGGGGCATTCAGAACAATGTCACTGAAGGTCTGCGGATCTATTCACCAGGACCAAGCAGATTCCGGCTGTTGATGGATACGACCTCGTGCGCTCGGATGCGACAGTTCGGCTCGAATAGGTACTGTTAGCGTAGCTGAACGCCCAAAGTGCTATCCTGACGTGCAGTCGGCACCGCACACCGTTGGTTCTTGCGGTCGTCGTCGACAATGCGTGCATCTTAAAACGACAAGGGGCCGGACGCCTCACTGGCCGTGCGCAGAGCGTTCTGGGAGCTAGTTGGGGGTGGGCAGAGCGCGAACCGCCAATTTTCCGGCAGCGTTGATTAAGCTCTGTTGACGTTTCGAAAACACCGGCTTGCGCCCGGCACGTCCAAATGTCAACGGGACCTAACTAGCGGTCGGCAGAGGGATGCCGGCTGCACGCAGCGGGAGGTCTCAAGTGAAGTAGCACCCGCATCGGCTGGTTAGACCGATGCGGGTGCTACTCCACTTGAGACAACTATCCTCAGTTCGTGACTCCTGAAATCGCAGGCTGTGTGGGGTTCGTCGCTATGACCATCGGACCAATTTGCGCCCAGTCTACACGCCAGTTAAATGGATCGCCGCCGCCTTCGTCGCCATAGAAGACGCTGATGTTATTTCCGCCCCTCACGACGCCGATGTCGAGAAGTCGATGGTCGCCCTGCCGGAAGTTGAATGACCAACCAGTGAGCAGAAAGTCCGTCCGTGACGGCTGCTCGAGGGGCGTACTCTCGAACGCTGTGGCCGTTCCCCGCTCCACGCCGGTGGTTACGTTGTAGCCGCCTGTCGGAATGACGACAAAATCAACCAGGTAGCCGAACGTGATGCGTCTATTCCGGTCGCTCAGCTCGACATGCAGGTTATTATCCCGGAACCACACGCCAATACGATCCAACTCTCGATCTCTCCCGCCCGTGAAGTAGAGCTTGAACCCGACCATGGCGATGAGCGGAGTGCCGAAGTTAATCCAACCCGGGAAGGCACCGGATCCGAAGATTTGTTGGGGCAAAGGCCGCGTGCAACGCCCAATACACCCCACATCTCTGATCTGAAATCGTCGCGCGCCCGGCACATTGAGCAGCGAGTGCGCAACACGGTAGCCATACTCTTCACCCGAAGGATTTGCGTCCTGCATTAGAACGCTCAACCTGCCGTCGGGAATATTTGCGGGCGATCCGGATGCTCCGGGAGAGAGGTCTTGGGAGATGCCGCCGGGCAAGACCTGAATCAAGGTAATCTCGTGGTCGTCGCCCGGATAGGTCAACCGAAAGCTATGAAGGCCGGGGGTGCGGCTGCCGAATGCAGGATATGGCTCGGCATTTGCATCAAATGGTACTGCTGTCCCTGCTGCTGAAACAACTGACATGGTGCTCATTCCTTTCTGCTTGGTAAATCTGACTGTTGATAGCACGCCTCTTTACGGGGTACTTGTTACACGATTAGCGATCCGCCGCCCTGGCTTGTCTGCGGCGGATCGCCAAGCAAATCGCAGAGAAGCTGCAACAAGCGCTTGCCTCTTTCGCTATCGCAGAATTCCGGATTGCGCATCGGGTCACGTTTGCATTTCTCAATGCGCGTTTCGAGACAGGACTTCTCGCCGTCGCCACCATCCGGCGTGTCGTCCGCCTGGCGCAGAGCCAGTACGATCAGCGGCACGCTTTGCGTAGAGGTCACAGTGACGACGGCCAGCGGATCAATGTAGAGCTCGGTCTCGGCCTCTTCATCTTCCTGCTCGTGGTGCAGTACGGCTGCTTCGGGAATCTCAACGAACGTGGACAAATCGGCAGATGGATATACGCGGACATAGCCATCCGACGAAGGTCCGACATAGCCACTCAATGCAACTGCACCTGGGTGGCGTCCAAGCTGATCGTGCAATTTTGCAAGTTGCGGGTGAATCTTGGGTGCTTTCATTTCATCTCCTCCATGCTGAACTTGAGCGACATCGGGTTCGCTCCCCTTTACGGTGGCCAGCAAACCGGATTTTTGCTACGATTGACCCTTCCATTGGGCCGGCGCTATAATGCGACCATCCCGAGTATCCAGATAAGTCATTTGTGAAACCGGTTCGGCTTCTCGCAGCTGCTCCGGCATTGCCGGTACGTTGAGCAGTGTAGAGGAAGGTGATTCCGAAATGGCGGAGTGAGCGTCCGAATCTGCTCCGAATTTTCGGAAAGGGCGTATTGTGAAATCAACGGAGAGCTTTGCACGCCTGCTGACCGAAGGCGTGCATCGCATCAGCCTGCAGGAATCCAAGAATATCGCCGTCATTCAAGACGAATTAGGCTACGCCCTGAATAGGAAGGGCGGGTCGTCCGTTGAGTACTGGCGCAAGGGCAATATTCCTGTCCGTATGGCTGAAATCGAAGCCCTGGCCAGAGAATTAGCGCGTCGTGGCGGCCTGGAACGCTCGTGGCTGGAACGGTTTCTCAAGAGCGCCGGACACCCCGCAGCCGATACGCTGGTCGAAGAACTGTTCCCCGAGCCGGAAACGGACCGGCCCGCCAAGCCGTCAATTGCGCTGCAAGATGAAGGCTCGCACCTCTCTATTCCGGCCGATGACATTCCTCGGCCCGCTTCTCTCCCGCCCGGCTCGTACATGCCTCTGCGCAAAAATCCGCTTTTCACCGGGCGGGATCCGGATCTCATAGAGCTGGCTTCCACAATCGGCCAAGACAACGTTGCCACGGTTAGCCAGTTGGAAACTGCTGCCGCAACAGGTCTGGGTGGAATCGGCAAGACTCAGCTGGCATGCGAGTTCGTCCATCGCTTCGGTCAGTTCTTTGCGGGCGGCGTCTTCTGGCTGAGCTTTGCGGACCCCGATTCGATAGCAGCCGAGATAGCAGCCTGTGGCGGTCCTGGCGGGCTCGATCTCCACGCCAATTTTGGCTCTCTTACCCTCAACGAGCAGGTGCGTCTGGTGCAGTCTGCGTGGCAGAGACCGATTCCCCGTCTACTGGTCTTTGACAACTGTGAAGACCCGGAGTTGCTGAATCGTTGGCGACCGGCAAGCGGTGGCTGCCGCATCTTGATCACCAGTCGACGCGGTGATTGGGAGCACTTCCTCGGCGTGACTATGCTCGCGATTGGCGTACTGCAGCGCGCGGACAGCATCAAGTTGCTGCTACAGCACAGGCCGGATGAGAGTATTGATACCCTGGACGGGATCGCAGAGGAATTGGGCGATCTTCCATTGGCCTTGCATCTGGCCGGCAGCTATCTGTATCGATACCGTCGTGTCATAGATGGAGCGAGTTACCTTGACCAATTGCGTGATCCTGACCTTCTTCACCACCCGTCGATGCTGGGTATCGGCATTTCGCCAACGGGTCATGTTCAGCATGTTGGCCGCACCTTCGCACTGAGCTACGATCGTCTCGGCCCTGATGACGCGATAGACGCACTTGCCCGGTCCCTCCTCTTTCGAGCAGCTCATTTTGCGCCAGGGGAACCCGTCTGGTATGAGTTGCTCGTCAAGACGCTTGATCTGGATGAGGATGACACGGTATCTGCAATCCAGGCGGACAAGGCCTTTTCACGCCTGATCGAATTGGGTTTGATTGAGGTGGAAGATGACTTCGTGTTGCGCATGCATCGCCTTGTCGCAGCGTTTGTGCATGACGTCGCCGGTCAGGAGGTTCAAGAGGCTCAGGCAGCAGTGGAGGCCGCCGTCTATGCGGAAACTATCAAGCGGAACAAGTTCGTGGCGCCCCTGCCGTTGCTGAGATGGCAGATCCATCTGCGTACGGTTGCAGACATCTCAGCGGTTCGCGCCGACGTGGAGAGCGCACGCCTTTGCAATGAGCTCGGGCAACATCTCTGGCAGATTGGCGACTACCAGGGTGCGCTTGCATACCACCGGAAAGCCTTGGCAATTCGCGTTGAGCTGCTGGGGGAGGATCACCTTGAGAGCGCCGACAGCCTGACCAATCTGGGCAGAACGTTGCGCGCGCTTGGCCAATCCGAAGAATCGAGCACGTATTTTGAGCGGGCCTTATCCATCCGTCTTGACCAACTTGATCAGACTGATCTCCGCATCGCAGAGAGCCTGGATGACTGGGGCCGCTACTTGTATGAGCAGGGAGATTTGCAGGGTGCGCATGATTTTTTCCAGCAGGCGGTCGAGCAGAGTCGCAGGCAAGACGGAATAGATACACCGGCTACGGCGGAGTACCTGAATAACCAGGGAGCCTGCTTGCGCGGCCTGGGCGAGTTGGAAGAGTCGCTGGCCTGTCTCGATGAGGCGCTGCGTATTAACTCGCTGCTATTGGGGTCGGAGCATCCGCACGTTGCCACCAATTATCACAATTTGGGTACGCTATATAGGCAGCTCAGCAAAACGGAGCGGGCGAAAAAGTATCTACAGCGGGCGCTTGAAATTCGATTGTCCCAATACGGAGAGGAGCATCCAGATAGTGCCCGGACGCTCCTCTCTATTGGTACGCTCCATTTTCTTCAGAGAGAAGTACTGCCTGCTGATGAATATCTGAACCGAGCCCTTGCTGCGTTTACAAGCTCACTGGGAGCCGATCATCTAGACGTAGCGGAGTGCGCGGACATGCTCGGGCGGTACTATCACAATGTTGATAACCTAGAGCGAGCCAGTGCCCACCTGCAAAATGCCCTAAGGATTCGACAGATGCGCCTGCCTCCGCGCCACAGGCTCATCGAAGAGAGCCGCGTCCGGATGGACGCACTTACAATGAAATGATGGCTCTAACCCTCAGCGGCCAAGGCTGATGCCGCCTGAAGCGCCGGGCATGGCAAAGGTGCTTTCTGCGTCGCCAAAGGTTGCTTCCCCGTCATAGTCACCTGCAATCGTTGTAGCCAGCCACGAGAAGGAAACATCAGCATTTTCGCCGGCTGGCCGCCTGGCTGTGATCCCGACAGCGCGCAGAAAGTCGACCAGTAGCTCCTCAACCGATTCAGTCGAGTCAAGCACGGCATCGGCGCTCAAAGAGCAAAGCAAGATGTTCGCGTAGCCCCCTGCGTCGTTGAGGTCGGAGACCTGCTCAAGCGCTTCCTGCTTCTGCGCAGCCGATTGGTTCAAGCTGTTGCGCAACCTGCCTTCGAACTCATCGTTGGGACCAAACACAACCACAAGGAGCTGGCTTTCGGGCATGGTACGCATCCTTTCCTACACAAAACTTCAGGGAGTCGCGTCCTGGTTCGGCTAGACAGATCGGAGATCCTGGCACACTGCCGTTCCAAGCCTTCATGGCCATCACTCTACCCTAGTGGCCCAGAGTCCGTCAATGGGTTGTAAAATTGTAATAGGGCGCTCCGTGCGGCGATTTGTGCGGCGATTTGTGGGCTTGGCAGTGCGGGTTTTTATACCCGTAGCCCACAAACGCCTCGCTGGGCACGCGCAGGACGTTGTGCGGGGAAACCAGAAACAGGTGGGCGGACAGTAAGTGGCGCGCACCGACAGCTCTTCTCCTACCTCTCATCGGTTATGGTTCACGCCGGCATTCTAACACAATCTGATCGCGGGCCAGGGTGCGTTAATGGCCAATGTCCAAGCGTCATAGATTGGCCTCACACCGAGAGCGGCTAACCTTTCCCACAGGCCGATGCACTCACCTTGATCCGTATCCACACGGATCGCCCAAACTTATCCGCCCACCAGTATGCTGCTGATGTCATCGGCGTAGGCTGCGCTTTTTACATCGTCCGTCAAAAGCTCGATCTGATCGGCGCTGGTGACGCCCAGACCCATCTCGACCGCGCGGGCAATTTGCTCCAGTTCAAAGATTGACCCGTCGCTCACTTCGGGCGTCGTGCCAAAATAGCGCAGAAGCGCCACGCCGACCGCATCCATTGCGATCCGATCCGTGCCGGCAAGCACCACATTTGCGGCAACTCGCTCCCCGGAGGCAGGACCGCCGCGCACAAATGCCTCCACCCCGTCCATCACAATCAGGGTCGGCGTGTAGGCGGCATTGACCTCGGCAATCATCTGACGCTGGTAGGGTGATCTGTGTAGCTCGCTCATGTAGTTGTAGCCGTCGCCGGGGAGATACTTGGCGACCAAACCGATCGAGTTCTTGAGCGACATGGTGAAATGGCCGCCGTAGCGATGCGTTTTCAAGCAACAGAGCTGCACGACCACATCTGCATCCAGACAGCAGCGGGCAATCGGAAAGCCCTGCGTCCAGTGGCTGTCGGCCAGGTGGACCATCTCCCATTCATCCCGCGCAAGTTCATCGAGCACGATGACGTCGGCGTCCGCTGCTTCCGCCATCTTAATCACGCCTAGCCGCTCCATCACCTGACGCGTATCGCCCATGCCGCTGCGATCGGCAATGGCAATCGACCGAGGCTGGCTCTTTCGGATCTCGTCGAGGATAACGTGCAACACCTCGGGATGGGTGGAGCCCGGCGCGGGGTCGTCGCTGTTGAAGTTGGGTTTGATCAGCACGGACTGGCCCGTTGCGTCGACGGAGCCGAGCAGGGCCAAGGCCCGCCGCACGCCTTCTGCCCGACTCTCCGTCTTCACAAAGGCAACTTGGGCCAAGCCGATCTTGCCTGTCGCCTGATGGTCGGCAGTGGGTGCTGTCGTCGGTAGATCGGCAGCAACCGGTGGCGTTCCGCCAATCTCGCGGGAATCAGCCACCGGCGCGACCTGGCATGCCGCCAGCAGCCCGGCGGTCCCCGTCGCCGTGCCCAGGGCAGCGGCAGTGCGCAACAGGTCTCGCCTGCTAAAGGTAGTGTGTGACGGTTTGCGATTCATTGTTTTCGCCTCTAACTTTTTGCCGATTCCCGTCAAGGGGACGAACGAACACAAGCCTTACCAGATTACGAAACGGAATGACTTTGATCATTATAGCAGAGGGCTGGAAGCCGAAACGGAACGCCATCCTGTTCCAGCGCTATGGCCAGCGCGTTTTCGTAGTCTGCCTCCACGTGTCCAGCGTGTGGCTCATTGTGAATGCCGGAACAGACGCCACGCAGGTGGTAGGTGAGTTCGGGAAAAAGCAATCGCGTCATGGTAGCCTCGGGGGATTGACCTGTAAAAACACAACAGCGGATTTTGAAAGGAGCGGATACGGCCCTTCGCTCGAGCGCCTTGGACCTCGGCGACCACAGAACTGCCGTATCCGTTGCTCTCCCCATCCGCTGTTGTGACTGGTATCGCGCTATACAACAACGGATTTTGAAAGGAGCGGATACTGCCCTCCGCTCGAGCGCCTTGGACCTCGGCGACCACAAAACTGCTGTATCCGTTGCTCTCCCCATCCGCTGTTGTGACTGGTATCGTGTTACACAACAACGGATTCAGAAAGGAGCGGATACTGCTCTCCGCTCGAGCGGAAGACGTCTCGGCGACCACAAAACTGCTGTATCCGTTGCTCTCCCCATCCGCTGTTGTGACTGGTATCGCGTTACACAACAACGGATTCAGAAAGGAGCGGATACTGCCCTCCGCTCGAGCGCCTTGGACCTCGGCGACCACAAAACTGCTGTATCCGTTGCTCTCCCCATCCGACTGTTGTGACTGGTATCGTGTTACACAACAACGGATTCAGAAAGGAGCGGATACTGCCCTCCGCTCGAGCGGCAGACGTCTCGTGACCACAAAACTGCTGTATCCGTTGCTTTCCCCATCCGATGTTGAGACTGGTATCGCGCTATACAACAACGGATTTTGAAAGGAGCGGATACTGCCCTCCGCTCGAGCGCCTTGGACCTCGGCGACCACAAAACTGCAGTATCCGTTGCTCTCCCCATCCGTTGTTGTGACCAGTATCGCGCTACACAAAAACGGATTTTGAAAGAAACGGATACTGCTTTCCGCTTGAGCGCCTTGGACCTCGTCGACCACAAAACTGCTTTATCCGATCCTTTCCCCATCCGATGTTGTGACCAGAGAACTGCATCGACCGGAGACTCAAAGGCCGGGGGCGCAGACACGAAAACCGAGGTCGTCGTCCCTGATGAGCGACCGCCAGCCGTTGCGGGAGGCGCAACGCATGAGGTTCAGAACACGGTAGAACACCCCGCCACGCAACACGCGACGCACCGAGTCCGCTGCAGATAAACCCTCCCGGCCATCTCCTGCATCATATGGATAACCAAATTCCGGGTCCATAGGGTCTTTTCCCCACAAACTCGACGTCCATTCCCAAACGTTTCCGCTCATATCATGGCACTGATAGGGGCTGATCCCCATAGGATACATGCCGACTGTGGTCGTCGTCCCGACGTTCATCGCAAAGTTACAACGATTCTCATCCGGTCGTCTTGCCCACGGATACCGGCGATTGTCCTGGTGCCTTTGTCGCCTTTTCCCATTCAGCTCGCTGGTAACCTTTGGTGCTAGTTTGAGGTAGCCACTTACATATCTCTTTACTGCGACCACAAAACTGCAGTATCCGTTGCTCTCCCCATCCGTTGTTGTGATCACGTATCGCGCTAGCACAAAAACGGATTTTGAAAGAAACGGATACTGCTTTCCGCTTGAGCGCCTTGGACCTCCGTCGACCACAAAACTGCTTTCATCCGATCCTTTCCCCATCCGATGTTGTGACCAGAGAACTGCATCGACCGGAGACTCAAAGGCCGGGGGCGCAGACACGAAAACCGAGGTCGTCGTCCCTGATGAGCGACCGCCAGCCGTTGCGTGGGAGGCGCAACGCATGAGGTTCAGAACACGGTAGAACACCCCGCCAGCGCAAGCACTGCTGACTGCACCGACGATCCGCTGCAGATAAACCCTCCCAGGCCATCTCCTGCATCATATGGATAACCAAATTCCGGGTCCATAGGGTTCTTTTCCCCGCACAAACTCGACGTCCATTCCCAAACGTTTCCGCTCATATCATGGCACTGATAGGGGCTGATCCCCATAGGATACATGCCGACTGTGGTCGTCGTCCCGACGTTCATCGCAAAGTTACAACGATTCTCATCCGGTTCGTTGTCGCCCCACGGATACCGGCGATTGTCCTGGTCGCCTTTGGTCGCCTTTTCCCATTCAGCCTCGCTAGGTAGACGGATCTTTTCATCCAGCTCGTCACTCAGCCACACGCAGAAGGCCACGGCGACATGCCAGGTGACGTAGACCACCGGATGATTCATCAGCTCTGCCGGCGGCCTGTTGCCCTGCCAGAAACGCGGTGCTTCCTGACCCGTCGCCGCCACGAATGCGGCGTACTGAGCATTGGTCACTGGATACTTGGCGATCCGAAAGTCGAACAATTCTAGTTTGTGGGCAGGTTGCTCATTTGTGGCACCCCTGTCATCACCCATCCAGAACTGGCCGCCTGGCACTTCACACCAAATAATGTCGAGCACGCCGTCAACTACCCCCACGCCGGGTCGAGGATCACCCAGCACGCTGAGGATTCGTCCCGCATCTACGCGCTCCGGTGGGGTCAGCAGGCCCTCGTCTACAGACCGTTGCCAAACTGCGTTGTCGGCTCAAAAGCAACCGCTGGCAGGAAACTCTTGACCTCCGGCCACCACCGTCCAGGGCTGCACAACGCAACGCTGCCTAACAACTCGTGCGTGCACCCGTGCGACGAATGAAGTCGAGTCCCAGGCGCGACGGATAGAAATTGGCAATCAATCCCAGTTGGCAGCCCGTTTCGTTAAGCGCCCAGCGCAACCGTTCCCGATCCCGAGCCTGAACGGTTTGCAGTGCCACAGTTGCCAGCAAGACGTTCTGATCCACCACTAGGAGCCGTGTCGCAGTCTTGCCAATAATCGAATGCCGAAACCGCAGCGGTAACTCTTGCAGGTAGCGGACAGCGATGCCTTGGTGTGCCAGTTCAATCCGCGCAGCCCGCCGATAGACTTGGTGCAGATAGCCGGATCCCAACTCAAAATGAACCAGATGGAGCGCCGTGAGCACATCTCCAACCAGGTCAGGAAAATGCAGGTCGTCCGGCATCGATCTCGTTTCCTCCTTAGCGACGGGCGGCCGGCCAGCCGCAAAGTTTGGCAGTCGCTCAAACTGCATGCCGCGCCTGCACCAAAATTCAGGATCATGCCCAGATCTGCGCCCGTGACCCGCAAATAGGAGAGCGTCTGGGCCTTGTGCAGTGGGCCAATCGACGGCTGCGCCTTCAACTCGAGCAGCAGTTTGCCATTTTCGAGCATCAGATCCGGTCGATACTTCCCTACCTGCTTCCCGCAGTAGTCGATGCGATAGACGGGCTGGCGCTGAAACGAAACGCCATCCTGTTCCAACGCGATGGCCGAGCGCGTTTTCGTAGTCTGCCTCCGCGTGGCCGGCGCGTAGCTCATTATGAATGTCGAAACAGATGCCGCGGAGGTAGTAGGTGAGTTCTGAAAAGAGTAACTTTGTCATGGTAGCCTCGGGGGATTGACTGGTAGAACAGAACAGCGGATTTTGAAAGGAACGGATACTGCCTTCCGCTCAAGTGGTAGACGTCTCGTCAACCACAGAACTGCTGTATTCGTTGCTTTCCCCATCCGATGTTGTGACTGGTATCGCGTTACACAACAACGGATTCAGAAAGGAGCGGATACTGCCTTCCGCTCAAGTGGTAGACGTCTCGTCAACCACAGAACTGCTGTATTCGTTGCTTTCCCCATCCGATGTTGTGACTGGTATTGCGTTACACAACAACGGATTCAGAAAGGAGCGGATACTGCCTTCCGCTCAAGTGGTAGACGTCTCGTCAACCACAGAACTGCTGTATTCGTTGCTTTCCCCATCCGATGTTGTGACTGGTATTGCGTTACACAACAACGGATTCAGAAAGGAGCGGATACTGCCTTCCGCTCAAGTGGTAGACGTCTCGTCAACCACAGAACTGCAGTATCCGTTTCTTTCCCCATCCGTTGTTGTGACTGGTATCGCGTTACACAACAACGGATTCAGAAAGGAGCGGATACTGCTCTCCGCTCGAGTGGCAGACGTCTCGTCAACCACAAAACTGCTGTATCCGATCCTTTCCCCATCCGATGTTGTGACTGGTATTGCGTTACACAACAACGGATTCAGAAAGGAGCGGATACTGCCTTCCGCTCAAGTGGTAGGCGTCTCGTCAACCACAGAACTGCAGTATCCGTTTCTTTCCCCATCCGTTGTTGTGACTGGTATCGCGTTACACAACAACGGATTC
Organism: uncultured Chloroflexia bacterium; assembly: GCA_963807905.1. GTDB lineage: Bacteria > Chloroflexota > Anaerolineae > Caldilineales > Caldilineaceae > JAGRCP01. Next base: position 85,110 of record CAWEEJ010000008.1, on the reverse strand, counting down.
AGAAAGGAGCGGATACTGCTCTCCGCTCGAGTGGCAGACGTCTCGTCAACCACAAAACTGCTGTATCCGATCCTTTCCCCATCCGTTGTTGTGACTGGTATTGCGTTACACAACAGCGGATTCAGAAAGGAGCGGATACTGCTCTCCGCTCGAGTGCCGTCCATCTCGTCGACTACAAAACTGCTGTATCCGTTGTTTTCGGGGAGCCCCCTGGGCCCCGTTGTTGTGGCCAGAGAACTGCATTGGCCAGAGACTCAAAGGCCGGGGGCGCAGACACGAAAGCCGTTGAAGTTGCTCCTACCATTCGGGACGTACCTGACGCGGACGGCGCAACGCACGAGGTACAGATCATTACGGAACGCCCCGCCACGCAACACGCGACGATCATCGCCGTTCAGCGTCTCATCAACCTGGTCTTCATATCCTTGGTAGTCACCCTGCCACTTCGTGCTACACCATTCCCATACGTTCCCGCTCATATCCGCTGCACCGCAGATAGAATCACCATCCGGAAAGATGCCTACCGTACTCGTTGCGCCGATTCCGGTGTCGCTCATGTTGAAGCGCCGGGCGTCAAACTCATCGCCCCACGGGAAGACCCGTCCATCCGTATGGCGTGCCACTCGCTCCCATTCGGCTTCACTGGGCAGACGAACCGTATAGCCGAGACGTTCGCTTAGCCAGCTACAATATGCCACTGCTTCATACCAACTCACACCAATCCGCGGATGGTTGGGCGTCAAAAACAATGGGCCGTACTCACGTGGACCCTCAATCTTCTGAGATTGTCTCCACGCCCACCCAGCCTCCGGCCAGTATTGCTCCATCTGATAGCCGCCAACTTCGATGAACTTCTGGTACTGGGCATTGGTTACAGGATAGCGGCTGATGCGATAGGGTTCGGTGATCGCATTGCAGGTGAACGGCGGTTGCTCTTCACCGTCCGCCAGCCTATCAGCCTTCTTGTCACTCCCCATCGTAAACGGCCCTGCTTCGACCTCACACCATCCAATATCAGGGATATCATCCACAACACCCACACCGGGGCGCGTGTCGCCAATTAGTCCCAACGCCCGCCCTGCCATCGCCCGATCCGCCGGCGGCAGATGGCCTCCACTGACCAGCACCGTCAACCAGCTGCGCACGCGGACCAGCTTGTGGGCGTCAGGCGAATCGCCGTTAGCCTGCTGGTAGATACCTGTGTCAACCAGCAACTGTCCGGCCAGCAGGGCCGCCCACCACTCGTTGTCGGTTGCGCTCTTGGCCAGCTCATCGCCGCACGTTTGGGGACACAAGTAGTCTGCCAGACTCCACGCGGCATAGGGCGTACCGCGCGCCACCTTCGCACCGGCCAGCAGCAGCACTTCCCGCCAGCGTTCCGGATCTTGCTTGACGAGCTTCACTAGCAGATCCGGGAAGCCGCTCTCCGTCAGGTAGCGCGCCGCCATGTACTCCTGAAAGGTGCGATGGGGGAAGCTGTAGACGCCGTCGCCCTTGTTGCTCAATAGACCGGCCCGATCGCGGATATACTCGATGACACGTGCGTGGCGCACATCCGGATCTTTGACGGCAGACATGAGGGCAGCAACCAGTTCGCCCTCTTTGATGTCCGCCGCGCCCTGCGGATCTTCCTGCGTCCTGTGCGCATCGTAGGCCAGCTTCTCCAGCGCCTTCTTGATCTCACCCTGGGGACAGCGCAGCCACTCAGCCGCCGACGCCTCTTGCAGCACCGGCTTGCCCTCCTCATCCAGCATCAGCTTGGGCCGCTCCCAGATGTCGAGCAGCAGTTCCACGCTCTCGTCGTACAGCTGCTCGCGGTCTTCGGGCAGGCTGCCGCCTCGCCACGCATGGAGCGAGGCCATGAGCGTGAGCAGCAGGGGACGCGGGGCAAGATCACGCAGGTGCGGATTGCGCTTGATGGCCTCCTTAAGCAGCAGCGCCCGGCCCTGGGCTTCCTGCGACGTGATGTTGTGACGCACCTGGGCCACATGCTGATACCAGCGCTCCACAAAGGCCTCGATGCGCTCTTCGTCAAAGGGAGCCAGCACCGCCTCCTCGAAATCGGGCAGCCGCCACTGCTGGCGCTGGTAGGCGTAGGTGCGGCTGGTGAGCAAGATGCGCACCTTGGGGAAGTCACGCCGGAAGCCGACGACCGCCTGCTTGACGCGTTCCCGCTGGTGGCGCGCTTCCGGCACTTCATCCAGCCCGTCCAGAATGAGCAACCCGCCGTCTTCCAGCAGATGTTGGCGCAGGAGCGGCGCAAAACCTTCCAGCGAATTGCCCAATCGCTGTGTGATGTAGGTCCAGAGCGTCTCATCCGCAGGCAGCTTGTCCAGCTGGACGGCCAGATTGCGCAGCACAACGCGGACCGGCAGCAGCGCGCCCGGTTTCTCCTTCGTCCACTCTTCGCCCAAGCGTTCTAGATTGGCGTTGTCCAGGCCCAGCAGCTCGCCCGCCAAACAGAGCGCCAGGAAATTGGCAAAGGTTGTCTTGCCGCCGCCCGGATCACCCAGCAGGGCAGCGTAGGGTTGCTCGGCGGTGAAGGCGAGGGCGGACTGGCGTTTCTCGGTAAGCGACTCGCTCGGCCATTCCGGATCACCCACCTCCTTGCGCGCCGGAGACTCCATCCCGTGGCGACCTGCACGCTCGCGCACGCTGCGCACCGTATCCAGCGACGTGTAGACCGCCGCCAGTTCCAGCCGTGTGTCCTGCTGGTCGCTCAGCATGCGCCGGTCCACGCCGGAGAGGTCGAGCGTGCCCGTGTCGATGACGACGCGGTTGAGATAGGTCCAGAGCAATTCGCGGGCGTCTACTTGTCCGGGTTCAGGCGGCGCTTGGAAGATGGCCGACTGAATGGTGAGCGTCTCCACGCTGCCCAAGGTAGGTAGCCGTAGCGTTGTCGCCCAACTGGACGATGCTGTTGGTTGCGTTGCCGACAAAGTTCCGGTCGCCCACCACCCAGACGCCTTCGTTGTTGACCGTCAGCCCGCTGCCCACCTGCTCTATGCCCGCTTGTAGCGTCTCCGCAAACCAGTCCCGGTCCGCCTCGCTCAGGATCGCCTGCACCACTTGTGGAGCCTGAAATTCGGCCAACAGTGCATCCAGTGCGTCCCGCCACTCTTCGCTGCTCTCGGCTTTCTCGGCCAGCTCGGCGGCCAGCTCCGGTTCGGTGCGGTCCTTCCACTCCTGAATCTGGTTGGCGATGAGGTTGCCGCCTACGTTTCCCAGTAGCCCACCGAGTGCAGTATAGGCTCCAATTGGATCCGAACTGGCAGCCGTAATGACCGGCAGCAGCGTCGAAGCACAAAGAGCGCCGTAGAGCACGCCGGGCGTCATCTGGCGCATCGTGCCGGTTAGCGCTTCCAGTCTCTCGTTGGCATTCTGTCGCCAAACATCCATGTCCATGGCGGGACTCCTACAGGGGTGAGAAGATTCAGTTTGTGGTGTGACTGCGGTGGTGGCGTGTGGTTGGGCTTATTGTAGCACGGGGTGCAGGGGCGGGCAATGGAATTTTTGGGGGCCGGATGAGGGCGAGCAGGATGGCAGGGGGCGTGCGGCGGTCAATTGATTTGGGGGCTTACCGTGTGACTGCTGGGTTCACATTCAGTCAGCGAATGGCGATTCCAGATACAGGTGCGGACACGCGAATTTCATTCTGCGTGGGGAGATGCGGTAAGGACGGGCTAAAAGAGTCTACGGGCATTCCTCAAATGACTCAGGTGATCGCTCGGGAATACGCTCGTACCAAGTGAGCATTGCTGCGGGTAGGCACGGTATCGGATTCTCATCAAGGCGCAGCTCTTGCAACCTGGCAAGATTGCCGATTTCGAGTGGCAATGCAGTCAGGTTGTTGCCAGCCAACCTTAGCCACTCCAAGTTGACAAGACGGCCAGTCTCAGGCGGCAGTGAACTCAGGTTGTTGCCGGATAGACTCAGGCTCTGCAGACTGGTGAGATTGCCGAACTCTGGTGGCAATGAACTCAAATTGTTGCCGGATAGACTTAGGCTTCGCAGATTGGTAAGATTGCCGAACTCTGGCGGCAGCGAAGTCAGGTTGTTGTCGTATAGGTACAGTTGCTGCAACTTGTTGAGATTGCCGAACTCGGGCGGCAGAGCACTCAGTTTGTTGCGCGTCAAGTTCAGCTCCTGAAGGTTTGCTAGATTACCGATTTCGGGCGGCAACGAAGTCAGGTTGTTGGTATCGAGCGACAGCCTCTGAAGATTGACCAGATTGCCGAAGTCAAGAGGCAGTGAGGTCAAGTTATTTTCATGTAGGTATAGCCTCTCCAGGTTGCTGAGATTGCTGAACTCGGGTGGCAGTATATTGAGGTTATTGCGGGCCACGTGTAGGGATTCCAGGTTGACGAGATTGCCGAACTCGGGCGGCAGTACACTCAGGTCGTTGTAGGTCAGGTCCAGGTACTGTAGGCTAACGAGATTGTCGAACTCAAGGGGCAGTGCACTTAGGTGGTTATCGTACAGAACCAGGCGTTGCAGGTTTACGAGATTGGCGAACTCGGGGGGATTTGCCCGTACAGGTTATTCAGATGCAAATCAATTTCGATAACTCTGTCGGTACTGTCGCACTTAATGCCATACCATTCACAATGTTGAACCGAGTCGCTGCGCCAGTTATCGTTTATGTCCCAGTCATCCCCGTCTGTGTTCTCATACAAGGCAACTAGCGCGGCACGCTCATCGGGATGGGTCCGGACAATTGGCAGGCGGACAATTTCTTGTGCGTTCGCTACAGAACCAGACAGTAGGCCAACAACCATGCTGATGGCCAACGAAATCGAGACAAGCCGTTTCATGTTCGCCTCCCAAAATATCATTGAGCCCGGTATCTTCTGGAGCCTAGAATCTTGGTGGCTACGTAATGGCTACATTGTTGTTATGTGCTTTTAGCGAAGAATGCTTCGGGGCTGAATGTTCCCGGCGTCTGTGGCAGCGGGGGGGGGGGGGCAGGCTGACACTTGTACGCTCGTAACGTTGAAATGATAATTGCCGGAATGCACATCACATCCTTCGCCAATGACAGGCTCTCTGGCTCATGCCAGCAGGTTGCCACCAGGTCGACTGTGTCCAGCGATGCACGTGCATCGCTGGACACAGGTCTCAAAGGACACGTCCGCAAGGCATCACGAGCAGCCCAAATCGGTAGCGATTGAAGCTGCTCCTTCAAGCAGCGGCTGTGCCTCATCTGGCAACAACGTGCCTTCATCAACTAGGGATTGAACCTGGTTGACGAAAGCACCCAGCACATTGCATGCCGTCTTGGTCTTGTCTTCTGCCAAGTGCTTGACAACATGATCTAGCTTCACGGTGAGCGCATTGGCCTCTCCCTGATTCAGCAAGCCATCTTCGGCGAGTTCCTGAACTTCATCGATGAGTATTTCGGCTTGTTGTTGCGGTGTCAGTGGAACGTATTCGTATGCCCCCATATCCACTGTGCCGCCGACGATACGCGGGTTGCCGCCGAGATCGGTTGACACACCGGCTGGCACGAGGCTATTGTTGCCGACATCGATGGCAGGCGAGCCGAGTTCCAAGTGCAAGTCGACAGCGGCTGGATCGACGAAGAGTGGATCGGCGTTTATGTTGCCCTCACCTGGATGCACCCAGCTATCTGGACCCTCGACGTCGCTGTAAACGATCGTCACATTTCCGGTTATCTGAATGGGTGTATTTACCCATATGATGCTGTTTTGGACAACGATGTGACCCCCATATTCTCGAATCGCTGCACCCTCTTCATCGAACCACGCATGATTGTCGTAAAATGACGTGTTGGTGAGCTTAGGATTTCCATAGGTGCTGGCTAAGCCTCCACCAAGTTCACTCCAATTACCGCTGAATACTACGTTGGTTAAGACCGGATCGCTGTGCGAGTTAGCGAGACCACCTCCAACATGAGTCGATCTATTGCCGACAAATGAAGAGTTAGTCACCGTTAGACAGCCACTCGCGTTATTCATCCCCCCGCCTACGTACCAAGCCGTGTTCTCTTCGAAGCTCACCCTATCCAGATTCGGACATCCTCCTGATTGAACATGCCGCCACCGTATCCAAAGGCGTCGTTGAACCGGAAGGATGACGTCAAATAACGATGGACTACCATACTCCACGTAGACTCCACCACCAGAACGGGCCAAATTGTCTTCAAAGATAACATGCTTCACCGACGGGCTTCCATCCTCGATCAACATGCCGCCACCAAAACTTGCTGATGAACTACCAAGTGCGCTGCCACCGGTCACCACGAATCCATCAACCACTGTCGTCTCATCAGTATCAGGGCCACCATACAGTACGTGGTAGCTGCCATTACCGCTCAGAGTAGTCACATTGGCTAGCCAGTCCCGCTGCTCCAGTTGAGTTTCAGACCCGTCAAACCCCCCATAGACGCCAACGCCCTGCTTCAGTACGAAACTAGCTTCTCGATTCGGCGGCGTCGAGTTATCTGGCCTGTAGATCCCCTCCGCCACCCAGATCTCTTCGCCGCTTTCCGCTACAGCTAAAGCGACCTGGAGATCAATGCAGGCATCTGCCCACGACCGGCAATTGTTATCGCCTACTGCCGTATCATCCACGTAGCAAATGCCATTCTCGCAGCCAGGTGAAGAGACATCAGCCGCGGATACAAGTTGATCCTCGTCAGCCTGTACGCTTGCCGCCGTACCGGACTCAGTTCTAACAATCGGCAGGAAGGTCTGTTCGCCCTCTTGTGCATATACCGCTGTGACTGCGAGTAACAGGGCCATTGTGGCAAGAACAACCAGCAGACTCAAAGCATAGGTCTTCATCGGTCGGCTCCTTTTCAGACGAATCCGTCGCAAATCTGACCGACAGTAACACGACCCTGGCATCAAAATGGCGACAGAATGGCTAGATAGCGGTTAAGGCTGTCAGGATCAAGTCATGTCCCCTCCCAATCGGTTAAATCCCGTCCATGATGATCGAACCAAGCGGCATGAGAGAGAGCAGCGCGGTGGCGCAAGTGACAATTTGGGTAATGAGTGGTCCCATGCTGCAGATGCACATCGGCATCGCAGTGCGTCCACGATATTTCCAGTTGCATCCAGCCGCGACGATTTCGCGACGTTCTCCTGGCAGACTGACATCGGTACGTACCGTTGAGACGATCAGTACATGCATCTACGAGGAGAATTGACATGACGCTTTATCCCTACCCAACCTATCCGACTGCGGACACTAGCTTTCCAGCCTTTCCATCACCAACGCTGAGCTTTCCGGCATGGCCACGAGTATTCCCGTAGTCTTGCACAGCTCTCGGTAATGAGTGGAGGGTGCCCGTTGCAGATTATCGCAGGTGATGCAAGCGGGAGCTCTCCCATGAGTTCTGGATACACAAAATACGAAGTGATTGCTTGCCCATTGGCCGGCGATCCACGTTGGTAGGACAGACATTTGGAGACAAAGGCGAATCACATGAAGAAATCCATCGAATACCGACTTTGTGGGCATCAAGACCATGACGCCATGGTTGACTTCCTTCACTCATTGGGAGACGAGCTGGCTATCGACAAACGAGAAGTGGCAGAGGAGATGGTCAGACTGCTAGCGGCCAAAGGCGGCGCTCTGGCTGGCTTTGCTGACGGCAGTATTGTGGCGCTGGTTGGCTACTTCAAGGGGGACCCATCCCGCCAGTATGAAGACGAGGATGTTTGCTTCATTTATGTCTCAGGCATTGCCCAAAACTACCGACTCACACGAGTCTTTTTGGACGGCTATCGCGCCCTTATGCAAGAGTTGGCCAGCTCAGGGTTCACTGAAATTAGGTGTCAGGCATCCAAAGAAAATCCATACACGAACAGACTCTACTCGCGTCTATTTCGGCCTGACGGGGAGACGATTAACCGGCGCGGCTTTCCCGTAAACCAATACAGCCTTCCCTTTGGACTAGCTGCCGGGAAACTCACCGGATAGCCACAGGGGCAGGATTCTAGTTCATAGCAAGAGGTCGCGCTAGCCGCTTCAGTCCCCACAGAGACAAAGTACGCAAAAACACGGCATTTCGGATTTGGGATATCCCAAATGAGCCGTCTGCATGCCCCAGAGTGCGGGCAACTCGTCTACGGCATGCTCACCAGCGGAACGGATCGCTGGGAACTCTGTCGATGGGATCTGGCCTCCCGTCTCGGTCCCGGTCATTCCACCGGCGAGGCGATTCCGGTCCAGGTTGCGGCTGGTGGACAGTACCCCAGCGCTTGACGCCCGTGCCGCCGCAGAGCAAGTACATGCGCCCACCGATGGAACGGATGCCGTGACATCCAGTACAAATCGTGCTGCGCAATACTTGGCGGCTGCCGTGACAAGTCAGGCACGTCTTCATTCCCAAGAGCTTGCCGGTTCCTCTGCTATGGGCGGCGCAGAAGCTTTCAAATGATGCGGAAGTCCTCATTGTCCAACGACAAGAATGCCGCTACAATTAAGGTGTTGCTTTGCGTAATGCGAATGCTCGAAGCCGTCCTCTTACCGCCACGTATTGAAAACCAATTTCCTCAAGGAGAGCTGCGATGAACCGCAATGTACTACGCATACTGATTGCCCTGATCGTATTCACTCTGACCGTTACTGGTTGTGTCGCTCCCATCACCGGGCCGGCCACAGAGAACCCCGAGTCTGCCGAATATGCTGAGTTCCTTGCCGACAATTTCGGCGTCAGCTTCGAGGAACCCGTCACTCAAGATGCCTTCCTGGCAGCTTTGCGCGCTGCGATCCCCACAGCCGAATCCGTGGAGCTGCCGGCTGAAGTCGATATGGATGAGTTCTCGACTCTGGAAGCGGTTCTCACTGGCCGTCCATCTGGCCAACCTGGATGAGCTGGGGTACACCTATCCCGAGGAGAAGGTGGCAGAGACATTGGCCGGCTGGAGCACAGCGCCGGCAGATCTTGCCCTGGCGCGACGCCAAGAATTGGCGGCAGCCGTTGACGCCGGATTGCTCGACGCAGACTGGCAGATGACCGACATGGCCGCTTTGCCTGCTGCGGACTTTGCCACGGAGCTGCTGGGCAATACGCTGCTCGTGACGGGCAACTACAAGGATTTCTTGGGGCGTTCGACGGATCCCGACATCATCAACAAGCTGATGTACGCCTGGAATTCATTCGACCAGGTGTCCATGCCGGAACTTCAGGAAAGCGCCAATGCCCTGATTGCAGACGGCGTGATTACGGGCTACAACATCAAGCGCGCTGCGCAAAATGCCAATGGCGCCCAAGCCCGTACATTGGTCTACGGCCACGCCAACATGGAGCACGCCAAGCAACTCATCGGCCTGCTGCGCAGCGAGGGGCTGGAAGCGGATGTCATGCTGGAACCGAAGACATCAGCCTTTCTCTATCTGGACGAATGGGGTGAGCCGACGGAGAGTCCCGGATTCCAGGTCGAACCGCTGGAAGGCGGCAACGGCATCGCGTATGCCAAGGAGTACGATCTGGTCTTCGAGTTCGACGACCCGGCCGACAGAGATCGCTTCGATGAGGTCATCAAACAGTACGCCAAGAAGAACGAACAGGACCAGCCCGGCCTGCTTGTCGGCTCCTGGTGGCAGCCGCTCTACAGTTCACGGGTTGAGGTAGAAGACTACATCCCAGTCAAGAACAACCTGGTCAGCGGCGACCAGTTCTACATCCAGAGCTTCTCGCTCGACGAAAACTCCAGCGACGTGATTGCTGCATTTGAAACCCTCTATCCCGACGCTGAGGTTTCAGTCCATGATCTGTGGGTGAACGAGGCGTTCCACAACTACCTGTTAGGTGAGGCACAGTAAGACGACTTGTATCAAACAGTGCGCCAGTTTGGGGGCTAATAAACGGCAAAAAGCCCGCTCTTCTTTTGTGCAAGGAGCGGGCTTTTTGCTGCTTGCGGATGTCAATCAGATCCAGAATGCAGCTCTGCGGCTGCGACTCTCATTGCTTTTGCATGCGAGGCTCAATCGCTTGGCAAGTATCACTCACCAGTATCCAACAGCATGCCCATAATGTCAGTTGCCGATTCAAGCGTGTAGAAATCTTCTCCGGCTGCACGATTGCCTATCACGATGATACCCAGGTTGTCCTCCGGCGCAAGCATCAGGACGGACTGATAGCCGCGCTCACCGCCATACGCATGCACCACGGGGTGGTCCATAATTTCGGTGACGGACCATCCCATGCCCTGGTTGGCAAAGAGCGCCGTGGGATAGAGCGTACCCATCTGGAATTCGCCGAGATTTGTCTCGTTCTGCACCGTCCACATCTCGTCATAGTGCGGACTCGCAACCACGGTGGTGCCATCTAGCTCGCCGCGATTCAGATTGGCCTGGGCAAAGCGCGCCATGTCCTCCACGTTGGCGTGTAGATTGTTGGCTGCCGCAAACTGGCGGCTATAGGGAATTGCGTCGGTCACAATCGCTTCACCTGCAGAATCCTGGACATGTGGGCTAGCCAGGAGCGCGGGGTCGACTTCGCTGCGCAAGAAGGTACTGTGCGCCATGCCCAACGGCGTGAGCATATTCTCCTGCATATAGACCTCATAAGGCTGACCGGTCACCTTGGCCACAACGTCGCCGAGGATATGAAAGCTGATATCGCTCCACTCAAAGCCCTCGCCGGGCAGATACAAAAGCTCTGTATCGGCCAGTCCGCGCACCAGACGTTCCACCGCTTCGTCGTCCAGTGCAGGCGTCAATTCGGTCCAGTCTGCAGCCGTATCGCCACTGTCGGGCACGCCTGAGGTTTGCAAGAGCAGCTGGTGCACGGTGATCTCTTCCCATCCCTCGCCGGCCATCTCGAAGTAGGGCAGATAGTCGGTGATGGGCGCATCGAGATCGATCAGGCCGGCATCCGCCAGCTGCAGCATGGCCAACGTGGTCGGCGCCATGGTCACCTCTGCCAGCTGGAAAACCGTCTGCGTCGTGACCGGAATGCCGGTTTCCACATCGGCGACGCCAAACCCTTTGGCATAGGCGAGCTCGCCGTCCTTGACTATGCCCAGCGCAAAGCCGGGTAGACCGATCGATTCCATCATCTCTCCGACATACGTATCGATCTGTGTGGCCACGTCTGAACCGAGAGTGGCTTTCGCCATGCCCGCTTGATACTCGACGCCACGGAAATCCACGGACGCCGGTGCAAGTGCTGCAGCAGCCTCCGCATCTCCCTTGAGTTCGGCAAGCATGAACGCAGTGACGAAGTGATCAATCAGGTCATGCGCTCTGTCGGTGCTCCAGACCGGATCCCAGCACCACGATTCAAAGCCATAGTCGACCCATGCCGGCATGGCGGCACAGTCATTATGAAATAGCCCGTGATCGCCACGTTCAAACATGACGTGTGCCCTGAGATCGACCGGCAAGGCCTCGTAGGGTTTATAGTATTCGGAGGCAAGTCCTTGCGCCCAGTCAAGTTCACTTTCGAAGTAGATGATCGGAACGTCAATACTGGCCAACCCATCTTGGCCGAAGTACTGCGAACCTGGGGCCAACGGCGCGATGGCGTCGACTCGTGGGTCGCTCCAATCGGGCCACAACCCTTCAGGCACCTCGTCCAGGCCGGCCATATTCGCCATGAGTTCCAGCCGCTCCGGCATCGCCACGCAGTCGTTGAGCGGATCATCGAGGTCGCCCGGATTCTCTGCGCACCACTCATCGATGAATACGTCAGTGTTTAGCCGGGCGCCACCCATCATGAGCGTAGTATCAGCACCCATTGACTGGCCGGTCACGCCGACGTTGTCTAGATCGATCATGCCGGCCAATGCTTCGTCGGCCGACGTCAGCGTTTCGGCAAAGTCAATTTTTCGGGAGATCTCCTGAGGTCGAATGACATAGTCTTCGACCTGTGATTCTCCAAACATCGTGCCCCAATTGTCCGTATGATCACCAGCCATCACAACAAACCCCCACGAAGCCAACTGTTCCATCAGGTAAACGGAAGCCTGGCGGAAGAGCCAGTAGCCGTGGCTGTAGACCACAAGCGGGTAGGGGCCACTTGATGCGTCGGGCTCGGCGTCGCGCAAGGCCCGACCAGCGATTGCAAAGTTGGGCACGTATGGATCGTCATAATCGGTGACGTATGTCTCATCTTCAATGACCTGATCTGGATTAGCGGCAGGATACCAGACAGTAATCGGGATCGGTCGTCCACCCTCCTCCTCGGACTCAATAACGAAATCACGCACGCCTACAGCAAAAGGCCCGCGCACGCCATAGGGCGGAGCATCCGCGCGCGGTTCGTGGGGCCGCAGATCTGGCGCAGAATCCTGCGCCAAGGCTGGCGGCACAGTGCCTACCAACAGCAGAGCCAGCAGCAATACGGAGCAAATCCATCTACTGTGTGACATTTTACTGTGTGACATTTTGAGGTCTCCCTTGACGATTGATTGAGGCAAACATAGACCGCAACGGCCAACTGATGTGGCGAACTGAAAACATGTTGGTAGATTGGTGTCGACACAATGACCACAAATCAGCGACAAAGGTAGGAATATGTTGATGAATGGCGAGGCAGGTCAAGTCAATAAATCGTCGGCATGATTGACTCTATTCTCTGTGGGAATGATCTGTCATTCTGGATGGTAAACGCGGGGCCTGTCCTGCGGTGCTCGGCCATACGGCCTTCAGCAAAGTTGATGATAAGTAGCGAGATGACAGATAGAGCCACCTTTGTGGGGCGACTATGGGGTTAGTTCTGCAACCGGGTCACGCACCAAGCGCATCCGGGTCAATCAGGCCAATCTTGGCAGCGTGGGCGGCGGCGACCGCTGAATCCGGCGTCAGGACAAGATCCACGCCCTGCGCGGCTGCCTGTTGAGCGAGCGCCTGTACCGCGGCATCACGCGGCTCGTCACTCACGTCGCGGATGTAAACGGCGCGGATGCGGCCCGGATACTCTTCGATAATCTGCGCATAGAGTTCGGGATCATGCTCGCCGCTGTCGCCAATCAGGACGAAGGGCAGCGCGGGATAGCGGTCAAGCAATTCGCGTATGCGCTCGAGTTTGTGCTCGGCATGGCTCAGCTTGAGCCGCTTGCCGTCATCAAAGCCATAGTCCTGGAGAATCAGCGGCCCTTTGGGGATGTCGTTGAGCGCCATGAACTCGACCAGCAGATCGTAGAGGTTCCACGGGCTGCTCGACAGGTAGAAGATCGGATTGGCCTCGCCGCCGCTCGGTCCGGCCTGGAGGGCCTGATAGAACGCGGCCACGCCGGCAAATGGCAGGCGATCCTCGGCGCGGTTGAGCAGAGTCGTGCGCGCCATGCGCAGCAGGCTGGCGGCGTGCGTTTGCAGCACCGTATCATCGATGTCGCTGATCACGGCGAAGGAGGCGTCGGCCGGCGGCACGAGGGCTTCGCCTGTTGCGCTTGTCGTCGTGTCAACGCGCGCCGGCAGCGTAAGTTCGACAGGGTGCCAGCCCGGCGCGAAGCCCCCCTCATCTGCCCCAAAGCGAAGGTCGAAATAGCCTTCTTCGTCAGTTACAGTCTCCTGAACTTGCTCCCCCTGCCGGGCATGAACGCGCACGCCCGGCAACTCTTCGCTGGCAAAGCGCCGATACATATCGAGCACATTTTCCCAGGTCGATTCGTCGTCGTCCGCTTGCTCGTGGCGCTGCACCAGCACCCGCCCGCGCAGGGCGAATCCATCCCGCGTGCCGTAGCCGCGATAGGGCACAACCTCAACCTCGGCGACCTCGCCGCGCAGGGCGCGCAGACGCTGGCGCCAGCCCCGCACCTGCTCATCCGTATGGCCGAGCGCGTCCAGCAGCTCTTTCCACATGGCTCGGAGCGTCCTCTATCCTAGCTGGCGCCAGTCGGCGCCCAGCTCGTCGAACCGCGCATAGAGCTCCGACACCACCGCCGGCGAGATCGGCAGTTCTGTCGTCATCCATTCGACGTTGGCGGCCAGATGATCGGGATTCTGGGTGCCGACAATCGCCGTATCGACCTCCTGGTGCGCCATGGTGAAGCCCAATGCCAGGACAATCGGATTGGCCGGTGCATCGGGCAATTGGCCCAGCGCCGCCATGCGCTGGCCGCGCGCCCAGTACTCGTCGGCGTAACCGCTGGGGCTTTTTGCACGCGCCCACGACCCGTTGGCGATCGGACGCTTGATGATCACGCCCATGTCCTGGGCTTTGGCCGCGGCCAGCAGCCCGCGTCGTGCGTTCTGGTCCACCAGATTGAAGCTCGTCTGCAGCGTGTCGAAGTAGCCGCTGTCGACCGCCCATTGCGCGGCGTCGTTGTCGCCGCTGTAGCCGATGAAGCGCGTCTTACCGGCCTGCTGCGCCTGCTGCAGCGCCTCAATCACCTCGCCCCGCTCCAGGATGTCGACGTCGCAGGAGTGAAGCTGCACAATGTCGACGTAGTCCGTCCGCATGCGCGTCAGGCTGCGGTCAATGCTGTCGCGTACGGTCTGCGCGGTCCAGGCTTCGCCCTGGTAGTCGCCGGCAACGTGTCCGGCTTTGGTGGCCAGATAGAATTCGTCGCGGCGGGAGGCAACCGTTGCCCCGACCGTTTCCTCGCTGATCATGTAGCAAGCTGCGGTGTCGAGGAAGTTGATCCCCAGATCCAACGCGCCGTTGAGGACGCTGCTGGCCTGGGCGACGTCAGCCGGGGTCAGTTCATAACCGATTTCAGAGAGGCCAATGCCCAATCGGCTCACCTCCATGCCGGTCCTGCCAAGCGTGCGTGTCTCCATGTGGTGCGATCTCCAATCAATCAAGATGTGATGGGCTCAAGTTTGAAACCGGTTGCCATTATAGCGCATCCAGTCAAGCCCGCGTGTGCCTGAGAATGGCCAGCGCAGGCTCAACCGGCGCTGACATATTCCGTAGACCATTGATTGCACTGTTTCTTGGCAAGGCGTGCTCACTAAGCGGGCGGGCGCGGAAAGGCCAATTGCCCGGCCCTTGTCAGGCTGCGCTCGACGGTGTAAAGTGCATGGCACCATCAAAGCAGAAGGAGAGAGCCATGCCCGAATCAGGACAACACGCGTTTTCCGGCTCCGAGCTGGGCCTGAACGTAGAACAGCCCGACAACTTTCAGATCCTTGTCGACTTTGGCAACAGTGCGCCGGCTCCGGTCGCCGTGCCGGTCGATGAACCCGGTCTCCCGACGCCAGCCGGGATGCCCCAGCCGGCCCAGGAGATCCAGGCGCGCTCCCAAGCGGCCATCGAAGCGGCGATGCAGACCATCCGCACGATGGCCCTGAAAACCGAAACAATGCTGCAGAGCATACCCGACGGCGCCCAGCCGCGCGCCATGCGGGTCAAATTTGGCATTCAGCTCGATTTTCAGGTCGGCGCCATCATGGCGAAGTCTGGAGCCGGCGCAACGTTGGAGGTCGAAATGGAGTGGGCGCGCGAACCGGACGAGATGGTGCAAATCGTCCAGGCCCTGGCCGAACGGCGCGAGGCGTGACCGAAAAGGCGCAACAAAAAAAGTGCCGCTCGAAAACGAGCGGCACTTTTTTTCTGGTAGCGCATACGGGATTCGAACCCGTGTCTCTGCCTTGAGAGGGCAGTATCCTAGGCCCCTAGACGAATGCGCCACAAGCAGGAGTTCGTTGCTGGCCTAGCGAGAAAAGATCATACAACAGGCCCGATAGGTTGTCAAATTTCGGGCGCAAATTTCCGGCAAAGCTGCTGCCTGCGCACGCGTGCCAACGGCCTACTCGACCCCGCGTTATTTTCGCGTGATCAATGATCGAACAGTCGACATCGCCTCCCAGGCGCACTATGGTATACTGGCGTACCATCTGAATTGAATCTGAGACTCCGCACCGCGGGTTCAAATCCCGCCCGGACCACCATTACCCCGTCCGGCAGCTGCGAAGGAGAGGAGCACGTTTCATGCTGCAAACACCCAAACAGATCACGCGCGCGCTTGACCGGACGCTGCACAAAGTGCAGCAGCCGGCCCGCTACACCGGCGGTGAGCTCAACAGCATTGCTAAGGATTGGGACGATCCCGCCATCCGCACCAAGGTCGCGCTGGCCTTTCCCGACATCTATGAGTTGGGCGGCTCCAATTTGGGGCTGATGGTGCTCTACGACCTCATCAACAAACGCCCCGATCTGCTGGCCGAACGCGTCTACTGCCCCTGGCCCGACTTCGAGACCATCATGCGTCGCGATGAGATCCCGCTCTTTGGACTTGAGACGCGCCACAAGCTGCTCGACTTCGACATCATCGGCTTCAGCCTACCCTACGAGCAGCTCTACACCAACGTGCTGACCATGCTCGACCTGTCCGGCATCCCCCTGCGCGCGGCGGAGCGGACGGCCGACCATCCGCTGATCATCGCCGGCGGTTCCGGCTGCTACAATCCCGAGCCCATCAGCCCCTTCTTCGACGCCCTGATCATCGGCGAAGGTGAAGAGGTGATAATTGACGTGATCGAAGCGTACGAAGCATGGCGGGAAGAATTGATAATTGACAATGGTCAATCGTCAATTATCAATTCGCGCACGGGGCTGTGGGAGCGCCTCGTGCTTATCCCCGGCGTCTACGTGCCCCATTTCTACGACGTTAGTTATGCTGCGGATGGGACGATCGCGGCCGTGACGCCAACGCACCCGGACGCGCCGGCAGAAGTGCTCAAACGCGTCGTGACGGTGATGCCGCCGCCGGTGACCAAGTTTATCGTGCCCTTTATTGACGTGGTCCACAACCGTGCGGCGATCGAAATCATGCGCGGCTGCACGCGCGGCTGTCGCTTCTGCCAGGCGGGCATGATCTTCCGCCCCGTACGCGAACGTACGCCCGATGAAGTGCTGCAAGCCGTGGACGAAATGATCGAGCACTGCGGCTTCGAAGAGGTCAGCTTCCTCAGCCTGAGCAGTTCCGACTACAGCCAGGTGGCCGATCTCGTACGGCGGACGATGGAGAAGCATGGCGCCAAAAAATTGAGCATTGGCTTGCCCAGCCTGCGCATCGAGAGCTTTAGCGTCGACCTCATGGATCTGCTGGAGAAGGGCCGGCGTCGATCGGGCTTTACCTTTGCGCCCGAAGCAGCCACCGACCGCCTGCCGCGACGTGATCAATAAGCCGATCGCGTCGCACGAGCTGCTGGAGACGGCAGAGGAGGTCTACAAGCGGGGCTGGACCACGATCAAGATGTACTTCATGATCGGCCACCCCACCCAGACCCTGGATGATGTCCACGCGATTGCCAAGCTGGCCAAGCAGGTGCTGGGTGTTGGCCAGCGCGTGCTGGGCGGGCGGGCCAAAGTTCGCATCGGCGTCAGCACGCTGGTGCCAAAACCCCACACGCCCTTCCAATGGGTGCCCGTGGAAGAGGAACGCATCATCAACGCACAAATCGAGCTGCTGCAGCAGGAGCTGCGCGGCCAGAATATGTTCTTCACCTGGAACAATCCGGATGAGACGCTGGTCGAGGCCTTCCTCGCCCGGGGCGATCGCCGTGTGGCCGATGTCGTCGAGCTGGCCTGGCGCAAAGGGGCCAAGCTCGAAGGCTGGGGCGAGTACTTCAATTTCGCGGCCTGGCAGGCGGCGTTTGACGAGATGGGTCTGGACATGGATTGGTACGCGCGTCGCGAGCGCACGGTCGATGAAATTCTGCCCTGGGAACACATTTCGGCCGGGCTCAAGAAGCAGTTCCTGGTCGATGAGTACGTGAACACCTACAAGGGCGGCGTCGTTGACGACTGCCGCGAGCACTGCTTCTCGTGCGGCATTTTGGGTCAGTTCAAAGAGCAGAGCCGGGAAGCGCCAGACGATGCCTGGGGCTGCCCCAGTCTCGGCCGCGACAAGGAGCGTCAGCCGGTGGACATTATGCCCATTCCGCTTTACTTCAATGACGACATGTCGCCGGAGTTGACGGGCCAGTTTGCCGAACGCGTGCCCCAGCGCAGATTTGGAACGGTGGCGCAACGAGTAGAGCTGGAAGACGAATAGTCAAGCGATCAGGGAGAGTCCATGAACGTCTACCAAGAAAAAGCGCACCAGGCGTGCGCATTACTTTCTGAATTCGACCTGGATGTGTGGATTACCTATGTCCGCGAGACGGCCGAGCATACGGACCCTGTCCTCAAATTGCTGGGGCCCTTTTCGCCCACCTGGCCGGCCGCGTTCATCTATACCCGCGCTGGTGAAAAGATCGCCATCTCGGGCAAAGGCGATGACGAGGCCATCCGTCGCGAGCAGGTCTTCGATGAGGTGATTGCCTATACGCAGAGCATCAAGGATGTGCTTGTGACGCTCATCGAACGGATTGATCCCCGGCGTATCGGCATCAACTACAGCCAGAGCGACGTCAGCGCCGACGGACTGACCTACGGCATGTACCTCAACCTAAAGGGCTATCTGGCCGGCACGCCCTACAGCGATCGACTGGTCTCTGCGGAAGACTTCATCGAAGCGCTGCGCGGTCGCAAGACGCCCCAAGAATTGGACGCGATGCGCAGAGCCAGCGCCATCGCCATGGAGATTTTCGACACGGTCTCAGATTCGGATCCAGCCCGGCGTTTCGGAGAAAGAGATCTACGCCTTTGTCCACAGCCTTGTCGATGAGCGCGGGCTGGGCACGGCCTGGGATCCCGGCCACTGCCCCGGGCTGAATGCCGGGCCAGACTCGCCGTGGGGTCACGTAGGCGTTTCGGATGAAACGGTCAAGCCGGGCGAGACGCTCAACATGGATTTTGGCGTCCAGGTCGACGGCTTCTGCTCGGACAATCAGCGCACCTGGTATGTGCTGCGCCCCGGCGAGGACGAAGCACCGGACGATGTCAAAAAAGTCTTCAATGCGGTGCGCGATGGCATCCAGGCCGCGGCGGACGTTGTAAAGCCGGGCGTCAAAGGCTGGGAAGTGGACGCCGTGGCCCGCACGTTCATCACCGACGCCGGATTCGAAGAGTACCCCCACGCGCTGGGCCATTCGGTGGGCCGGTATGCGCACGACGGCGGCACCGGCTTCTATCCGCGCTGGGAACGCTACGGCACCAAACCGTATGGCAGCATTCATGCGGGCAATGTCTTCACGCTGGAATTTGGCGTGCGTTCGCCCTTCGGCTATATCAGCATGGAAGAAGAGATTCTCGTCACGGAAGACGGCTACGAGTGGGTTTCACCGCCGCAAAAAGAATTGCTCTACATCCGCGGTTAGCAGGTGACGGTGAGAATGGGCCGGCTTGTCGCTATGAAGACGTGGTGCTTGCAAGCGGTCGGGACAGCTTCACGCTTCACGTTTTCACATTTTTCAGTGCCAAGAGACTCTCCACATGATCGCCACCAGGCCCGCCTGGTCCCGCCTGTTGCGGCGGGAGCTGCTCGTACTCTATCTGGTCATCTTTTTGGCCGACACCGCCGTCGGCTACATTTTGCCGCTCTTTCCCCTGCTGGCTATGCAGTTGGGCGCGTCACTCACCCTCATCGGCGCGCTCACTGCCATCAATGGCGGCACCCAAGTGCTGGTTGCCGTGCCGCTGGGCATGATCTCGGACCGCTTCGGACGGCGGCGGCTCATCACCTTCGGACTGATCTGCTTTGCGATCACGGCGGGGTTGCTGGCTGTTGCGACATCGCCCTTGCTGCTCGTTCCCGCGCAATTGCTGTTGGGGGTCGGGACAGTGGCCACCTTCTACATGGCTGCAGCTTTGGTCGGCGATTACAGCACGCCCGCAGATCGAGGATTGGCCATCGGCTGTCTGACCACCTCCATGGGGTTGGGCTTTGCCGCGGGACCGCTACTGGGCGGGTTGATCAGCGAGCGGCTGGGCGTGCAAAGCAGCCTCTACGCGATGATGGCGATTGCGCTGGCAGGATTCTTCCTGTCGTCGCTCTTCCTGACCGATGTCCCGGCCCTGCGCAAGCATTCAAAGCGCAACGTCCGGCGTGAGCTGGCGCTGCTAACCAGCAACCGGGCCATCATGCTGGCCGCGCTGGCGCACTTGCTGCTCAGCCCCATCTTTAATGGCGTGGTGCTAAGCCTCGTCCCGATCAAAGCGGAACTGATCGGCTTTAGCGCGCTGACCATCGGCACACTCTACACCGTACGCGCCCTCAGCTCCACCGCGATCCGGCTGCCCATCGGCGCGCTGAGCACGCCCGACTGGAGCGACCGGTTGATGCTGCTGGCGCTGATACTGGGCGGTGTGGCGCTGGCCTTCATCGCGGCCGGCAGTTCGCCGCCCGTCTTCTATGCGGCGCTGGCGGTCGAGGGCATCTCGTACGGCATGTTCTTAACCGCGGGGCAGTCGTTTGTGACCCAATATTCGCCCATGGCGCAACGGGGCGCGGCGCTGGGCGCCTACAACATGGCAGGTGGGATCGGCGCGGCCCTGAGTCCGCTTATCCTTGGCATTTTGGCCGACGCCGCCGGCTTGAACGTCTCGCTTTGGGCGACAGCGCTCTTTGCCATCGGTGGGGCAGTCGTGCTGCTGCCCTTCTTTGAGCAAACAACACGCGACCTGCAACCGCAGCTCTAGATGAACCGATCGGCTGCAAGAGGAGTAGCGCCGGTTGTCGATACAGGTTCGATCCACAAGTAACCATTGCGTATGATGAAGGAGCTTTTCCTGTGAATTTATTTGAGCAGTATCGCCTGCCCGTGAGCGGCGTCACCCTGCCCAACCGACTGGCGCTGGCGCCCATGACCACCTATTCCAGCCAGGAGGACGGCACCATCAGCGACGCCGAGGTGGAATATCTGCGGCGGCGCGTGGCCGGCGGCTTGGGTACAATCATCACCGCAGCCTGCTATGTGGAACGGGTCGGCCAGGGCTTCGTCGGGCAGTGGGCCTGCGATGACGACCGTCATCTGCCATCGCTGCGGCGGGCGGCCGCGGCCATCAAGGGCGAGGGCGCGGTGGCGCTGTTGCAGATCCACGACGCCGGCCGCATGTCCGACCCGCGCGTCATCGACTGGACGCCCCGCTCTGCCTCTAATGTGGCGGCGCCGCGGCCCAATTTCCTGCAACCGCGGCCCATGACCGAGGCCGAAATTCACGGGTCGATCGCCGCATTTGCGGCCGCGGCCCGGCGCGCCATGGAGGCTGGCTACGACGGCGTAGAGATCCACGGCGCCAACACCTATTTGATCCAGCAGTTCTTCTCGCCCCATTCCAACCGCCGCGACGACGACTGGGGCGGGGATCTGCGACGGCGCATGCGCTTTCCGCTGGCGATTGCAGAGGCCGTGCGCGCCGCCGTCGGCCGGGATGCGGTGGTGGGCTATCGCTTCTCGTCAGAAGAGATCGAAGAGCCCGGCATCACCATGGCGGACACGCTGCAGCTGATCGACGCACTCAGCAATCTGGATCTCGACTACCTGCACATTTCCCTGAGCCACTACAACCTGGGATCCCTGCGCGACGAGCGCGACACGCGCAGTCGTATCGGGCTGGTTGCCGACGAGATCGACGGCAGAACCGCACTGATGGGGGTCGGCAGCGTTTTGACGCGTGAAGATGCGGAAAATGTCCTGGCCGCAGGCGCCGATTTGGTCGCCGTAGGTCGTGCCGCACTGACAGAGCCGGACTGGGCCTGCAAGATCCGCAACGGGGAGCCCGTGCGCACCTGCGTGTTGCCCGAAGGTGGGGGCGAGGAAGCAGCGCTGCCGCCGCCGCTCTACCAAAAGATCCTATCCGTGCCCGGTTGGGTGCCTGTCTGTGGCGAAGAAGCTGGATCATAAACGCGCGCTCGGTATCAAGCAGAGATCGTGATAGAATGCAGCCATGAATCAACCGACCGAGACCTTCGACCCGCCGCCCCGTCAGCGCGTGCGCATCGCCTACGAAAAGGGTGAAGCGATCAAATTCATCTCCCACAATGATGAGTTTCGTCTATGGGAGCGCACGCTGCGGCGGGCGGACCTGCCGTTACTGTACAAGCAGGGGTTCAATCCTCAACCTCACATCCAGTTTGCCTCCCCCCTGGGCGTTGGCATCACCGGCGTGAATGAGCTGATCGACATCACTTTCAGCCCGCCACTGCCGCTGGATGAGCTGACCGCGCGCATTACCGCCAAGCTCCCGCCCGGCGTGGTGGTCAGCGATATCGCCGAGGTGCCGATCAAGACGACGGCGCTCCAGAGCGTGCTTCTCGGCGCCGATTACACCATCCTGATTTACGCTGAGCCAGGCGAGATCGACGCTGGCGACCTGGAGGAACAAATCGCGCGCTTCCTGGCGCGCGAGGAAGTCTGGCGCGAGCGCCAGCGCAAGGGCCGGCGCTATGGCTACAACCTGCGCCCGCTGGTCTTTGAGCTGCGCTACGAAGGCTATGATGCGGAGAGTGAGGAACACCGTATCTTTCTCCGCGTGCAGCAGCGTGGCGGCGCCACGGGCAGACCGGACGAGGTGGTTGATGCGCTTGGGCTTCGATGATTTCGCGCGCACGCTGCGCCGCGAGCGGCTCTACTTCACTGACGTGGAAGCGGATGTAGCCATTTTCGCCGCGTATCCGCACATCGAAAAGCAGGACATCGAACGGGCCGAAGAGCGACAGGCGCAGCGTACCGGCCGCGGGCGTCGGAAGGGGCGCCGCAAACCTGCCGCGCCAGACGGCGCCCGGGGCATTTCTGAACGCGCCGGCGACGAATTTACGTAAGGGACAAGTTAGTCAAGTCTGCGCTGCAAGCTCCATGGGGCGTAGATTTGTGCTTTCGTCAGCGTGGCTCGGGTTGTGTTGCGTTGAGCCCAATGCGCTCGTCTCTGGTGCAGCCTGTCACCACATTGTTGCCTGGTTTTCGTGCAGATTTACCATGGCGATGCGCTGGAACACACGCTATACTTCTCCTCGCATGGGATTCAAACAGAACAAATAGGCAGATTGACGAAGAATTCCGATTCGGGTAAGGTAGTCATATACCTTCCTCGCCACCTTTCAGCGCACAAAAGATCGGTTCATGGCAAGCAACTCTACAAGCGCAGAAAGACGTAGACGCGACTTTGTCGATCGCCTGATCGACATCTTGCTGCCCATTCTTGCCGTGGTCGCTGCCATGGCCGTTGGCGGCGTGCTGTTGATCTTGCTTGGCGTTAACCCCTTTGAAGCCTACGGGGCCATGTTTCGTGGCGCTTTTGGCAATGTCTCCGGTCTCACCCAAACGCTGACCAAAATGACGCCTCTGCTGCTGGTGGCGCTCGGCATCTGCATCGCCTTCCGCGGCGGGATGATCAACATCGGTGGCGAAGGGCAGATCATCGTCGGCGCCCTGGCAGCCACGGCCTTTTCGCTGGCCTTTCCCACCTGGCCCCGCTGGATTCTGCTGCCCCTCACGCTGGTGATGGGCGCGCTGGCCGGCGCCTTTTGGGGCGGCATTGCCGGCGTGCTCAAGGCGCGGCTCAACGTCAACGAAATTCTCACGACCGTCATGCTCAACGTGATCGCGCTCCAGTTGATGAACTTTCTGCTGCGCGGCCCGCTGCTTGACCCTGAACAGATCGCTGCCGGCACCAACATCCCGCAGAGCGCTGCCTTGCCCGAGCAGGTCTGGCTCACGCGGCTGGTGCCGCGCACGCTGCTCCATTCAGGCCTCATTTATGCAATCATTCTCGCCTTCCTGGTCTATCTACTGCTCTGGCGGACGACCATCGGCTATCGCATCCGCGCGGTTGGCCTCAACCGCGATGCAGCCCGCTACGCCGGCATTCCAGTACGCACCTACATGGCGCTTTCCATGATTCTCAGCGGTATGTTCGCCGGTCTGGCCGGTGCGGTCGAAGTAACCGGCGTCCACCATCGCATGATTGAGGGGCTGTCAGGCGGCTATGGCTTCAGCGGCATCGTGGCGGCGCTCTTCGGACAACTCCATCCCCTCGGGGCGATCCCGGCTTCGTTCTTCTTTGGCGGCATGCTGGTCGGCGCCGACAAGATGCAGCGTACGATGCAGGTGCCCAGCGCGCTGGTCGTGGCACTAAATGGGCTGATTGTACTCTTCGTCGTCTCCAGCGATATTCTTGTCCGCCGCCGCTCGCGCAAGCGGGTCTCCATGGAGAGTGACATGGGTGGCGACGAGACAGTTCATCTGGGCCAGGAGGTGCTCGGTGATTAGTGAACTCTTCACCCTCTCGGTCCTGGTCGGCATCGCCCACAGCGGCATCCGCCTGGCCACGCCCTATCTCTATGCATCGCTGGGCGAGATGTTTGGCCAGCGCTCGGGCGTGCTCAACTTGGGCGTGGACGGCATCATGCTCATGGGGGCTTTTTCGGCCTTTTACGTTGTCTTTGAAACGGGCAATCTCTGGTTGGGCGTGCTGGCTGCGCTGATTATTGGCGGCTTGATGGGGCTGCTCATGGCGTTTGTCAGCGTAACGATGCAGGCAGAGCAGGGCATCAGCGGCATTGGGCTCTACCTCTTCGGCCTGGGGATGAGCAGCCTGCTCTTCAAAATGCTTATCGGCTCGGTCGAGAGCGTCTCCGGCTTCAGCACACTGTTCATTCCTATCCTAAGCGACATTCCCGTGATCGGCGAGATCTTCTTTGATCACAGCGTTATCGTCTATCTTGCCTACGTCATGGTGCCGGTGAGCTGGTTCGTCCTCAACAAGACGAACTTCGGACTCAAGATCCGCGCCGTGGGCCAAAATCCGGAAGCGGCGGATTCATTGGGCGTCAGCGTGAGCGGCGTGCGTTATGCCACCGTCATTCTGGGTTCATCCATGGCGGGCGTAGCGGGCGCATCGCTCAGCATCGGTCTGCTCAACGTCTTCCAGGAGAACATGACCAACGGGATCGGCTTCATTGCCGTGGCGCTGGTCTACTTTGGCGGCTGGCGTCCCTTTGGCATCCTGGCCGGCGCCCTGCTCTTCAGCACTGTCAATGCCCTTCAACTCTGGATCCAGGTGCTCGGCCTGCCGATTGCCTCCGACATCGCGGTCATGCTGCCTTATATTTTGACCATCGTTGCGCTGGCGGTTGCCGTACGTCAGGTACAGCAGCCAGCGGCGTTAACAAAGCCGTACGAACGAGGGGAATGAGGCAGAGTGCGGAATGCGGAGTGCGCATTGGTGTAGGGCTTTGGCATTTATTTGAGGCGTTTTTTGGGTAGTGCTTGAAGTTTTTGCATGACGTTATTGCATGACGTTTACTGTAGTATTCAAACATCCTTGAGGGGAGAAAATGATGCGTAAACATCTGTTTTTGATTGGCCTGATTGGGGTGCTGGTGATGGCGTTGGCGGCGTGTGCCGCACCGGCAGCACCGGCGGCCGACAGCAGCGCCGAAGGCGACGCCGAGGCAGGCGCCGAACCCTTCCGGATCGCGATTGTTATGCCCAGCACCACCACCGACCTGGCTTGGAGCCAGTCGATTTACGACGGTCTTGTTACAGTCCAGGAGGAGATGGGCGGCGAGGGCGCGATGGAGATCTCCTATTCGGAGAGCATGTTCAACGTTGCCGACGCAGCGGCAGCCATCCGTGACTACGCTTCGGAAGGCTTTGACCTCGTCATTGCCCACGGTACGCAATATGGCAACTCCATGTTTGAAGTCGCCACCGATTTCCCGGAGACGAGCTTCGCCTGGGGCACCGCAATTGACACGGGCGCGGATGAGGGCTATGAGAATATCTTCGCCTACGAAGCCAACGCCCAGGAAGGCGGTTATGTCAACGGCGTGATTGCGGCGTTGCTCAATGAGTCGGGCGTTCTCGGCGTTGTGGGTCCCGTCGAAGCGGGCGACGCCAAGCTCTACATTGACGGCTTCGTCGGTGGCGTGCAGGCGACCAATCCCGATATCGACGTCAACATTTCCTACACCGGCAATTTCGGTGACACGGCTCTGGCAGCTGAAGCGGCCAACACCCACATTTCGGCCGGCGCCGATATCCTGACCGGCTCTGCCCAGCAGGTCGTCGGTGCGGTTGGTGTGGCCAAGGAAGCCGGCGTGCCCTGGCTCGGCACGCAGAGCGCCCAGACCTCGCTGGCGCCGGACCTGGTCGTGGCCAATCAGCTCTACGACTGGACGGGCGTGATCAACGACATGATCGCTAAGATCCAGGCCGGTGAACTAGGCGGCACCGCCTACGTGCTCACGCTGGAGAATGGCGGTCTGGTCGTCGAGTTCAATGACGGCTACACAACACCGGCTGAAGTCGTCGCCGAAGCAGAAGCCGCTGTCGCCGGCATTATTGATGGTTCGATTACGGTGGAAGTGGAGTAGATGGTAGGGTCTTGGGGTTGTAGGGTGGTGGGGAAGTGGGGTCGGTAAGGACCCGAATCCGGTCGCTTCCACCCCACAACCCTAAGACCCTACAACCCTAAGACCCCATCACCCTACAACCCACCCACCACACACCCCAACAACCATGACCAACGACATCATTCTCCTGCCCACCGGGCGGGCCCGAATTGAACATCTGGAAATGATCGATATTGTAAAGCGCTTTCCCGGCGTGCTGGCGTCTGACCACGTCAATTTCGACGTGCGCGCCGGCGAGGTCCATGCGCTGTTGGGCGAGAACGGGGCCGGCAAGTCGACGCTTATGAACATTCTCTACGGGCTCTATCGCCCGGACGAGGGCGAGATTCGACTGAACGATCTGCCGGTAGAGATTGACACGCCGAATGACGCCATCGATTTTGGCATTGGCATGATTCACCAGCACTTCATGCTCGTCGACACCCTGACGGTCACGGAAAACGTTGCTTTGGGCTTGCCCTCCAGTCGCGGCCCGCTGCTCGACCTGGATCGGGTTGAAGCGCGCATTCGTGAACTGTCATCTGCGTATGGGTTGCAGGTCGACCCCAGAGCGCCGGTCTGGACGTTGGCAGTGGGCGAGCGCCAGCGGGTGGAAATCATCAAGGCGCTCTATCGGGGCGCGGCATTGCTAATTCTGGATGAGCCGACAGCCGTCCTGACCCCACAGGAGGTGGACGAACTCTTCGTCACCCTGCGGCAGATGGCCAAAGACGGCCACAGCCTCATCTTTATCAGCCACAAGCTCCACGAGGTCATCGACCTGTCCGACCGCATCAGCGTGCTGCGCAACGGGCGGCTTATCGACAGCGTCGCCAATGCCGGGGTGACGCGCGGCGAACTGGCGCGCATGATGGTCGGGCGTGAGGTAATTCTGGATCGCGAGCGCGCCCCATCGGATCAGGGAAACGTCGGGCTTGAGTTGAATGGGGTCACAGCCTTGGGCATTGCGGGCCAGACTGCGCTCGATAATGTCTCGCTGGCTGTCCGCAGCGGCGAAATTCTGGGCGTAGCCGGGGTCAGCGGCAACGGGCAGAAGGAGTTGGCCGATGTGATCGCCGGGCTGCGCGAGATGGAGCAGGGCAGCGTCCACAAAGGCGGCGTAGACATCAGTGCCTGGTCGCCGGGAAAGCGTACGGAGTCTGGCCTGGCCTACATCCCCGAAGAGCGCATGCATGACGGCGTCATTCAGGACTTCAGCGTCTCGGAGAATATGGTACTGCAAGACCATACACGCCCGCCCTTCAGCCGTGGCATTTTCCTCGATTTTCAGGCCATCGCCCGCGCCAGTCAACAGCTGGTTAAAGACTTTCGGGTCAAAACGCCCTCCATTGACACGCCAGTGAAGAACCTCTCCGGCGGCAACATTCAGAAGCTGATCCTGGCCAGGGAACTGGCGCGCGATCCCGACGTACTGATCGCCGCGCAGCCGACGCGCGGCGTCGACATCGGCGCAACTGAATACATCCACATGCGTCTGCTCAAGCAGTGCAATGAAGGCACGGCTACGCTGCTCATCTCAGAAGACCTGGATGAAGTACTGGCGCTCTCCGACCGTATCGCCGTGCTCTACGAAGGCAGGATCATGGGCATTGTTGAGCGTGACGAGACCAACGCCGAAGAACTGGGCCTGATGATGGCAGGCGTCATGACGGCGTAGGGGAACGCGGGGCGCGTAACGGCGAGCGCGGAGTAGATTCAAGCGTCATGAAACTTACCCTCGAGCATACGTCTTAACATTACGGCAAATTGCGTGACATTTTGATAGCATGCGCGCACGTTATGTCAAATTTGCGCTAGATTTCCCACCCTCAGATCGTTGATCGCCTTGGCTAGCAGTTCGGCGTGTTGAGAGCCGATCATGATCTGCTCGCCATCACGCAGCATCAGCTCTACCCCCTCAGTCCCCGTCGTCGTATAGGCACGTTTGGAGCCCATCATGCCGCGAATGCCCCAGCCGCCATACTCGCGCACAGGATTGTAGGTGCGGGCGCCACAGTCTGAAATCTCCACCAGCGGAATCGTACGGTCCACAAAGGGCCTGTACCTGATGCGCACGGCCTGTGGATCGACGACGACTTCCATCTGGAGGAAGTAGAAGGCCAGGGGAAAGAAGATGCCAAAGAGTAGCCAGAAGAGAATGACCATCCAATCGGGTCCAGGACTGGTGCCGACGGGCTGCCCCATAAAGACCTGCATGACCAGCGTATACCACATGAGCGCGGCCAGGGCGGCTACAAAAAACATGACCCAGCCCACGCGATTCATTGGCTGCGTTTCGCGGAAATGCACGTCCCCGATGCCATTATCCATCGCTCATTCCTTCGGATCGAGTTCATTGCCGCGTCGGACGGCACCCGCGCCGTAGCGTTCATCCAGATCGCGCACGAGTGAGCGCAGCGTCTCCTGCTTTTGAAGCTGAGCCTCGGCCTGGCGGAAAGCGTCCGTCTCCATCTCCCACAGGGTGGGCTGGTAGGGCTGCTCGTCTAGTCCGCTAATACCGACGCCAAGCAAACGCACAGGCTGTCCCGTCCACAGCTTGTCGAAGAGGCGTACGGCTGTGTCGCCGATCACCTCTGCATCATGTGTGGGGCGTGCGAGCGTGGTTTGGCGCGTTGGCGTCGTGAAATCCGCCCAGCGCAATTTGAGCTTGACGGTGGCCCCGACCTGCTGATTCTGCTGCAGGCGCTTGGCAACCCCCTGCGCAAGGCGGCGGATCGTCTGCCGCAACTCGACGCCGTCATCGATATCGCGAGCAAAGGTCGTCTCGGCGCTGACCGACTTGGCCTCGCGTTCGGTAACGATGGGGCGATCATCGATGCCCCGGGCGCGACGCGCCAGGTCTTCGCCATGCTTGCCAAAGAGACGCGCCAGTTCAGCGGCCGGAAAGCGGGCGATGTCGCCAATGGTCTCGATGCCCAACTCGTGCAGGCGCTCAGCCGTCTTGGGCCCTACGCCCCACAACTCGCGACAGGGTAGCGGCGCCAGGAACTCCGCCTCCATGCCCGTCGGTATGACCAAAATGGCGTTGGGCGTGCCATGGTCGGCTCGTGCCGCGCCGGCCCGCGCCTTGCCCACGTTATTAGCGATCTTGGCGACGAGCTTGTTGCTTGCCACACCCAGCGAAGCCGGCAGCCCCAAATCGTTGCGAATCGAGCGCTGTACCTGCTCGGCCAGCGCAGCAGGTTCCTGAGCCAAGCCGGTCACATCCAGAAACGCCTCGTCGATCGAAAGCTGCTCCACCAGCGGCGTGAGCAGCCGCAGCTTGGCCATGACCTGTCGCGATTTGACCCGATAGTCGCCGAAGTGGGCGCTGACAACAATCAATTCGGGGCAAAGGCGGACAGCTTGCGCCATCGGCATAGCCGAGTGGATACCAAACGCCCGGGCCGGATAGGAGCACGAGGCCACCACGCCCCGACCGCTGGGGCTGCCCCCTACGGCAAACGGCTTGCCGCGCAAAGCGGGATCCCGCTGCTCTTCTACGGCGCAAAAGAAAGCATCGAGGTCAATATGGACAATCGTGCGGCTGCTGGTCATAGGGGCATTATAGAGACGAACCAGACCAGGGCAAAATGCCGGTCATGCAACCGCTGCTCCCCCGACTCGCTGCCCGGCTTCACGCCGCGCCCATGCAGCAAAACGCACTTCTCACGAACCAATAAGAGGGTGCGACGCATGCACGCAAACCTACAGGGATTGATTGCCCCCTAGCCGCCGGATTAGCGCCGATCCATGGCCTACCGTTGCAGTGTCGGCAAGCTCTGGCGCCGGTTCATTCCGCTGGATGAGAATGGCGCTCTGATGTACAATAGGCGACATTCATCCACAATTTACACAAGCGAAACAGACCTCACAGTCAGCGCGGAAGGAATGCGATTATGGAGATACTCGGGATCGATATTGGCGGCAGCGGCATCAAAGGCGCACCGGTCGATGTAGTGACGGGTGAACTGGTAACGCCGCGTCATCGGATACCCACCCCTCAACCCTCGAAGCCTGACGCCGTGGCGGAAGTTGTGGCAGAGATCGCGCAACACTTTGACTGGTCCGGCCCGATCGGTGCGACTTTCCCCGCCATCGTCCAGCACGGCGTCATCGGCTCGGCCGCCAATGTCGACGAGGACTGGATTGGCGTCAACGCAGTGCAGCTCTTCACCAAGGCGACCGGCTGTCCAGTTCGGGTGCTCAACGACGCAGACGCAGCGGGCGTGGCCGCCATGACCTTTGGGGCCGGCCAGCACCGCACCGGCGTTGTCATCATGCTGACGTTGGGTACGGGCATCGGCAGTGCGATCTTTATCGACGGCACGCTCGTGCCCAATACGGAATGCGGCCATCTTCAAATCCACGACATGGATGCTGAGCACTATGCGTCAGATCGGGTGCGTAAGGAAGAAGACCTTTCGTGGAAGGCATGGGGCAAGCGTCTTAATGAATACTTGCAGCACATGGAGTTCATCTTTTCGCCCGACCTCTTCATCATTGGTGGCGGTGTCTCCAAAAAGCACAACAAGTTTTTTAAGTATCTTGACTTGAAGACCGAAGTTGTACCGGCTGAGTTGAAGAATGAGGCAGGCATCATCGGCGCGGCCATGGCTGCGCGTGATCTGACGTAACAATGATGCAACGTCCATCGATTGACCAGCAGGTGACCTTTCTCTACACCAACGACTTGGCGGCGACCGGCCGTTTCTACGAAGAGATTCTGATGTTGCCATTGGTGTTGGATCAGGGATCGTGTCGAATCTATCGCGTCAGTGATGATGCGTTTCTCGGCTTCTGTCCGCGGGCCACGCCTGACCAACCCGAGGGAATCATCTTCACGCTGGTGACCGATGAAGTCGATGCCTGGTACGAGTATTTGCAGGAGCGTGCCATCCCGATTGAAAAGCCACCGACCCTGAATTCTACCTACAATATCTACCAGCTTTTTGTCCGTGATCCGAATGGCTATCTGATCGAGATCCAAACGTTCCGCGATCCGCAGTGGCCGCAAAAAGGGTCTTGAGCAAAAACTCAATGGAAATGGCCGGCGATTGGGCGGACAGGGCGGCCTTACGTAGCATCTTCAGTTGACCGAAGCCAGGCTTGCGACCCAAGCCTGGCTTTTGCATATGCCATACTCCCCGTTTTTCTCCTCTTTCCACTGCCTGCCGCAACGCCCACCGCCAGTTTGACACCTCACGAGCAATTGCATAAAATGAAATTAATCTTCACAATATGAAACCAATGGATCCAACATGAGCACGCTGACTGACGTACAGCCGATCGAAACATATCCGGGCGCCCAATCGGTTTCGCGGGCGATTGCTTTGCTCAAAGCCTTTGATGATGCTCATCCCGAGTGGAGCCTGGGCGAGCTGGCCGATGCCGTTGGCCTCAACAAAACGACAACCCACCGGATTCTGGCTGCACTGGAGGGCGAGGGGTTGATCACGCGGACGAGTGCTGGTAACTATCGCCTGGGCACGGAGCTGATCGCGTTGGGCGGTTGCGCCATGCGGTCGAACAACCTGCGCGACGCGGCCCGCTCCTTTATGGAAACGCTGGCACGCGAAACGAATGAGACCGTAACGCTGGAAATTCTGACGCGCCACCACGTGCAGATTCTTGACGGCGTCTCCAGTCGCGATCCCATGGCGGTCTCGCAAGATATCGGCGCGCGGCTGCCCCTCCACGCCACCTCAACGGGCAAACTGCTGCTCGCTTACCGCCCGCAGACGGAAATCGACGAGGCGCTCAGTCGCCCACTGGTTGCACTGACCCCCCACACGCTGGTCGAGCCCGCCTCCTTACGAGCGGCATTGCAACGCATCCGCGAGCAAGGCTACGCCACGTCCGAGAATGAGCTGGACATCGGCTTTGCTGCCGTGGCGGCGCCTATCTATGACCAGGCGCGCACGGTCGTGGCCGCCCTAAGCGTCGGCGGCCCGATCCTGCGCATGCATGGCGACGACCCCACGGTGCTGGTGGCGGCCGTCCAGGTAGCTGCACGCCGCATCTCAAGACGCTTGGGGTATCACCCCAGCTAAACTGAAGGTGCGACAAAAACATTGGTTTTGCAAGCACTTTCGGTAGATCCGGCTTCGACACTTCGACAGGCTCAGTCCACGCAGGCTCAGCTTGCGCCACTGGGTAGCCGCCGCCTGAGCCTGTCGAAGGCAGAGGCGGTTGCATCAATGAAAGTCATGTTCTCATAGAGATTTCAGTTTAGCAACGACACGCTTCATAATCTGATAAACAGTTCCATTATTGTGCAATCTTCTAGACATAGCGCCTGGAAATCCGTCTTTCCCATGGTTGAGCAAGGAGAGTAATCTGTGTTGACCCAAACGATTGAAAAGCTACATGTCCCCGGTCCCAAAGCCCAATCGCTGATAGCACGCGACGAAAAAGTCGTCTCCCATGCCTATGGTCGGGTCGCTGACTTGGTCATGGACTATGGTCGCGGCAGCGAGGTCTTCGACGTAGACGGCAACCGCTATATCGACTTTGTCTCCGGCATTGCGGTCAACTCGACCGGCCATAGTCACCCTCAAGTCGTCCAGGCCATCCAGGAAAAGGCTGAGCAATTTCTGCACATCTCCTCCGATTATTACCATGAATCGTGGGTGGCGCTTTCCGAAAAGCTGAATGAAATCGCCCCCTTTACGGAAGATGCGCACGTCTTCTTGGGCAACTCAGGGACTGAAGCGGTGGAGGCAGCAATCAAGCTCGCCCACTATCATACGGAGCGGGATCGCTTCATTGGCTTCATCGGCGGTTTTCATGGACGCACGCTGGGTTCATTGGCTTTCACGGCCAGCAAAGCGGTGCAGCGCGAGGGCTTTACGACCATTCCCAATGTGGCCCACATCCCTTATCCCTACGCCTACCGCCCCGTTTTGGCCGCGCAGCCCACCGATGAAGATTACGGCGAAACGGTGATCAACTATTTGGAAGAGGTGATTTTCAAGAGCGTCGCGCCCCCAGAGGACGTGGCCGGCATTCTGGTTGAGCCGATTCAGGGCGAAGGCGGCTATGTGGTGCCGCCGGCGTCCTTCTTTCCCCGCTTGCGTGAGATTTGCGACCAATACGGCATCCTGCTGATCGCCGATGAGGTGCAAACCGGCGTGGGTCGCACGGGCAAGTGGTGGGCTATCGAGCATTGGGGTGTGGAACCCGATATCGTTTGCACGGCCAAGGGCATTGCCAGCGGCGTCCCCCTGGGCGGCATCATTGCCCGCAAGAGCGTGATGAGTTGGCCCACAGGCGCGCACGGGAATACCTATGGCGGCAATCCGCTGGCGACCGTTGCCGCGTTGGCCACGCTCGACGTGCTGGAAAACGGCGGCGTCCAGAACGCAGCCGAGCAGGGCGAGTACATGATGGCCCGGTTATGGGAGATGGCAGATCGTCACCCCAGCTTGGGCGACGTGCGCGGGAAGGGGCTCATGATTGGCGTCGAGTTCGTGACCGATAAAGAGAGCCGAACCATGGCGCCCAAACTGCGCAACCGCATCGTGGAGATCGCGTTTGAACATGGCCTGCTCATTATGGGGTGTGGTCGCAACGCCATGCGCATCATCCCCCCATTGGTCATCTCACGCGGCTTGGTGGACGAAGGCTTGGCGATCTTTGAGCATGCAATTGGCCTGGCCGAAGCAGAGTATGGCGTACAGTAATCTGTTGCCTTCCGGTCGTGGCCGGCTATCACCACCGACCATTTCTCAGTCCGCAGCCGCGGCCGGCACATGGCTTGAATAGATTGCAGCCGGCTGACGCGGAGCAAAGGACTGGGGAACTTCATTGCGCAGGTAGTACAGCCGTTGCAGAATCGCAATTAGCTTACCGGAGACGAGCATGCGGTCCCAGTGGCCAGCCGACTGAGCTTCGCCCCGCAGGCAGTAAGTCAGCATGGCGCACAGTCGATCATACCCGGCGGTGTCGATAAAATGGGGATGGTCCAGCCAATTGCCGGCCCGACGTGCGTTGAAGCGAGGGTCTTCCCAGTACGGATGGTCAACTTCGCGGAAGAAGGCAATGACATCCGGTGCATAGGCCGGCCGCGGCATACGAAATGAACCATCTGCTTGGCGCCCACCCTGCCATGTGGCAAAGGGCTCTGAGCGCTGTATGAAGCCATCGAGGTAGGCCAGAAGGGCGTCAACCCGGTGGAGGTACAGCGGTTCCGTTTGCATACAATCCTCGTGGTGAGAAAGAAGAGCCAGTGACCCTGGCGTCACGGGCTTACTTGTTTCATCGGCTGCCAAGGGGCAATCCTTCGGTTTTTATCCGCGCAGATTTGATCGATCCGCCGAAATCAGCGTTCCACTATTCTGCAAGAATTGAGTCCTTGCGAACGCTCAATCTTGACTACGCGAATCCTCTTCTTGAAAGCGGGCAAACTCCGGCGGCATCGCCAACCCAAAGCGGATGCAGAGCGCAGCCACATCGCGATAATCATTCCAGTCGAGTTCGTAGCCCGTATGAAACTCGACCAGCCAGGCCGGCGCAATACAGGCGACTGGCAAGTCACCGATCTTGCCGTGCCCCGTGAGCGACTCAGCCGGATAGGGCACGCCAAACCGAACCTTGCCTTGTTCATCGAATTCATAGGAATGAACGTCCACCTGGCGACCGGTATCATCGGCCAAGACGAAGTTGCACGCCCACGAGTCGTCACGGGGAATCTCGCGGAAACCGTGGTCGGCCAGCAGTGAACGCAGCTTTGGCACATCTCTGTGCTGCATCGCGATGTCCAAATCATCGTGGGGGCGGGTCTGCTCGCCGAGGAGTGCGTCTACGCCCCAACCGCCGTCGACGTGAACAGCGATGTCATGTGCGGAAAAGAGTTGGAGCAAGTCCACAGCGGCGTCGGCCGTCATTTCTGGTTTCTGCATTGGGCACACCCTATCCGCCAGCCACCTTGGCCTTGTAGCCCAGGTCATTCAGCAATTCCACAATGCGCTCGCGCTGTTCACCCTGGATTTCGATCGTGTCGTCCTTGATCGTACCACCAGTACCCAGCTTACTCTTGAGGTGCTTGAGCAGCGCTTTGCGACCGGCGGCGGTGGTCTTGACCCCGACGATAACGGAGACGATCTTGCCGCCCCGTCCGCCTCGCTCGCGGTGTACACGAACGGGCTGGTTCTGCTGGAGGGTCTTGATCGGCGCAGCGGGATTGGGTGGCAGCGCTACGTCCGGCACAGGCGTGTCCGGCTCCGGGTCGGTGGAGAAGACGGTTTTGCGCTTGTTCTTAGACATAGTTAGTCCTCACATCAATATACGAAATGTCGAATCGATCAAAATTCGCCACGATCCAGCCAGCGCCAAAACGCACGAATTACAATGACGGAGGCAGCAAGTGACGCGCTCAAAAAGATGATATAGGCGATGGTGTGGAGCGTTGAGTTGAGCGTAGCGGCAGCGCTCACGGCAATGCCGGCGCCAATGATAAGCCCGACGAGCAGCAGCGCAATCACAAGACGGCGCACGTTGGCCGTCACTGTCTGATCGAGATGGTCGATTTGCTGGCTGACGTCGCTCGTATCCACGTATACGGTAAAGCGCCCGCGCATGAACTGCTGCACCCATCCGGCAGCCGCCACCTCCAAGTCGGGAATCTGACGGAGCACCTCTTTGGATGAGCGGATCGCCTGACGTTTGAGCGCCGCCGTAATCGCCTCGGGATCGAAGCTCTGCACCAGCAGCTGGCGCGCCTCCACAATCGCGACTTCCATCAGGGGCATGCCGGGATCTAACGTCGTCACAATCTCCTCGGCCTGCACCATCGCTTTCATGGCAATGGTTAGGTCGGGATCCAGCCTCAAACCGGCTTCAGCCAGTGAGTCCAGGATAACACCCATGGCGGCGCCCATGCTGATGCTGCCGCCCAGGCTCGTGTAGCGCTTCAGCAGGCGGTCAATTTGATCCAAAAAGCGCTGTTCATCCACCGGTCCGGTGCTCTGGGTGAGCTTCAGTGCGACCCGCCCCAATTCATGGCCATCCTTCTGTTCCAGCGACCAAATCAGGTCTGCCATGGCCAGACGCTGGTCCTTGGTCAACTCGCCCATCATGCCCAGGTCGAGGAAGATGACATGGCCGGTTGCGGTATCGACCAGCACGTTGCCCGGATGGGGATCACCGTGAAAGAAGCCGTCAAAAAGCACCTGTTTGATGATGGCACGCATGAAGACCCGCGCCACCTCCGTGCGGTCGACGCCGGCAGCATCCAGCACGGCCACGTCGGTAATCTTCACGCCCTTAACGAACTCCTGGGTCATGACCCGTGCGGTCGATAGCTCATCGTAGATGGCAGGCACCTTGATCTCGGGGAACTGGGCCATGTTCTGAGCCAGCAGGCGCCCATTAAACGCTTCGTTGGTGTAGTCCAACTCCAGCAGGATGTTGTTGGCATACTCGTTCATGATGCCGTTGAGGTCAGACTGAGCCGCCCAATCGAAGCGCCGGTCCATGATGCGCGTCAATTCGCGCAGCACGTTGAGATCGGCGTGTACGGTAATGTTGATATCGGGACGCTGAACCTTGACCACCACGGCATCGCCATCGTGCAGGACGGCGCGATGGACCTGGGCCGTGGACGCGGCAGCAAAGGGTTGCTCTGCAAACTCGGCATAGAGTTCATGGGGCGGCGCGCCCAGTTCCGTCGTGATGATGCGTTCGGCCTCCGCATAGGGAAAGGGTTCCACCGAACTCTGTAGCTTGGTGAGCTCCGTACGCCAATCATCCGGCAGGCTCTCGGCCCGGCTGGAAACGACCTGCCCCAACTTGACGAAGGTCGGTCCCATCTGCTGCAACATGATGCGCACCGTCTCGGGCGTGCTCTCAGCGATGACGGGTTCCTGGCGGGTGTAGATAAAGCGCTGGAAACCTTGGCGGATGCCCCCCAGGGCGGTCCGGTCAACGACAATATCACGCATATAGCGAGTGCTGAGATCAATCAGTTGGGCGACGCGCAGATTCTCCACAAACACATTGCGCTGTCCCATGGGCACACTGCCAAGCATGCGCCAGTAGGCTCGGCTTTCCTGAGGCACGTCCTTGACCGGGCTATCGATGCCGGTCAAAGATTCGAAGAAGATCATCAGGGCGGTGAGCACGATGCTGGCGAGCGTGTAGTTCAGCCAGAGCGGATTGTCGACGGTGATCAGCGGCCGATCGCCGAAGGCGCCGCTGATAAAGGAAAAAATCACAAAGACGAAGATATTGATGATAATGAGAAAGAGCCCAAAGGTCCACAGGACGACCCTGCCCGATAGAAAGAGGAAGATGGGCCAGACAACGGAACGCACGCCCCAGAGGATCAAGCCCATGAGGTAGAGTGCCAGGATCGTAGCCATGACTGCGCCGACACTCAACAAGCGCGTCAAGTCAGTGTAGTCAATCGTCTCATCGCCCCCATCACCATCGCCGATCGCTATCGCCAGATCTTCGTCGATGGCGTTGCTGCCGTCTGACGAGGCGTTTTCCGGCACGTCATCGGTGGGCGGCGGCGGGCAGGGCGCGATCTTGCGCAGACGCGACTGTTGGCGGGCGGTACGGCGCCGGTGCTGGGCGCCTGCGCTTCCCAAATCGTATCCGCATAGGCCACGCGCGCGCCATCGGGATAGGCAACGGTTGGCGACCAGATCAGCTCTAGGCACACAACTTCATCCAGCAATACATCAACCCCACCCGGCTGAATAAAGTTGAGATTGACGCCCGGCACAATCAACAAGGTGAGCGCCAGGCAAAGTGTCATCACAAACGAACGAACCAGGAAGTAACGCATGGTGAAAATCCGCTATGCTATGGAGAAATTCCGGCCGGCTGCCACTTCATTATGCCGTCCATGACCAGTGGCCCGCCAGACCACACAGTGCCCTCAAGTGTAGCATAATTCCGGCGCTGCGCAGGAAAGGACGGACCAGTTGC
The DNA here is from genome assembly GCA_963807905.1 of uncultured Chloroflexia bacterium. Classification (GTDB taxonomy): domain Bacteria; phylum Chloroflexota; class Anaerolineae; order Caldilineales; family Caldilineaceae; genus JAGRCP01. Next base: position 47,026 of record CAWEEJ010000008.1, on the reverse strand, counting down.
GAGCAGGCATCAAGCCGGCAGAAAGAGACTGAAGCGTCTGGTAGGTACCCGACTGTGACCCGTCAATGAGATTGCGCCAAACCTGGCGTTGTGTGCATCCCATTTGGGGGGCGGTGTACGAACGGACTGGTCGCATTCTCTAGAGCAGCCCCCCAAATGTGGTATGCACCCCCTGGCGTTCAACGCATTGCCTTGGAGTGGTCAAGCCATGTACAATATGGGCAGCGCCGCGTTCCCTGAGACCTTTGCGATTGCCGTCAATTTCTAGCACTTCCTGGCCGAATGCGCACATCGCTTAGGTGATTGAGGGCACGTACAAACCGAAACACGCAGGCGCCGGAACCTTCTGGCCTGGCGTCAAAGCATCGCGGCCATTCCGGTCCGCACCATATGCGGCAAGGCTGACATAAGTGCCGTACCTGACACCAAATTTGAACCCGCAACGCACCCACTGGCAAAGGGAGAAGCATCCATGAACGTAGACGGCAAGCACTTCCGCACGATCTGGGTCAAAGAGAACGATCCGACGGTCGTGCAAATCATCGACCAGCGCCCCCTGCCCCACGAATTTGTGATTGAGGACCTGAGGACCGTCGAGGAGATGGCGGCCGCCATTCAGGAGATGCACGTTCGCGGGGCCGGCCTGATCGGCGCCGCGGCGGGCTACGGCATGTATATCGCCGCCCTCCACGCGCCGCGTGACTCGGCGGCGGCCTTTACGGAATCAGTCACTGCCGCAGGGGAGCAACTCAAAGCCACCCGGCCGACTGCAGTCAACCTGGAGTGGGCGGTAGATCGCCAGCTAGCGGCCATGGCGGCCAGTGGCGATGATGTTGAAGCCAAAATCGAATCGGCACGACGCGAAGCAGAGGCCATCGCCGACGAGGATGCCGAGTGGTGCCGGCGCTTGGGCGAGCATGGCGTAGCGCTCATCGAGGAGATCAGTCGCCGCAAGAAGGGCGAACCGGTCAACGTGCTAACCCATTGCAACGCCGGCTGGCTGGCCTTCGTCGACTATGGCTCCGCCACGGCGCCCATCTATGCCGCCCACGATCGCGGGATTCCTGTCCACGTCTGGGTGGACGAGACCCGGCCGCGCAACCAGGGTGCTCGTCTCACGGCCTGGGAGCTAGGCCAGCATGGCGTTCCTCATACGGTCATCGCCGATAACGTCGGCGGCCATCTCATGCAGCATGGCCTGGTCGATTTGGTCATCACCGGCACCGACCGCACGACCTATACGGGCGATGTGGGCAACAAGATCGGCACCTACCTCAAGGCCCTGGCGGCTAGCGACAATGATGTCCCCTTCTATGTCGCCCTGCCCTCCTCTACGTTCGACTGGACGCTGCGCGACGGCGTGGCAGAGATTCCCATCGAGCAGCGGGACGGCACGGAAGTGAAGCATATCACGGGCTGGGAAGACGGCAGCCGCAAGACCGTCTTGCTCACGCCGGAATCAAGCCCGGCAGCCAACTACGCCTTCGACGTAACGCCGGCGCGTTTGGTCACGGGCCTGATCACCGAGCGCGGCATTTGCGAGGCATCCGAGGAAGGCGTGCTGGGGCTTTATCCGGAGAAGCGATCGTAACCTCACCCAGCCGGAGCGCCTTCAGCGCTCCGGCTGTCCCTCTCCAAAATTTGGAGAGGGACGCGTAGCATCCGTCAAGGATGCGGAGCAGGGTGAGGCTTCGCCGAGTCGCTGTTCGTTCCATACCACCGAGACCATTCTTTTACGACACGAAATGGAGGAGCGTTACCCTTGGCATATCGAGCGTTGGACCAGGCATCGGTACTTGACTATCTGCGCGGATTGAAGAGCCTTGACGGCGTGCTGAGCGTGGATGGCGCGCTGACGGCGCAGGAGGTGGGCGATGGCAATCTGAACCTCGTCTTCATCATTGAGAACGAAGACAATCCCGACGAAACCGTGATTCTAAAGCAGGCCCTGCCTTATCTACGCGTGGCGGGCGACTCATGGCCGCTAACGCGTGAGCGCATGCGTTTTGAGACTCAGGCCTTGCTCAAGCATGGCGAGTTGGCGCCCGGCCTCGTGCCGGAGATCCATCACACGGACGGCGAGATGTCGCTGGTGATCATGGAAAACCTGCGCGAGCTGGAGGTGATGCGCAAACCGCTGGTTGAACGCAATCGATTCCCGGAGTTCGCCGATCATATCTCCACCTTTATGGCACGCACACTCTTCTTCACCTCGGACCTCTACTTAACGGGCGTGGAGAAGAAGGAACTGCAGGCCACCTTTATCAATCCCCACCTCTGCAAGATCCAGGAAGATTTCGTCTTCACCAATCCCTTTATGGAATCGCCCGAAAACAACTGGAATCCGCTGCTGGATGAGGAAGTCCAGGCCGTGCGTCAGGACAGCGAACTCAAGCTGGCTATCGCGGCGATGAAGGCAAGCTATATGACCAATGGCCAGGCGCTCATTCACAGCGATCTGCACACGGGCAGCATCATGGCCAACGCCGCCGAAACCAAGGTAATCGACCCGGAGTTTGCCTTCTACGGGCCCATGGGCTTTGACGTGGGCGCGCTGCTGGAAAACCTGATCCTGAATTACGCCGCGCACTACGCGCACACGCCCGATGCGGAGGAACGCGCCACATATCAGGCCTATCTCCTGGAGATGGTGCGGGACATCTGGCTGCAGTTTGCGGAGAAATTTGATGCGCTCTGGCGCGAGAACCCACGCGGCGAACTGATGCCGGCCGCCTTTTGGGACTACCCTGGCGGTGACGCGGCCTTTGCAGAGTACAGACGGCGCTACATCGCCCAGCTACTCCAGGATACAGCCGGATTTGGCGGCTGCAAGATGCTACGGCGCATGATGGGCATTGTCAGCGTTTGGGACATCTCCAGCATCGAGGATCCGGCGGCGCGGGCGGTGGCCGAAGGTCTGATCCTCCGCATGGGCCGGCGCTGGGTGCTCGAACGCGAGCAGATCGATCACATCGATGATCTCATCGCCATCGTGCGCGAAGAGAGTGAGAACATGTAGCTGCCATGACTCGCTGCGGGTCTAAACTGAGGGTCTACGCTGAAGGTGTGACCAGTTCATTCGTTTTGTCAGCTGTAGTGGCAGGCCCGGCTTCGGCAGAGGCGGTCGCACCTATGACCGTCACGATCTCGTAGAGATTTCAGCGTAACAAAAAAGGGGGCTGGCGGAAGTCTAATCTCCGCCAGCCCCCTTTTTTATTCGACTGCGCCAAGGCTCAATGCGCTATTGAACCACAAAGGTAACCGTATAGCTCGTTCCCTGGGCTGCAGGACCGATGGCAATGATGTAGTCGCCGGTCGTAGGCAGCGTTGTCTGGATCATCGACTGGGAGCTTTGGGCGCTGATCGGCGCCGAGCGGGGCACGCTGCCCGGTCCCGTCACGTTGATGGCCAACGGCGGGCCATAATTATTGACGATGACCTGCATGGTTTGGCCTGCACCGGCTTCCAGCACGTAGCTCTTGATCTCGCCGGGGTTGAGAGAGCCCGAGCGCGTGGCCGAGACCGCGCCCCAGGCAAACTGGACGCGCTCGGCATCCGGCGTGGGCGGAGGCGTGCCGGTGCCGGGAATGATCAGCGCCTGGCCGGCGTAGATGTTGCTGCTGGTCAGGTAGTTGGCCTGCATAATGGCGTTTACCGAAACGCCGAAGCGCTGGGAAATCCCGTTGAGCGTATCGCCCCAGGCCACAAAGTAGTAGGGCGAGCGGAAAGAGCCGGTGGCGTACGTGCGCGGACCGCTGTCGTAGATACCGCTGGCGCCGCCGTAGCCGCCCCCCGTGCCGCCGCTGCTGGTACTGCCGCCGCCGTAGCCACCGCCCGTACCGCCGCTGCTGGTGTTACCGCCACCATAGCCGCCGCCCGTGCCGCCACTGCTGCACTCGTTGGGCACGGTGAGGATCATGCCCTTCTCCAGCTGGCTTGGGTCATCACCGATCACGCCATAGTTGATTTGATAGATTTCCTGCCACGTCGTGCAGTATCGTGCGGCAATCTTGGCCAACGTATCGCCCTGCTGCACAGCATATGTTTCATAACTCTGCCGCTGCTCTGAGCAGTTGCCGATCCGGTCTGAGCTGTCCCTTGTGCATGGGTAGGTGCGACATGGGCCATGAGCCCCACTGCCAGGCCCAGCGCCGCGGCGGCCGCGAAGATCAATCTGCGAATCATCTTCATCACTCCTTAGTTGTCTGCCAGGTCGGCGGAAGAAAGCGCGTTGGGCTGAATATCGGTCGAGCCGGCAATGGTTAGCGTACCAGTCACCATCTCGGTCGGCGAGAAGCTGCCAACCCAAACCGCGTACGTGCCGTCGGCCGGCGTCAGATCCAGCAGCGGGTTCAGGTTGTCCGCGCCATCTGCATCATCGTTGCAAGCAAATGTATCCAGCGGCGTCTTGACCATCAGCGTGCTGTCGCCATCCGTCTCAAAGAAGATGCGCAGCGCTTCGGCCTCACCGGTCCAATCAAAGCTGAAGGTGGGGTCCGTGGCGATAAAACCAGTGCAGAGCGCGTTCCCCAACTCGATATTGAAGGCGCCCGCCTCGCCACCGCCGACCAGATCCTGGACAAAGGGTGTGTCGGCTGCGGTAATCGCCGCACCGGCGGCGGCTGTCGTGCCCAGGACATCAGGCGCAAGCGTCTCCCCCACCGCGTCGGGATCCACGTCGCGCTGCATGAGATCGCCCAGGTTGAGATTGGCAGGCGTGTAGTCCTGACTCGTGATGGTCAGGAAGCCGGGCACAACCGCGTCATTTTCAAACGCGCCCAGGAAGATCGCGTACCGGCCCTCGGCCGGCGCCTCAATTTCAATCATGGGGTCGAGCAGCAGTGGGTTGACGTCGTCATTGCAGAGATACTCGCCCGCCGGCGTCACGACCACCAGGGTCGGATCACCCATGCTCAGGAAGAAGAAGCGTAAGGTGTCGACCGCTTCGTCGCTGGTCCAATTGAGCACAACATCGGGCTGGGCCGGAATCTGACCGGCGCATTCGCCGCCCAACAGGCTGGCATCAACGGCCGGTCCGCCGACCACGCCGCTAAGCACGCTCACCATGGCGGGGTCGAGCCAGACGCTGTCGGACCCGCCCAGGTTGAGGGTCGCAAAGATGGCGTCCGCATCGGGGTCGAGCTCGGCCAGGTTGTCTTCAGGCTCTTCAGTTCGAATCGTCTCGTCCACGAGCGTCAGCTCTTGGCCATCCAGCGCATAGATTTGCTCGACGGGCTCCGTCGGGCAGCAGAGGGGATCGCTGGGGCCGGAGCGGATCATGTCGAGCACGACCGTCTCGTCTTCGATGAAGAGATCATTGAGCACCACACGGTCGCCCAACATCGCCGTACCGGTGTGAACGGGCTCGCCATCCTGGTTGAGTACGGTGACCAAGTAGTAGAAGACGCCCGTGCCGCCGGTGCGGGTAACGAGCACGACGGCTGCATCGTCAACCGCATCGCCATTCAAATCGCCAAACGCTGCATAGCCGGTCGTGTTGACCATCGCGTGTTCCGCTGACCCGGGTGCGGCTTCCACGTCGAAGACGCCATCGACCAGCGTCACCTGGCCGTTTTCGGCGTAGACGTCCATATCGGGCAGCGTGTAGGTCATGTTGCCCAATATCGACAGGGCATCCACGCCCCCTTGCTCATCCGGTACCAGTTCATCGCCGGCCAGCGTGTAGGAAGTGACCACGGGCAGCGTGGGACAGCACATGGGATCGTCGGGGCCCTGGGTGATCATGTCGACCGTAATCACGCCGTCAGTCACGGTCAAGGCGTTGATGGCGACACGATCGCCGAGCAAGGCATAGGCGGCATCGCTCGGGCCTTCCTTGGTGTTGAGCACGGCGTGAAGTTCGGTAAAGACGCCGCTGCCGCCCGTGTTGGTGGCCAGGAGCACCGCGGCATCCTCGATGCCGTCGCCGTTCAGGTCGCCGTATGCAATCCAATCGGTGAGCACGGTATGAATCATGGCGTCACGGTCGTCATATTCGCCATCGACCAGCGTGACAGTACCGTCCTCTGTGTAGTCGGACAAATAAGTTGCATTCGCCAAGGCCTCCTGCGCCGTCGCCTCTGCGTCTTGCAATACGGGCGCCGCCCGTAGCGGCAGGGCGATGCTCAAGAGCAACCCGAGCAGCGCCAGGGTGGCGGACGTCTTATGCATTCGTCGCATGACGTTTTTTTCCTTCTCTGTGATAGCTGATGTAGTTGAATGCAGGCCGCCAAATTGTTGAATCGATGGATTGGCAGCAGGCGAGATACTAGCGGTACTGCCCTGAAATCTTTACGAGAACATGACTTTCATTGATGCGGCCGCATAGATGCGGCCGCATCAATGCGACCGCCTTTGCCTTCGACAGGCTCAGGCGGCGGCTACCCATTGGGGCAGGCTGAGCCGGCTTGGACTGAACCTGCTTGGACTGAGCCTGTCGAAGTGTCGAAGTGTTGAAGTGTCGAAGCCGGATCTACCGAAAGGGCTTGCAAAACCAATGTTCTCGCCGCACCTTCAGTTTAGTGCATCGGCCCTCTCTATTTGACGAGTTTGCAAACTTGTTTGTGCCGATGCATTTAGGGTCCGCCAAAGCACGGCGAGTCGTCAATTCAAGATTGGGGGAGCACTAGGCTCTGTTGACATTTCGAAAACCACCTACTTTGCGCCTGGCACGTCCCCGGCACTGGCGGCAGAGACTCCGATTAGCAGACTTATAGGCGCCCGTGCCGGGGACGTTACGACCAAATGTCAACGGGACCTAGTACACGGCGGCTGAAGTGAGCCCATGGTTCGTAGATCCGGCTATCAGCCGGACGACTACGGGAACCTTTGCATCACCCTAATCGGCGCGGCTTGTCATGCTGGTAGCGTGACTACCATCCATCGATCCACTTGCGCCGTCGCGTACTAGGCGGCCTTGGCATGGAAGGCGGATTCGATCAGTTCTGCTTCATACTGGGGCGCGACCTCGCCCGTGTCGGCATAGTGATAGACCGAGGCGCGGTAGATGCCGTTTAGCGAGCTGTTGACGACCGCCAGCGTCGCCACAATGATGATGGTAAAGATGATGACGGTGACCAGCGCCGCAGTTGATCCGCTGACCGCGACCGCCAGAAACCCGCCCAAAGCAACCGCAATGAGGATCAGGATACCAAAGAAAAAGCCGATCCCCGCGCTACCGACAATCTGCTCACCCCAGGTGTGACGCAGGAGCGAACCGCTCTCCTTGATGGCGTCAATGGGGCCGAGGCCCTTGGCGGCAATGACTGGGACGGCAAGGAAAGTCGTGATGTTCCACGCCGCGCCACCCAACGACGCGGCAATGCGCCCGCCGGCGTTCTCGCGGCTGCGCAGGGCGCTGAGCACAACGCCCACCGTCGCGTTGATCATGGCAAAGCCGAAGATGCTGCCCAGGCGGCTGTTGGCGATCCGCAGGCCATCGCCAAAGGTGGGGTCGCCCCCCTCAAAGCGCTTGAGCGCGGCCCCGGCCAGCCCGGTCATGAAGTAGGTGCCGATGGAAGACATGACCAGGAAATAGAAGAACATGAGCACAAAAAACGCAAAGGTCGCCACGGGGTTGCCATCGCCGGAGTCAGCCGCGGCAACGGTCTGCTGCACTTGCGGGCTGGCCGCCAGCACAGCCATCCCGCCGCCCAGGAGTATGATGGAGGCGATAAAGGTAACGATTGCGGCCAGGAGCGGGAAGAGCATGAGCTCTTTGTCGGCCATGAGGACGGCCCAGGTGGACTTGAAAAGATGCCAGCTGCGTGAAAAGGCGTTCATTGGTTCACTCTTTCAGGAAACGATTTAGCGCTGCTTCATGATTGCTGCGGTTTGGGAACGAAGAGTAACACGACCCCGGCGAGGGAAGCAATTAAGACAAGGGGAATCAGCAGAAGCAAGTCGACGCGGATATTTGCTTCGGGCGAAAAAGTCGTAACCGCCCACTCCCAGACGGCCCAGCCCAACCAAGCGATCGCCGCAACAAGTAGTGCGTTGATCCTGCGGCCTTGCGCCCAGGCGCGGTTGCGGAGCAGCAGGTAGGCTGCAAAAAAGAGGCCGGCGGGCAAGGCAATGAGTGCCGGATTGTTGACGAAGGGTAAGAAGAGTTGCATGACATTCTCCTTTGGGCTACTGCCCTCTGAATAAATAATGGCATTGATGCCCGAGTCGCTCACAGACTGATCCAGCAGCGCTCAGTGAGCACGCTCCGTGCGAACGGCTCCGTTATGCCGTAACTTTTGTCACAACGGGCTTGCTGATTCTTCACCGCAACCGCTTGCCAAGGCGCGGCGACTTTTGTACGATTGGCCCGCATCTATCGCCCAATCCGCCCGTTGTCACCGGAGCCGCCCTATGTGTCGCAACATCCGCACTCTCTACAACTTCGAGCCGGCGGCCACCACCGATGAGGTGGCCGCCGCCGCACTCCAGTATGTACGCAAGGTCAGCGGTTATCGCACGCCCAGCCGGGCCAACCAGGTCGCGTTCGATGAGGCCGTTGCCGCGGTCGCGCAGGCGACGCAGGCATTGCTAGAGGGCCTGGTCACCGACGCCCCGGCGCGCGATCGGGCGGTCGAGGCGACCAAGGCCAAGGCCAGCCCGGGCGGCCAAGCGCTATGGCCAGATCGACGCGAGCGACTAGCCCATGCCCATCGCCGTCGTCCTCGACCGCCCGCAGAATCCGGCCAACATCGGCGCCGTCGTGCGCGCCATGAAAAATATGGGCTTCAGCGATCTGCGGTTGGTCACGCCCGCGTCCTTCGAGCGCGCAGATCTTCTGCGCTACGCCCACCGCTGCGACGAACTGGTCACCGCGCTGACGATCCACCCGACGCTCGATGACGCCCTCATGGACGCGACCTATGTCGTCGGCACTGCCGCGCTGGTTCACCCCGACCGGCCCTATCGGACAGACGTCCGCAAGTTGGCCGTCGACCTCACTGAGCGTGCGGCCGGCGGTCGGGTCGCCCTTGTCTTCGGCACCGAGGCCGACGGGCTGGACCGGGCTGCGCTGGATCGCTGTCATCTGATTGCGGCGCTGCCGGCCAATCCAGACTACCCGGCCCTCAACCTGGCTCAATCGGTGCTGATCTTTCTCCACGAACTGCGTTCGGCAACGATTGATGAACCATCATTGGTCGCTGAGCAGGAGTCAGTGCTCGCCAGTCAGGGCGAGCTGACACAACTCTTCGTCCTCACCGAAGCGCTGCTGCACGAAATTGACTACTTTCGCTACAGCCCGGAAAGCGTCCTGCGCGACCTGCGCCAGGTCGTCTATCGAGCAGAACTGACGTCGGCAGAAGCCGCCATGCTCATGGGCATGATCCGCAAACTCTCGCGACGAGTCGCAGAGTAACGGGGCCAGCGACAGTTCAAAGCGCCCTCCCTATTCCACGGTCGGCGTGGCGAGGGTTAGTCCCTCAAATGTCTCCAGTATTGCATCCAGATCGGGCGCTTCGCGCGCCATCGTTGCTTGTTCAATGGCGTAGGCCGCAGCTATGAGCTTGGGCTCGCCGAGATAATCGGCCGTCAGCAACAGGCCGATGGGCATACCGTCTTCGCCATAGCCCACGGGCAACGTGATTGCGGGAAAACCGGCTGACGCGTACTCCTGCGTCAGATCGCTGGTCAGGTCACTGATGAGCAGGACGTCCGCCCCACTCTCGGTCAGCATGGCGCGCAAGCTCTCGGCGGCCTGCTGCCGGGCCGCGGCCTTCAGTTCGACATAGGCGGCTGGTTCTTGTTCGGTGTTGGCAGAACCCTCGACGAACGATTGGCCATACGGCGCGCGATTGGCAAGGTCTTCAGCATTGAAGGCAGCCACATCGGCCAGCGTTTCGACCGGAAAGCCATCAATATCCGCCGCAAAGCGGTTTAGCGAATCCTGAAAGCCAAATTCAAGAATCGTCAGGACAGGAGCCGGCTCCGGCAGCAGGGCGGCAGAGATTTCAACTGTATTGAGTCCTGCCTCGTTTAGCCGCTCACCGATGGCACGAATCTGTGCCGTACGTGCGTCCAGTTCCTCAACAATCGATTCACGCAGCCCATCAGTTATGTCAACTTCAAGCTCTTCCAGAAGTGCCAGTTGCTGGTCAAGCACGGCTTCATCGGCAATGGGCAGGGCAACGGTCAGGCTGTTAGCCGCTGCAAGCGATGCGTATTGGCTGTAGTCCAATGCCTGGGCGGCGCCAAGCGCAGCATCCGCTTCGCCCGCAGCGTCCAAAGCCGTCATTGCACTGAGCAGGATTGCCACATCGGTGACGGTGCGGCCAATGGGCCCGGCCACATCCATCCAGTCGACGAGCGGAATGATGTAGTCGCCGCTGACCAGGCCATGGCTGGTCTTGAGACCGACGACCGAGTTCACCTTGGACGGCGAGACGATCGACCCTTGTGTCTCGGAGCCCACCGTGACCGTAGCCAAATTGGCCGCGGCCGCCACGGCAGAACCGCTGCTGGAGCCAAGCGGGTCAAAGGGACCGTAGGGGTGGCGCGTCTGACCGCCGAGTACGCTGAACCCGTTGGGCATGCCGGGATCCATGTAGTTGGCCCATTCAGAGAGGTTGGCTTTGCCCAGGATCACGGCGCCCGCGCCGCGCAACTGCTGCACGAGAAAGGCATCGCGCTGTGGCTGCCAATCTTTGAGCGCGTAGGCGCCGGCCGTGGCGTGCATGCCGATGGCGGCAATGTTGTCCTTGAGCAGCACGGGGATGCCGTGCATGGGCCCGAGAACCGTCCCCGCAGCGCGCAACTCATCCGCCGCAGCTGCGTCGGCGAGGGCATCGGGGTTCAGCTCCATCACCGAGTTCAGCTGATCAATATCGTAGCGGCGGATGCGGTCGACATAGTAGGTGACCAATTCAACAGATGTCAGATCACCGGCATCGAGCAGTGCTTGAATCTCCGGAATCGTGGCATTGGTGAGCGCTGAGTCCAGCGCTTGGGCGCGTGCGGCCGGGAATGCCGCCAGCGCCGCTTCAAACGCGCCAAAATCGCGCATCCGCTTGTTGGTGTACTCCGGTTCAGAGAGTGGAAATTCGGGCATCAGATCATCCAGTGACAGGTCTTGGTCCAACGCACCAGGTGCGCAGGCGCTGGTAAATAGGGCAATGAGAACAAAAACGATCAAGGGTGTTCGGTGCATGGTAGTACCTCAAGGAATGCGATGTCGATTGATAATCGAATCACCAAGATTTCAGATGCCAAAGCAAGTTTATCCAAGCTGGTCGAGCAAGCCCTCCAGAGGAAAGGCGTCATTCGCAGCAAAGCGGGCAAGCCGGTTGCCAAGATGATACAATACAATGCAGATGCGACTCCACGCCAATTGGGTGTTGGCAGTTAGGGCGGTCAAATCTGGGTCGCAGATGATTTTGATGACCTGCGCGAAGAGCCGCATCAGGAATACCCATCACCGCACGGGCGCATGGCATGTGCTAGCCTGCCAACGTAGCAAGGACCGCACAGGATCCGATCAGAAAGCACATGCCGATTTACCATGTTTGACACTGTTACTTATTTAGTCTGGTTGGCGCTCTTTATCGGGCTGCCACTGGTGGTGCTGGGTTGGATCGGGCGCGCGGCACTACCGCGCCAACGCCGTGCGCTGGGCTTGGCCGTACTCGGTGCGCTGGTCGGCGGCTGGTTGTGGGACGCGCTGGCCGTGCGCGTCGGGCTCTGGTTCTATGATCCGGATCATATTCTCAATGTGTGGATTCTCGGTCTTCCGCTAGAGGAATGGTTGTGGATCGTCGGCGTGACGTTGCTCTTTGGAGCCATTACCGTATTGCTCGTAGAAAGCAAAAAGTAGCCAAGCAAGATGGCCCCAGGCCTTCTTCATGGTAGAGTCTGTTTGACTGGCCACGCAGTAGGATTATTTGTAAGGAGGCGTTTATGCGATTGATCATGTCTTGCGGCGCGCTGCTGACAACATTGCTCTTCCTCAGCGCGTGTACCTACGTGCTTGACTCCGACTTGCTGGAGGGAGTCTTGATCGCTGAGCCGACACCGATGGTTCTCCGCTCGGCAAGCGATGTGCCGCGAATCTCTGTGGACGAGGCCAAACAGCACTTTGACGATGGGACCGCTATCTTCGTCGATTCGAGGAGTGCGAGAGAGTATACGCAATCACACATTGCCGGCGCCATCTCCTTCACCTCTTTGCCGCCCTGGTCACGCGAAGCCGAAACAGCGGAAAGCGAGCTGGACGAGAACCTGTTGGTCATCGCCTATTGCACTTGACCGAACGAATCATCGAGCGCCAGTTTGGCGCTCACACTAAATCGGCAGGGCCATCCCCGCGTGAGTGCGCTTCTCGGCGGCATGACAGATTGGGCAGAAGCCGGCTATCCCATGGTCTACGGCGGCGATTCGAGTGTTTGGGATGGTTCAGAGACCAAACATCTACTTTTGGCCGCTGCCCGTTGACGAATGGAGCGACGCACCCATGCCGGAATCCTTGACCCACCTCGCACTGCTCACGCTGGCAGCGCTGATCTTCCATGGCATACTCTGGGCGCGCAATGGGCGCTTTCTCTGGTCGCAGCGCTGGTTGATCCTTCAGGTCGTACTGATCGGCCAAATATGGATGCTCATCACCGACCCAAATCGGCGGCCATATGGGCGCCTGGTATTTCGACCCGGACAAAGTGATCGGCATCTGGTTCTTCGAGGTCATGCCGATCGAGGACTTTTTCGGCATCGCCGTCGTCAGCAGCGCGGCAGCCTGCGCCGTGCTGGTCTTCGGCTACGGCCCGCGACGCTGGATCTAAACTGAAGGTGCGACGAGAACATTAGTTTTACAAGCCCTTGCGGTAGATCAGGCTTCGTCACTTCGACAGCTCAGCCCAAGCAGGCTCAACCAGCGCTTCCAAGCAGCCGCCGCCTGAGCCTGTCGAAGGCAAAGGCGGTCGAGGGCAGAAGCGGTCGCATCAATGAAAATCATGTTCGCGTAGAGTTTTCGGTATAGAACCGATCTGTGTGCGGCGAGAATGTTGCAATGAAGCGGGTCGTGCGTAAATCGTAATTCGCTATGCCTCGGCGCCGAGAGAAGGCCAGGCCGCCTCGATGCGCCGCATGCGCCAGGCGACGAAGAACCAGGTACCGCCGGCCAATAGACCAAGACCAAAGATGACCGCGGGGATGGCAGCCCCTGGCACGCTGGCCGCGACCACGAAGGCAATCAGGGCAATCAGCATAGAGATGACGCTGTATAGGAAGACGCCAAGAATTGATCGCCATCCAGCCTTCCGGTTGGTCATCCTACGCGGATCATCCCAATCCAGTTTCGGAAAAATGAAGTCGAGCGAGACGACGTACGTTAGCATGCCCGCGCCCATGATGAAGAGCACAAGCCAGGAGTAGGGCGTCCAGAGCAGGCTGATGTCAAAAACGAACAGGCTGAGCAGCAGCAAAAGGGTGACCAACAGCATGTAGGGAACGAGGACGCCCAGAACCTTGGCGCGCAGGATGCGCGTCGGGCTGATCGGAGCGGTCCGGAGGATATAGACGGATTCACGCTCCAATGAAAGTGCTGACTGGGCGATGCGCGAGAAGATCGACCAAACTGCAATATAGATTGCGCCGGAGAGGATGACGCCCTTGCTGAAGAGTACCGTCAAAAAACCGGCATCGCCAAACTCATCGGCGATCGAAAGAATCGAGCCGTCATTTTCCTGGGGCCGAAAGATAAAGAAAAGCATCAACACGGCAAATAAGACTCCTGAGAACATGGTGGCAAAGAGCCGAGCATCCCGTATGCGCAGCAACCAATCCTTATAGCCCAGAATCAGATCCAGAGAGTCGCCGCCAAAGATCCCCGCTTCGTCCTGGAAACCGGTGGCCCGTGCGCCCGAGCTTTGCATCCGCAGCCACCCGCTGAGATAGAGACGGTCAGCCACGAACAGGGTAAAGAGAAAAAGCCCCATCGTCAGCAGAAAATAGGCGAGCAGTCCCACCCAATCGAGGGAGGTTGCCATGCGCCCTTGCCCCAAGTCGACGAGCGCGTTGCCGGCCAGGTTTGTGGGCAGAGGCAGGTCTCCATAGGCGCTCACTGCTTCCGCAAGGGCTGCCTCTGTTTCCGGGGTAAACTGCTGATTGCCGCCATTGAGCATGCGTGGCAGATAGAATAGGAGCGAAAAGATCGTCCCGATTAAGATGGATGCAGCACCCACCCACTCGCTGAGGCGTCGTGCCGGGAGCAGACGCACGAGAAAGATCGCGATGAGCGTACCGATCGAAATGCCAAAGAGGGGCGCCACCAGCAGCAATACCGTGCCCAGGAGATAATAAGCGGGCCCCATCCCGACAACAAAGCCAAAGCTCACCAGCGCAGGCAGCGCGCCGGCCAGCATAAAAAACATGACCGTCGGCAAGCGGCCGAGCAACTTTGCCGTCACAATCGAACGGGACGGAATGGGGGCGACAAAAAGTTTCTCCAGGTCATCGCTCAGGTAGAGGCCCTGGAGCGCCTGGTTGAAACCGGAAAAGGTGGTGCCGAGGAAGACCAACGCCAATAGCAAGCCCACGACAGCCTTGACGCCATCAGGGCCGAGCATCCCCTCCACGACGAGCCCGCCCACAGATACTCCCGCCAGGCCTGCAAAAAAAATCAATGCCGCAGCCACAACGACGCGCCTTACCCAGCCCAATCGCCCGATGCCGCCGTCGGCACGCCGATCCAGCCGCCAGTAGAGCTGCATGAGCAAGAGGGTCTCGCTATTCATCGCTGTCCAACTCCTTGACCAGATCGTCCACCTCATTGCCACCCGTGAGTTCGAGGAAAATATCCTCCAAGGACTGATCGCCCCCCAGCTGGCGCAACTCATTCACGGGAGCATCGGCCAAGATTTGGCCCTTGTCAATGATGATGACGCGATCACACATATTCTGGGCGATCTCCAAGATATGCGTGGAGAAGAAGACGGCATTGCCATCATCACGGCGCTGCTGCATGAGATCCTTGACCAGTCGCGCTGAGCGGGGGTCCAAGCCCACAGTCGGCTCGTCCATGAAAAGGATTTTTGGATCGTGGAGCAGCGCCCCGGTCAGCGCGACCTTCTGCTGCATACCGTGGCTAAAGCCTTCCAGATAGTTGCCGGCCTTATCCGTCAATTCAAACAGATCCAAATATTGCTTGATGCGGACATCGGCCTGCTCCGCCGGCACATGATAGAGCCGGGCCATGAAGCGCAGGTATTCGCTGGCTTTGAGTTTGGGGTAGAGGTTGGGCGTATCCGGCACATAAGCGAACTGCGCCTTGGCCTTGAGCGGCTCTTGCTGAATGTCAATGCCGCAGATCAGGGCAGAGCCATCGTCCGGAACGAGCAGGCCGGTCAGCATCTTGAGCGTCGTCGTCTTGCCTGCGCCATTCGGGCCAAGAAAACCGACAATCTCGCCCGGGCGGACGTTGAAGGTCACGTCATCCACGGCGACGAAATCGCCATATACCTTACGCAACTGGTTGGCTTCGATCAAATAGGACACGCACTTGTCTCCTTCGATGGTGAGCGCAAGCTTGCACAGGTAGGGATCCTGCGCAGCTTCGCAATGCAATAAAGAGAAACCGGCGGGGAACTGCCAGCGTTCATGAGCCGCGGTGTCAGGTTGCGTGTCGATAGCTGCAAGCCCTCCTATTCAGCTCCTGAGACAAGTTCAGTAGGCGACCTCTATGTCGCGCGTTTCCGGATTCTCTGAGTTTCGGCGCGTCCGGCGGCACTTCGTCGCGCTCGAGACCCAGAGCGAGTAGCTGTCGCTTTCGTTCGCTCAACCGATCAATGACCAAGCGCATGTGGACGCGCAAATTGTAGAAGGATTGCAGGTAACCGGTCGGTACATGAAGCGTGTCCGTCAACTCCTGCTGCAGCGTCTCAAGTTCGACAATTTGCTGTTCCAACTCTGCAATGGAGTAGCCGCTAAGCCCCAATTCCATTTCACGGAGGCGCTTATAATAGATATCAGACGCGCCGGCGCATGAATGCGCTGTATGCAGTCGGCGTATTGCGTACAAGCGGGTAGAGAATAAAAAGCACCGGCAGAATGAGCAGATAGAAGCGCTCCATTGGCGAGGCGATCCAGAAGGGCAGGTAGCGCTGCAGGATCGTTTGCCCGTCGGTAAGGTAGCGACGGGTCGTCTCACTGATCGGCAGCGTCAGGTCATCGATTGAAGGAAAGACATCACTCGGAGGGAAGAGTGCTGCACTCTGACGCTGTGTTGCTTCGGCCGCCAGTAGCAGCAGTACCTGCAGATCAGGATGAAGCTCTTCGTTGGCGATCAGCACGGTAGCATCGGTGAGCAGGCGCTTGTCTTCCGCCGGTTCTAACGCCGTGAGATTGAGCGAGCCTTCCAGCAGTTCGACCGTATGCAGAAACGGGATCAGCCGTCTGTAGGTCTCCGCCAGGCGGAAATCCATGATCTCAATCGCTGGATCCAAGAGCAGATCCAACAAGGTCTGCGAATTGACGCCGGAAACCATCAAAATGGCGTCAACTTCGCCATTGCGCAGCATGTCGACGCTCTCCTCCGGACCGGCTTCAACTACGTCCAGATCATCTTCGGAGACTCGTGCAATCCCAAAGAGCAGTTTGCTCACAGCACGCGTGCCACTCAGGGGCGCGCCCAGCGAAACGCGCAGCCCACGCAAATCGGACAGATCCTGCAACGGTCCATCGGTTTCCAAGTCGTCACGATAGAAGATCCAAATTGGGACATGGCCGACACTGGCCAGGCCAACCAAGCCATCGGCATCAATCTCAAAGTTGGCGGCGTTGAGCATAAAACCGGCGTCCACCGCGCCCGATTGTAGCAGACCAATCGTCTCCAAAGAGCCGGTTGTTGGCACGATCTCAAGCGCAACGCCCTGATCCGCCATGTACGACTGATAGAGCTGCGCAACAAAATACTCATGCTCGCCCTCAGGACCGGTGGCCAGCCGCAGCGAGGAAGGGGGACGCAGGCGGCCAATTTGCCAAAAGAGCAGGGCAAAGATGGCCGCCAGCGCAGCGATGATTATCAGCATACGTCGACGCCGAAAGCGGCGGAAAGACGCGTGCTGGGCATCGATATCACCGTCCAAATGATTCATGGATTACTCAACAAGAACCGCCGTTTACCTGGCAGCAACGACCCACGTATTAAAAATCTTGTCATGCCAGCCCTCTTTGTTGCTGTCAAAGGCCGCCCAAATGAAGCCCAGGCCAAAGATGATGCTGCTGATCCAATAGCCGATTGTGCCGCGCAGACCAGCACGCAGGAAGCTAATCGGGCCTTCTGTTCCTTTCTCCACAACCTTCATGTTCATGAGCTTCATGCCAAAGCTCTGGCCGTCGCGGCTCCACATGTAGCCGAAATAGAGGAATTGGAACAAGGCCATAACGGCAATCGTCAGCAACGCCAGCGTGCCCGAAATGAAATTGAGGAAACCACTGCCTGTACCGGCCGTGATACCAACCACGCCACCCATTACCAAAGCCACCAGCCAGGCCAAAAAGCCGATGGCCACCCCATCGATCAAGTAAGCAATAAACCGTGCAAAAAAGCCAGCAAATTTCACGAGATTCTCCTTAATAGTTCGTTGAAGTGCATTCAATAAAGCGCTATCATTAAACAATGGAGCGCCTCGTTTCCCCAAAAAGCGTCCGGACCCCGCATCGTTCTGGCATCTTGACGCACTGGCCAAGTGATTGTCCGCAAACAACGGAGCGATTTCACCTTCCTGAAAGCTTTCCATCCGGCGGGCTATCTGCCAGTACAGCTTCCAGGAAGGTTGCGAACTTGATTTCGGACAATCACTGAACGTGCGCCACTCTGAGCCCGGTGAACGGTCCAAGTCGGGCCTATCCGGCTACGTCTTCGACAAGCTCAGACTGCGGCTACCATTTGGTTTCGCCGGGATCAATCGGTTTATTTGCAACTACCGCACCCGGTCGCATTGTGGACCCGCACATCCGTACAACTATCTCTTGGGCGATGCGCGGAAGGTCGGTTCCGTCTGTTCGCGCACGAAGCGACCGACATGCTCAATTGCGAGCTGCGCAGCGGGTTCGATGCGGAAGAGGAAATGCCAGACGTGAACCATGTTCTCCCAAGGCTGAAGCTCGATCAATACGCCGGCCTCGACGGCCCGCCGCGCAAAACGTCGCGCGTCATCGAAAAGCATTTCGGCCGTCCCAGCCTGGAAGAGGAGCGGAGGCAAATCGTGCAGGTCGCCAAAAAGGGGCGAAGCCAGCGGGTCACAGGCGTTGTGTCCGTGGAGATAGAGTTCGGCCGAACGGCGCAGCACCTTGGGGTTCAGATAGTCGCTCTTGGCATTGGTGTGCATCGACGCACCGCTCAACGTCAAATCCAGCCAGGGCGACAGGCCGAAGCCAGCCGCTGGGCGTGGCACGCCGGCATCGCGGAGGGCAAGCAGCAAGACCATCGCCAGACCGCCACCCGCAGAATCGCCGCCCACAGCAATCGACTCCGCAGCTATACCCTGGTCGAGCAGCCACCAGTACGCGGCCCATGCGTCTGCCACCGCAGCGGGAAAGCGTGCTTCCGGCGCGAGGCGGTAATCAAGGGCCAGAACGCGCATGCGACAGACCCGTCCCAGCTCGGTGATCAACAGACGGTGTGTCAGCGGCGATCCGCCGACATAGCCGCCGCCGTGGAAATAGAGCAGCACGCGTTCCGGCTGCGCATCCGGCTGGTCGAACCAATAGCCGGGCACGCCACCCGCCAGCGCCAGTGAAATTGTCACCTCCGACGGCAGCGGCATGTCATCAAAGACCTCCAGCGCGGCCCGGATATCATCGGCGGTCATGGCATCGTCCGAGGGCGTTCCGCTGTTCATCAACTCGACGAACAGTTCGAAATACCATGTCCAGGTCATCTGCTGCGGCCCGTGGAGCAGACGACGCGCCGAAGTCGTCATGGCAGCGTGGGTCATCAGCGCATTCAGCTTGAGCAGGCGCTGCAGGCGGGCACGGCTGTCTGTCATCCGGTCACCGTCCTCCATCCCACAATGGGGAAGTGATCACGCGCGACCGCATCCCCATTGCTGCGTACCAATCAGGTAGAGAAGCCGTTACACCTTCCGTTGATAGGTTGCCACGCTGCAACATGGATCTTCTCCCTTACTGAATAACGTTACTCTTAACGACATTCGACGCGGGTCTATCATGCTGTAGGCTAGACGGATAAGCAAGCGTTCGCCAACGGGTTCATACGACATTTGGGGAGTTGCGCTCGCGAAAACGACAAATCCGTTCCGACACTACCCTCAAAATGGGATAGACCCTTACGAAAAACTTGTCACAGTATTGTCATCTGGTTCACATATTTTCTTAACAATTCAAGGATATCCTAGAGATGGAAAATCCGTTTAAGTTTGAAGGAGTTTAAACAAATGAAGCATTTACACACAGCATGGTTGATGTCAACCATTTTTCTTATCTCGGTCTTTGTCGCAGGCTGTAGCTTGCCCTCGGCCCCGTCGGCATCGCTTTCCCAGCCAGACGTCCCGGCAGTCGCTGTACCAGAGGTCATTCCCGTTCAGAATCCGGCGCCCGCGCTATCGGTCGAAGGGCTTGAAACGCGCCTGATGGATTTGTACCAGCGCGTCAACCCGTCGGTCGTCTTTGTTTTGGTCCCACCCTTTGGCAGCGGCAGCGGCTTTGTCTTCAGCAACGAAGGTCATATTGTGACCAACAACCACGTGGTTGAAGACGGGAGCACCTATGAGGTAGTCTTCTCGAATGGCGAACGCCGTCGAGCATCTCTTGTCGGCGCGGACCTGGATAGCGACCTGGCGGTGATCAAGGTCGACGATCTGCCCGAAGGCGTCCAAGCATTGCCCCTGGCCGACCCGAATAGCGTGAATGTTGGCCAGTTCGCGGTGGCGATCGGCAATCCCTTTGGCGAGCAGGGCTCCATGACGTTGGGCATCGTCAGCGGTTTGGGCCGCAGCCTGCCCTCACAGCGTGGCGGTGACGGACTCCGCTCCACCTATTCACTGCCCGAAGTAATCCAGACCGATGCCCCGATCAACCCGGGCAACTCGGGCGGTCCGCTTCTGAATCTGAATGGTGAAGTGATTGGCGTCAACGCCGCGATTGCGTCAGGTACAGGCGTTGGCAGCGGCGTCGGCTTCTCGATTCCGGTGGCGGCTGTGAGTCAGGTGGCCCCGCGCCTGGTCGAAGAAGGTGAGTATCGCTACGCCTTCCTGGGCGCCAGTTTTGATGGCGAGATCTCGCTTGATGAGTTGAGTCGCTACGATCTGGACCAGACACGTGGCGCCTACGTCCTCGGCCTGGCCGACGAGGGTCCGGCCGACCAGGCCGGTCTGATTGCCGCCAATCCGAACAACGGCCGCGGCGGCGACCTGATTGTCGCCATCGATGGTCAAGCGATCGGCAACTTTGACGATCTAAACCGCTACCTGGTCTTTAACACCCAGCCCGGCGATGTGATCGACATCACGATCGTACGCGACGGTCAGACAGTTTCGCTGCCGCTGGAACTGGGTACTCGCCCGTAGCGCCGGCAATTCACGGGCATAGCTTTGTCCGCATCAATTAGACAGCGCTGCGCCGGCTGACAGAAATGTCGCCGGCGCAGCGTTTTTTTGACCTCGCGTGTCGCCTATGCGACCATGCACGCTGAACCCGAATCACCATCTCGGTCGTGAAGCGAGCGGCCGCCACCGCACAGCGCGGAGGGCATCTTTTGGGCCAGATCTTCTCAATCTTCTTCAACATCTTGGCCCCTGTCTTCAGCCTGGTGCTGATCGGCTATATCGCCGGCCCGCGCCTGGGCATTGAAGCCAGGTCCCCCTCACGCATTTCGTACTACATTCTCGTGCCGCCCTTTATCTTCAACGTTTTCAAGGATGCCGAAATCGAGCCGGGCCTGGCCTTGCGCATGACGGCCTACATTGTCACCGTTACCGTAGCCACGATTCTCATCGCGCTGCTGATTGCCGTGGTGATCCGGCGTGCGTCCCCGCCGATGGTGGCCGCCTACGTCATGCTGGCCACGTTTGGCAACGTGGGCAATTTTGGCTTGCCGATCATTCAATTTCGCCTGGGCGAAGAGGCACTGCTGGCCGCCTCGGTCTATTTCATTGTGATCCTGACCATGGGCTTTGTGATTGGGGTCATTGCGGCCAACTGGTTCCGGGGCGGCGGACTCCAGGCCGTCTGGAAAGCCTTTACTACCCCGGCGATTC
The DNA here is from genome assembly GCA_963807905.1 of uncultured Chloroflexia bacterium. Classification (GTDB taxonomy): domain Bacteria; phylum Chloroflexota; class Anaerolineae; order Caldilineales; family Caldilineaceae; genus JAGRCP01. Next base: position 25,820 of record CAWEEJ010000008.1, on the reverse strand, counting down.
TGGCCCTCTTTCCAGCCTTCTTCGTCAACTACTTCAATCTGCCCGTGCCGCTCTTTATAGATCGCGCGGTCGAACTCATGGCGGGTGCGCTGGTACCGGTCATGCTGATTACGTTGGGTATTCAACTTGCCGGCATGGGCCGCGTGCGCGTCTCGCTCGACGGGGTCCTGGCAGGCTCCGTGCGCCTTGTTGCCGGACCAATTCTGGCCATTGCCCTGGCCGTCCCCTTCGGCCTGACGGGAATCGAACGGGGCGCCGGTATCCTCCAGGCCTCCATGCCGGCCGCCGTGTTGACGACCCTCATCGCCATGGAGCACGACTTACTTCCCGACTTTGTGACGACCACCGTGCTCTTCGCCACCCTGGCCAGTTCCGTCACGCTCACAATCGTGCTGGCAATAATCTAGGTCACGCTATCAGCATGACACTTCCCGTCTACGACGGTGGACTCGTCCGGCTGGTGGCCGGAGTTACAAATCCAGGAGATTGACTTGCCTGCCCCGAGCCCGGCTGTCATCCCGACGCGCAGCGAGGGATCTTATGGCCAGGGCTCTACGCAGCCTCATTGCTATCCTACCCGAATCGCCGCCCCGCGGTGAGCCCGCCATCAATCGTAAAAATCGCACCGGTCGTGAAGTCAGAGGCCGGCGCAGCCAGATAGAGCGCGATGCCCGTCAGCTCTTCGGGCGCGGCCATGCGCTGCTGCGGCGTCGCCCCCAACACGGCTTGATTAAGGCTGTCATTGCCCCAAATGGCCTGGCTGAACTGTGTCTTGATGAAGCCAGGCGCTATTGCGTTGACCTGAATGTTGGCCCCGGCCAGTTCCATGGCAAGCGCACGCGTCAGCATGAGCACGCCGGCCTTACTCACGCTGTAGATACCCATGCCGGCCACCGGCTCCAGCCCGGCCACCGAGGCAATGTTGATCACCTTGCCGCCGCCCTGCGCCTGCATGTGGGGCGCACAGGCCTGAATCAAGCGCACGTAGCCCTTGATGTTGATGTCATAGGTCTTGTCCCAATGGCTCTCGTCGGCGCTGAGCAGCGGGCCAAAGTGAGGATTGGTCGCGGCGTTGTTGACGAGAATATCGACGCCCCCAAACTCCGCGACCGTCCGCTCAATCAGCCCGTTAACTGCGGCCTGATCGCCTGTGTGTGCGGCCACAGGCAAGGCCGCGCCGCCGCAGCGCGGATGGTGGCCGCTGCCTCGTCAAGCGCAGGCTGCTTGCGGCTGGACAGCACGACCGACGCGCCCGCCCGAGCATAGGCCAGGGCAATGGCCGCGCCAATGCCCCGCGATGCACCGGTAATGACTGCGACTTTGCCGGTCAAATCGAAATTGGGCTGAGTCATGAGGTCTCCATTGGGGTGGGAAATGGTTAATTGAAAACAGACAATGAATAATTGCTAATGGGCGCCATACCGTTAATCATTCTTTATTATCTATTTTCGAATTAATTATTGTTTTCAATAGAAACTAAGAGCGATAATAAATTCGAAACTCATCTTCCTTAACAGCCAGCTCGCCTCGCTCAACCTGATACTCTAAATGGGCCAGGGCTTCGGCAATGGCAAAGCGCACTTCGTGGCGGCTGAAGCGATCATAGTCAAAAAGATGGCGGCTGACCTCAAGCGCGGTGGCGCCGTGGGGGCCGACGGCGGCCATCGTTTGCTCCAGGCGCAGGGCGTGATGGGCCTGCAGTTCGGCGATGCGACCGCGCCAGTCGTCAATCAGCCGCCCGTGACCGGGCAAGGCAAGCCGTACGTCTAGGACGGCAAGTTCTTGCAGTGACGCCAGATAGCGGGCCAATGGATCCGGTCCTGTTGAGGGCCAAAGCCCGATGTTGGGGGTGATTTTCAGCAACACCTGGTCGCCGGAAAGCAGCAGGCGATCGGTTGCGTCGTAGAAGATGAGCTGTCCATCGGCGTGACCCGGCGCGTGGATCGCACGCCACCTGCGGCCGCCTATCTTCACTTCATCGCCGGTGCGCAGCAGATCGACATGCTGTGGGTGGGGCAGCGTGGCATCGCGCAGCTGCGCGGTCTGCGTTGAGACCTCCCCGGCGATCTCGTCCGTGATGCCGCCCATGCGCCAATAGGATTCGATCCGGTCCGGGCGCCACCCGTTCTCGACCCAGACGTGGCGAGCCAATTCGGCCTCGCGCGGGGAAAGAAAGACCGGCGCCCCGCTCTGGTTTTGAAACCATCCAGCCAGTCCATAGTGATCTGGGTGCATGTGGGTGAGAACGACGCGTCGAATATCGTCAAACCCCATGCCGAGCTCAGCGAAGGCAGTCTGCCAGGCGTCGCGGGCCTCGGCCCAGTTCAAGCCAGTGTCGACCAGCGTCCACCCATGCGTCTCGCGCAGCAAATAGCAATTGACGTGATTGAGGGCAAAGGGCAGGGGCAGACGGATCTGGTAAACATCGTCGGCAACGGGCGTCGGGATGAGTGCGGGCATGGGCAGGGGCAGCTAGCCAAAAAGCCCTTGCAGCTTGGTTGCGAGCATGGGATTGCCGTCGATCTTGACCTTGCCTTGGGCAAACGCGGCCATGGGGTTGAGACGCCCCTGGGCCAGCTCAACAAAGTCGTTGTCTTGCATAGAAATGGTACAGTCGGCGTTGTCCGTAGTGCCTGTTCGCACTTCGCCGGATCCCGACTTGAGGTCGGCAACCCAGTCGCCACCCGTCGCGCCGCCGATGTGAAACTGAAAAACGGCGTTGATGCGCTGCACAAGGTTGGGGTTTTCGGCGACCCGGTCCGTCATGTGGGCAAAGATGGCGGCCGCCCCCAGCGCTGCGCTCCCTTCCGTCTCGGCCACACGGTCTTCGGCGACCGCAACGGGCGTCACACGCTTGCTTGCGTCCGCGCCCAGCACCAGCTCGGCCATCACGCGCACGCTTTCCACGTCATAGGTCATCAGATTGAGCGTGGTGACCGGCGCCTGCTCCCAAGCCGACAGCCGCTCCTTGATGCGCGCCTTGGGCCCGCAGAGGGAGACGAGATCGACTAGTTCGTCGGGCACTGCCTGCGTGGCCTCGGCCTTGCGTCCGGCCAAAAAGTGCTCCTGAATCTCGTCGGCCGCGTCTTCAAAACCGTAGCGACAGACCAGATTGTAGTAGAAATTCTTGCTCTTGGCGCCCATGCCGCCAATATAGAGCGCCAGCGACGGCTTGATCGAGTTGCGCGCGGCGTCGACATCATCGCTAACCACCACGCCAACAGATGGCGCAATATCGAAATCAGCGTAGCCCTTGCCATTGCCCGCTTTGGCAAAACCGGCCTCTACTTGCTCGCGGTAGCTTTCATCATAGTGCGCGGGCGAGAAGAAGATGGGCAGCCAGCCGTCGGCAATCTCAGCGCAGAGTTCGACATTCTTGGGCCCGATCGCGGCCAAATAGATGGGGATGCCGGCCCGACCGTGGATGATGCTCTTGAGCGGCTTGCCCAACCCCGTGGCGTCTTCCCCATGATAAGGGATCTGATAATGCGCTCCGTCATGGACCAGCGCGTTTTCGCGTACGAGAATCGTGCGCACGATCTCTACATACTCGCGCGTCTTGCCCAGGGGTTTGCCGTAGGGCTGGCCGTGCCAGCCTTCCACCACTTGGGGGCCTGACAGCCCCAGCCCCAGGAGCATACGTCCGTCGGAGAGCTGATCGAGGGTAGCGGCCGTCATGGCCGTCATGGCGGGCGTGCGCGCCGGCATCTGCATGATGGCCGTCCCCAAACGAATCTGTTCCGTCTGCGCGCCGATCCAGGCCAGGGGCGTCACCGCGTCTGAGCCGTATGCTTCCGCCGTCCAGACCGCGAAATAGCCCAACTGATCCGCCTCACGGATCATCGCCATGGGCAGATCGATCGTCGCGCCGGAGTAGCCGGCCATAAGTCCTAATCGCATCGGAGTTCCTTTCAAGCCTTCGCGTGTACAGTTTCGCGTGTACAGTGCAGGTGGATAATCGCTGGGCCATTATCCTGACGTTGTGTTCGCTCAGGGTTGTGCGACTGTGGCCGCAGTCGATAGCGGTATTTGCGTTGCGCCCTACATTCTGTCACACTTTTTACTACAGCCGGCCTGGCTGGTCAACGAATTCAAGCGTCTGTCAGGGCTTCTACGCCAGGAACAGAGCGCTTACACAACCTCACTACATGCTCTTGAAAGCGCCATGACGACTGATTCTTCGCCTACCTCAGCCCCGACTGAAAATGGCTCTAGCCTGCGCTATAGCCGCATCCTGACCGTGCCCCAACTGACGGCCATCGGCCTATCCCTGGGCATCGGGGTGGGCGTCTACGCCGTCTTGGGCACGCTGACGGTCAACTACCAAAGTCAGAGTATTCAAGCGTCCTATCTCCTGTTGCTGATCATAGCCATCCCGATCGTGTTGACGCTCACGGACCTGGCCCGCATGCACAGCGGCAGCGGCGCCTACGGGCTGGTGCGTACCGATCGTCGCCTCACCCTCATTTATCTTACAGGGTGGTGCTTGATTGGCGGCTACGTGACCCTGCTCACCCTCTTAAGTTCGGGGTTGAGCCTCCACATAGATCTGTTGTTGCGTCTTGTAGACGTGACGGTACCCAGGCGCATACTGGCCGGGATCGTGCTTGTGCTCATGGCTGTCGCCCGCGTCTTCGGCAGCCAGCTCGGTTGGCGGCGCAGAACGCTTCTGGTGGGCGGGGCGACGCTCACGGCGCTGATCCTGGCCTTTTCCGGCCTCGTTTTTGATCCGCGGGCGCAGGATCTCACCGTCTTTCTCACCAGCGATGTCAAGTCGATCGATACGTCCATCATGTCGATGATGGCGCTGCTTGCGGTGACGCTCTGGGGCGTCATCATGATTGCGGAGATGCGGGGCGAGCGTCACAATGCGCAACGCCTGCGTCCCGCCATGGCCTTGACCGTCATCATCACCGCGATCGTCGGCGGCACGGGAGCGATGGCCGTCGACCGCCATTGGGGCCCCTTTGCCCATCCCCTGATGCCCCTACTTGACTTCGCCGTAGAGGGAATCGTCTTCTCACCGGAGCTCTTCCGCATTCTCTACCTCGCCCTGGGCATGGTCATCATGCTGATTGGGCTGGACCTGGTTTTTAGCGCCAGCATCCGGCTTGTCGAGGAGATGGCGGATGACGGCTTCGTCCCACAAAACATGGAGCGTTACCAGGGACGTAAGAGTACGCCGCTCTTGCCCATCTTCGGGACGACCATCATGGCCCTGCTTCTGCTCGCCACCGTTGAGAGTAGGACGCTGGTAGGCGCCTCCGCCATTCTGCTCTTCTGGGTCTTGGCAGGGCTGAGCCTGCCGGCACTGATCGACGGCTCCAACAGCCGCTATGCACGGCGGTCCAGGCTGCCATTTCACCCAATTTTTCCGGCCCTCACTGTTGCGATCGGCATCTTCGCCCCGTTGAATATACTTGGCGCGCCGTGGTTGATGCCGTTGGCCTGGCTAGGCAGCGGCCTGCTGCTCTATTTTGCGTTCGCCCGGCAAAGCGGCATCGCTTATCGCCGCGGGCAAGTTGTGGCGGGCGAACAAGAAGATGTGATTGCCAAAGCATCGGCAGCCCCCTCAAGAACCTACAAACTGGCGTCTGACGCCAATTTGACCGATAGCGTCCTGGTCGCAGTGGGCAATCCCAAAAGCTCGGGCAATCTCATCTCAGCAGGACTCACGCTGGCGGCCGCCCGCGGGGTCAGCCTCATTGTCCTGCGCGTCTTGCGGCTGCCTGAAGAAACGGCCCTTGATATTCGTCGCAAGTTGGCAGCCAGCGAGCGAGATTCGCTGGAGCGGGCCCTCGCCGAAGTCGAGGCAGGCGCCACCCCGATCTATCCCATTGTCAGGCTGGGCATGGGGCCAGTCGATGGCATTCTGGACGTGGTCCAAAGCATGGGGGTCGGGCTGATACTGCTGGGTTGGTCGGGCAAAATGACAACGGAAGAAGTGGTCGCCGATCCCGTGGTCGATCCGCTAATGCGAGCAGCGCCCTGCGACGTGATGGTGCTGCGCGGCACCCTACCGACCGAGCCGGAACGAATTGTTGTGGCGACGGCGGGCGGTCCCCACGCCGCGCTGGCGGCGGAACTGACCCATGCCGTCATCGATGACTCAGCGTGCCATCTACGCTTGCTCCACGTGTTGCCTGAAGAGAGCACGACCGAAGAGAAGCAGGCGGGCAACGCGTTGTTGACCGAGCTCGGGGAAGCCATCGGCGAAGAAGATGTAGAATATCAAATGATGGGGGCCGAGAGCATCGAACAGGGCATCATCGAGGGGGCAGCAGGCGCCGACATGCTCGTCATGGGCGCGGCCAAAACCAACACATTCACACGCTCCCGCTTTCGCGGCATGCCCGTACGCATTGCGGCCAATATGGCCGGTCCCGTCGTCATCGTACGCGCACATGAAACGGTCCGGCAGCCGATCCTCTCGCGCAGTTGGGAATTGCTTTCCGACCCCATGCCCACCTTGACCGACGAGCGGCGCAAAGAAGTTGCCTTGCAGATGACCGAGTCGGCTGAGCCATCAATTGATTTCTACGTGCTCATCATCCTGGCCTCCGTCATCGCCAGCCTCGGGCTGCTCCAAAACAGCGCCGCTGTCATCATTGGCGCCATGCTCGTCGCGCCGCTGATGAGCCCGATTCTGGCTATGTCCATGGCGATTGTACGCGGTAATTTAGCGGTATTGACCACGGCATCAGAAGCAACGGCAAAAGGCATCCTACTGTCAATCGTGGTCGGCGTTGTCGTGGTGCTCATTTCACCAATCGATACGCCAACCACGGAGATCCTGGCCCGCACGCAGCCCAATGTGCTCGACCTCATGGTGGCGCTGGCGTCGGGTGCGGCTGCGGGGTATGCGGTCAGCCGCACGAAGGTGGCGGCAGCGTTGCCGGGCGTAGCCATTGCCGCAGCGCTGGTGCCGCCACTCTGCGTTGTCGGCTATGGGATCGGTACCTCGGAGCTGGGCTATGCCGGCGGCGCCTTGCTGCTCTTTGCCACAAACCTGGTGGCCATCATCCTCTCCGCCGCCATCGTCTTCTTGAGTCTGGGCTTCTATCCACGCGATATCGGCGGCAGAGAGCTGTGGAAGCGCCTGCGAATTCCCATTATCTCGCTCGCCATCATCTCTGTCGTACTTGCCTTCGCCACCGTGACGACCGTACGCGATGCCAATCGCCGCGCCGAAGTGGAGCGGATTCTGGTCGAAGAAGTGAACAGCGCCAACGCAGACGTGCAGTCACTGGTCATTGAACGCAATGGGAGAGAGTACACGATCAACGTGATGTTGATCGTAGCAGAAGGGTATGACATCGATCCGGAAGATGTTGAAGAGATCGAGGAAAAGCTCAAGGCGGCGGTGGGAGCCGACACCCGCATCACGGCAACCATCCTACGCGGTGACTACTATACAGAGAGCAGCTACAGCCTCTTTCAGAAGCTGGAGGCAGTCATGGAGGAGGCCATTGCCACCCACGGAGGCACAGTACATTCGTTGAACGTGAACGAACAGCGCCGTGACGTGCTAGTCATCGCCACCGTCATCGACGAACAGGGCGACGCCTTTTCGCCAGAAGTGATAGAGAGCATCCGCCAGGAGCTTGAGGAGACGACCCAGCAGCGTAATGTGACCCTGGACCTGACCGTACTCTATGGTGCGCAGACGACCGTAGAGCCGGATGGACGAGAATAGGGCACGCCCGTGCCACGCTCCCCTGTCGACAGCAAGACGAGGAGCGCCCGTATCAATCTCATAGCGTGTGGTCAACTCTACGAAAGGGGGCGCACGGCTCCATTTGTAGGCGTCTGCTCTTCTGCCATGACCTTGTCACGTTGTTCCGCTTCCCAATTGCGACGCGCCTCGATAGCCTTGTTTAAGGCTTCATGAAAACCATAGCGATCCACGGCAAATTCCCGCACGGTCTTGCCGCCATCATCGCGCTGCCAGGTCGCCACGAAGGCCCCGCTCTTGCCGTGTGTCTTGGCAAACGAAACGCCGTTAACGCCGGTCGAATTGCTGGCAATGGTGGTGGGTTGAAAGGGAAGCTTGGGGTTCTGCTTAATGAATTCATCACGCACTTCAATGGCGGCGATCAGGGCAATCTCTGCGCTGCCCCAGTAGTTGGCATCGGAAAAGTATTTACTCAGACGCTTTCCGTTACGTTGAATCTTCAGCCACCATCCCTTGCGATCCGCACGGTGATCGCGGTGGACATTACGCGTGTCATAGCGGGTCAGATCAAAACCGACACTTTTCATGAGTTTCCTCCCATGTAGATTGGGCGCAAGACATCGAATGGCATAGACCTGAAGCGCCCTGTCGATGGTCTCATCATCTCACCAAGTTCAGATAGATCGATATGTTCGTCAAGCGTCGCGTTCAGGCTTGGGCAGTTACAGACTAAGACGAACAGCGCGGCAAAGTGGATCCGCCGATGCACAGCGGCTTGGGAACTGCGAGCAAAGTAGGGCAAGCTCTAGAAAGACAAACGGGATTTTACACAACAATTGATGGCGTCAACTGTCCGAATCGAGGAGATTCTGACTCGGCATAACGTGCTGAGCCAGATCGGCTTATGCTGGCACCAATTCATTTTCTTGCGCTTACGCGCCAAATTTGTGAGTTAGTTTTGCATGAAATAGCCGAATTTTGCGAAATGTGAAAATTCAGAATGGCTGTAGTATAGCGCAATCAGACTAGTGCGCCAAGCGACGAATTGTGCGGTGCGCGCCTGGGCAGTTTGGGCGCGACCAAAGACGTTTTAGGCGGCAATCACCCTGACCCAAACTGAAGTTTTTACGAGAACATGACTTCCATGGATGCGGTCGCATCTATGCGGTCGCATCTATGCGACCGCCTCTGCCTTCGACAGGCTTAGGCGACGGCTAACCTGAAGCGCGGGCTGAGCCTGCCTGGCCTGAGTCTGTCGAAGTGTCGACGTGTCGAAGCCGGGTCTGCCACTGCTGCTGGCAAAACTAATGATCTCGTCACACCTTCAGGTTAGATTGGGTGCGGCCCACTCGGGCGATGCATCGATCTCACTGAGATTCCCAGCGAAAGCGAGCGTAGCCATGCGTCAAAGCGCCTATTCGATCTACCTCATCATCGCCGGAGTCGCAGCATTCTGCTTTAGCGTCACCTTTACAACCAGCGCTATTTATCGCTTCGAGGCCGCCGGTCTTAACCCGCTTCAACTCATTCTTGTCGGCACCACGCTGGAACTGGCTGTCTTCCTTTTTGAGATCCCAACGGGAATTGTGGCCGATGTCTACAGTCGTCGGCTGTCTGCCCTGGTCGGTTTTGCACTGATTGGCTGTGGCTTTCTGGTTGAAGGAGCCTGGCCCCTGTTTGCAACAATTCTGCTCGCGCAGGTGATCTGGGGCGTTGGTTACACCTTTACCAGCGGTGCGCTCGATGCCTGGCTGGCTGATGAGATTGGCGAAGCACGCCTGGCAGCCGCCCTCTTGCGGGGCGCCCAGTTTGGGCAAGCGGGCTCGTTTGTTGGTATCTTCGTAGGCGTTTGGCTGGCCAGCTTTCGCCTCAGTCTTCCCTATCTGGTAGGTGGCAGCGGGCTCCTGCTATTGGCCCTGTACCTGTTCATCGCAATGCCCGAGACAGCCTTCACACCGGTCGCTGCGGAAGAGCGGCAAACCCTGGTCGGCTTGAGCACGACATTGCGTCAGGGGATGAGCGTCATTCGCAACAGCCCGATGCTGCAAACAATGTTGGCTGTGGCCCTCTTCTATGGCTTCTCCAGCGAAGGAATCGATCGCCTTTGGGAAGCTCATCTTCTGGCGAACTTTACGCTGCCCGGTTTGGACAGACTCGACCCTATCTTCTGGTTCGGGATTCTCAACGGCAGCGTCATGCTACTGACCATTGGCAGCACCGAGATAGTACGGCGGCGCGCCGAGTCGCTTGATGGGCGACGGCTGGCGTTTCTGCTCGCAGCCATGACCGCAGTGTTGATCGGCGGGCTCCTGATCTTTGGGCTGGCGCCGGCCTTTGGTGCTGCGATCGGCGCCTATGTGACGCTGGCGGTGGTGCGCGGCACCATGGCTCCGCTTCTCGCAACCTGGTACAACCGGGGCATCCCGTCGCCCGTGCGCGCCACGGTCCTGTCGACCATCGGCCAAATGGATGCCATCGGGCAAGTGGTTGGCGGACCGCCGCTGGGCGCCTTTGCCACGCGCTTTGGTCTACATGCAATGTTTGCCCTCATCGCTCTCCTGTTAACCCCGGTTCTTGCCCTCTACGCCAGAGCCATTTCACTGACTGATCGAAGGGGAAGAGTCGACTAGAAATGGTCCATTTGGCTTGACGAATCCAGGGAAATTGTAGTATATAGATGGTGGGTTATGTGGTACGGATATACCAGCCTTCGTCGCAACAAGAAAGAAAGCGTTCAATCTTTCCATCGATCCCAATGGCGTACTGACGGCCCCAAAACCAGTTCTCTGGGTTCATCACAGCCGATCAGTACGCTGAGGCACAATCCTCTGTCTGACCAATGCACCCCCACACCCAACCGAATTCTCGGTAAAGCTGATGGTCTGCCATACGTTGGCGGCGCGCCGGCCGCTTCTACCCGCTGGAGCGCTGCGCACCGTCAAAACTCGTGGGCCTGTCCATGTAGGTTGCATTGAACCTTGACCGAGTACAATCACTTTAGGAGGGGATGCACCATGCACCCAAACCGATCTACCGTTCGACTTATTGTCTCAATTGTCTTTGTCTTCACTCTGCTGATGGGCTTTGGCCTGGCCCTGCATACCTCTGCCCAGGCGGCCGATCCGCCCAACCAGCCCTTTGATCTGATCTATGAAGCCAACGACGTCTACTATCGCGGCTTTCAGGATGGGGTGGGCATGCTGGGCCAGAATGAGGGCACCCTGAATAACGTCAACCTGGAGGGCACACAGATCGTCAAGGCCTATCTCGTCTGGGCCGGGTTGGGCCGGGACAACGATGGCGTGACCTTTGCCCGTAATGCAGAGACGCCTGTTGCGATTACGTCCGACTTTGTCTGGAACAACGATACATTTGGCGGCAGCACGTGGGGCTGCTGCGGCGGCGAACTGAGCGTCTACGCCGCTGACATCACCGATGAAAACATCGTCGAGATCGGCGTCAACTCGTACACGCTTGGCGACATGGCGATCACCCACATCGACAACAACGAGCCCGTCGTAGAAAACTGGGGCTACAGCCTGCTGGTGATCTTCGAAGACCCCACGCTGCCACAGCCGCGCGATATTTTTATCAAGCTTGGCAATGATGGCCTCTTTGCAAACTGGACCGGCCTGATTGGCCCCAACAGTGATGTCCAGTGTCTCGCGTTCGACCCGGTTGACCTGCCGCGCAAGGCCAACTTCAATGTCATCGTAGGCGGCGTTGAAAATGAAACTCGCCCGAACGCGCTCTGGGGGTTGTCCGGAAACGAAAATTATGTCGACACAAATAACCAAGGCGGCACCTGGACTGAGACCATGGGGCTGATTCACCTGCCGCCCAATATTGTCGGCATTGATGGCGTGGGCGGCATGGAGATTGACGGCCCTTTCGATGCGAGCGGTACGATTCTAGACCCACCTTTCCAGGATCGCAATGGCGACGAATGGGATGAGTACCAGCGCTTTGATGTCGATATTGCGCCGAACGAAGACTGGGTCTGCGTTCAGGTTGAGTCGGCCAGCCGAACAAATCGCCCCGATCTGCCGCCGGCAATACCCGACTCTCCCATTAACGAGAATGTGCCTGCCAGCATTGGCTTCATGGGCTTCATCGGCATCATTGACTCACCCTTGGCGCCCGAGATCGACATCATCAAGTACACCAATGGTCAGGACGCAAATGATCCTGACGGGGCTGACGTCCCCATCATTGCACCGGACGGTCAGGTCATCTGGACCTATGAGGTCACCAATATCGGGTCCGTTGACATCCCCGAAGCGGACATCACCGTCACGGATAGCGTCGAAGGCGACGTGACGCAGATCATCGACAAGGGCGATGGTGACGCGATCCTGTCGCCGGACGAGACGTGGATCTATGAGTTCCAAGGCACGGCCATCGATACGGCCAACCCGCCGGCGGACGAGAATCTGACCCTGGTCGATGACGTCTGCACGCAAGATGGCGCGGTTTCACCGCCGAGCACGGCCTATACCAATATCGGCACGGTCACCATCCCTTCGATGGACGCGAGCGACCCATCCAGCTACTGTAACCCCGGATCTGAACCGGCGATCGACATCGTCAAGTTCACCAATGGGGAGGATGCCAACGATCCTGACGGGGCCGACGTCCCTGTCGTTGCGCCGGGCGATGACGTCATCTGGACCTACGCGGTCACCAACGTTGGTCTCGTTGACATCCCCGAAGCGGACATCACCGTCACGGATAGCGTTGAAGGCGACGTGACGCAGATCATCGACAAGGCGTGACGGCGACGACGATTCTTACGCCAGACGAGACGTGGATCTATGAGGTCCAAGGCACCGCCATCAATACGGCCAACCCGCCGGCAGGTCAGAATCTGACTCTGGTTCCCAACGTTTGCACCCAGGATGGCACAGTCTCACCACCGAGCACGGCTTATACCAACGTCGGTACCGTGACGATTCCGTCGATGGAGGCGACCGACCCATCAAGCTACTGTAACCCTGGACCTGACCCGGCGATCGACATCATCAAATTCACCAATGGTCAGGACGCAAATGACCCGAATGGGGGTGATGTGCCCTTCATTCCGCCAACTGGCCAGGTGGTTTGGACCTACGCAGTGACGAACGTCGGCGTCATTGACATTCCCGAAGCGGACATCACTGTCACGGATAACATCGAAGGCGCTGTCACACAGATCATCGACAAGGCCGACGGCGATACCATATTGACGCCCAATGAGACGTGGATCTATGAACTCATGGGCACGGCCATCGACTTGACGGCCCCACCCAGCGACCCGAACCTGGTCATCGTCGACAACGTCTGTACCCTGGACGGTACCATCGGTCCGGCATCGAGTGCGTACACCAACATCGGCACGGTCACGATCCCGACCATGAGCGCAGAGGATCCGTCCAGTTACTGCGGTCCGACGGAGACTGCTATTGACGAACCCGATGCTCCCGCTCGCCCGGACAACGGCGTGCAGATCTTCATGCCGATCACGATCCGGTAGGGGAGTGCGGAATGCGGAATTGATCAGCGCCGCTGCTGCATAAGAGAATAAGAGAGGCCCGCATCGGTGCGATGCGGGCCTCCTTTATTGGTGGCGGTGAATCGAGACTTGCTACATCGCCCATTCACCATTTTCAATTCCTCGTTCTTCATTCACCGTTAGCCATAGAATTACTCCATCGCAACGCCAAGCGACTTGGCCTCCTTGTGGGCCCACTCGGGGATGGGCGTGGGCGCGGCCAAGGGGGGCAGGTCGGCCAATGCCTCTGGCGTGGCGTCAACGTGAAGTTCCTTCGACAGCCGGTCGACCACCGTCTTGAGCACCTCGACGCGGGCGAAATATTTGTCGTTGGCGGGAATGATGGTCCAGGGCGCTTGCGCCGTCGTCGTCTTGATCAGCATGTCTTCGACCGCCTCTTCGTAGATGCCCCACTTTTCGCGGTTACGCCAATCTTCATCGGTCAGCTTCCACGCCTTGTGCGGACGTTCGCGCCGATCTTCAAAGCGTTGCAACTGCTCCTCGGGGCTGACGTGCATCCAAAACTTGAAGAGAATTGTGCCAAAGCCGACAAGTTGCTGTTCAAACTGACGTATTTCCCGGAAGGCGCGCCGCCACTCATCTTCGGTGCAGAAGCCTTCGACGCGCTCGACCATCACGCGACCGTACCAGCTGCGATCAAAGATTGCGATCTCACCCCGGGGCGGCAGACGACGCCAGAAGCGCCAGAGATAGTGCTTGTCGGCATCATCCCCCTTGGGCGCAGCAATCGGATGCACCTTGTAGCCGCGCGGATCCATCCGTTCCGTGAGCCGCTTGATGGCCCCGCCCTTGCCGCCCGCGTCCCAGCCTTCGAAAACAAGCACAACCGGGCGCTGCTGGCGATGGAGATGATACCCCAGCAAGCGGGCCGCGGTCTGATAGTGATTGAGCTGACGGCGGTACTGGTCCTTTTCCAATCGTTGGCTCAGATCGACAATTTCAAGCATTGTCACCCTCCTGCTCGTTTACAAGCTCATCGTCCGACGCAGCAGCGGCTTCAGGTTCACCTGCAGTCGGCTTTGCGTCATTGGAAACATCCTGCTCTTTCGCCTTGCGCGCCTTCTTCGAGGCTGGTCGCTTGGCGTTTTTCTTGGCCGCTTTTTTGGATGCCTTCGCCTTTTTGCCGGCTGCTTTCGCTTTTTCAGCCCGCTTCTCCAACGCTTTGGGCGACGGCCACTCCGTTACATCCATGTCCAGGGCCTCTTCCAGACGGGCGATCAGCTTGGAAAAGATATCATATGTCTTATAGTGCTTATGAGTCGACGGAATCACATCCCACGGGCCATATTCCGTATTGGTGCTGTTGAGCATATCCTCCACGGCCGCGTAATATTCATCATACTTACGATGATGCTCCCAATCCTCGGCAGTCACTTCCCAAGCGGTGTTGGGATCCTGTGTCAGCGTGACAAAGCGGCGGAGCTGTTCGTCCTTGGGAATATGCAGCCAGAACTTGACGATTACCGTGCCGTCATCGGCCAGCGTCCGCTCAAAGGCATTGATCTCCTCATAGGCCCGGATCCAGTCGGGGATGGGCGTCAGGCCCTCGACTCGCTCCACAAGCACCCGGCCATACCAACTGCGGTCGAAAATCGCCATTTGGCCACGGCGCGGAATGTCCATCCAAAAGCGCCAGAGCCACGGCTTCTGCTTCTCGTGGGTGCGGGGCGCCTGCGTTGCCAGCACCTTGAACCCGCGCGATCCAGCCGCTCGGTCAGCAGGCGGATGGCCGTGCCTTTACCGGCAGCATCCCATCCCTCGAAGACGATCATGACCGGTATCCCGCGGTCAAAACACTCGCTCTCCAACTCATACAGCCGTTCCATCTGCTTCTTTTTGATCTGCTTATAGGCCTTCTTGGACAGCTTCTGCGTGAAGTCGGCCTTGGTCAACTGGCTCTCGTCACCATTTCCCATATATGGATTCCCCCTCCTGGTCCGGTCTATTGTTGAAGACACAACGTGTAAAATATGGCACTATGCGGGCCGCTTGAAGTAAACTGCACGCTCGTTGCGACCGGAACTGGCAATGCCGGCCATCTCCCAGCCCTCATGCCCCAGGCGAGCCAATTCGTCGCGGAAGAGCGGGCCATCTTTCCAGCCGTCAACCTCCTCGCCGTCAACATAGCGCACGCGCCAGCCCCGGTAGTCACGAAGCGTGAGTTCGCGATAGATCCACACAACTTTCTTGGTTGCTTTCTTGGCTGCTTTCTTGGCTGCGGCGTTGGTCGCGCCCGTCTTCTTGGGGCCAGGCTTGGCTGCACTGCGCGGTGCGCCGACGGTCGGCAGAGGCTTACGCTCGGTCGGGCAGGCGCTTCGCCCGCTAGCGGATCAACGCCGGCGCCAAGCACTTCGCTCAGGACATCGGGCGTCTTCTTCCGACTACTCATCGGCCAGTATCCTTTCTGTCAACGCCCGGTAATCTTCCGCGCCAGGCGAACGACGGGCATATTCGTAGATGCTCTGGCCATAGCCCGGCGCTTCTGACAGGCGCACGTTGTAGCGGATCGGGTCGCAAACGCTCTCCCCAAAGTATTGCTGCAGCTGCACGAGAATTTCGTCAGACTTTTTCACACGCCGGTCCATAAAGGTCGGAACGACGTAGCGCAGGGACAGGTCATTATGATACTGCTGGATTGTCTGGACGCTGCGCGTAAATTCCAGGAGACCTTGCAGGGCCAATACTTCCAGCGCCACCGGGGCCAGCACTTCATCGGCATAGAAGAGCGCATTGATGGTGAGTGCGTCCCAACCAGGCGCGGTATCAATCACCACGTAGTCAAAACGATCATTGAGGGGCGTGAGCGCCTCGCTCACCGTGCGCTCGCCGCCAAAGTCCTTACGCGCAATCAGCCGCTTGAGACCCGCCAGGCTGGTACCGCCACCCAGCATGGCCAGATTCTCACGCGCCTGAATAATCACGTCTTCAGGCGGTGCGTCACCCGCCACCAAATCAGCTACCCCGGCGTCGTGGCGAATGCCAAGCGTTTTGGCCACTTGATCCTGGGTATCCAGGTCGACAATCAACACGCGCCGGCCGGCCGTAGCCAGCCCGGCAGCAAGATTGACGGCGGTGGTGGTCTTCCCCACACCGCCCTTTGACAGCGCAACGGCAATCCTGCGCATGAGGCTTCCTTCCATCCAGCAAGTTGAGTCAATCGGTTTGGCGTGATACAGATGGATTATGGGCGACCGGCATTCAGACGCTGTCGTCTTTCGGTTCCGGTGCTCGGTCGCTGGCCTATTATAACAGAAAACCACCTGGTATAATGAGGCGGCCAAAAGTGAAGGTCAACGCAATGCATGAGTCAGCATATGGAGCAACGGATGAGTGACGAAAATGTGAGGCCGATCGAGTCCGCTGCGCTTCTGCAGGAACTGTTGGAGAAGTTTGCCACGGCCGAAGCCAGCTGGCTTAGCAGCGTACGCCCGGATGGCCGGGTTCATGCCGCGCCGATCTGGCACGTATGGCATCGAAACACCGCCTACATCTGCACCCCAGACAGTGCCGTGCGCACGCGCAATCTGGCCGTCAATCCAAGCGTAAGTCTCACCCTGCCCGACCCGTACGATGTCTTCATCATCGAGGGCACGGCCGCGCTGGCGCTGGAGATGGAAGCGACGCTGCAGCCATTCTTCTACGCCAAGTACGACTGGGATATCACCGAAGACGCCGAGTACAACATTCTGTTGGCCATCACGCCGCGCAAGATCCTGGCCTGGGGCGAGCACGGGGCAGGACGATGGCACTTCTAGTGGACGCTACCTTCCCGGTCGACCTCCAGCTTCACAGCACCTGCTCCGACGGTACCGACACGCCGGCGGCGCTGGTGGCGAAAGCCGCCGCGCTGGGCGTCCGCGTGCTGGCGCTCACCGATCACGACAGCGTGCTGGGCATTGACGAGGCCCTTGCTGCCGGCACTACGCATGGCGTCGAAATTGTGCCGGCGCTGGAGTTCAGCACCACGGCCGATGCCGCCCGCGACCTGCTCGACATCAACATCCTTGGCTACGGCATCGACCACTATCACCCTGCACTGTGCGCGACCCTGGAGCACGTAATCGAAAGCAGGGTCGAGCAGAAGGTGCGCCAGGTGGAACGCCTGCAGGACTACGGCATCGACGTGCCGGTTGATGAGGTGCTGGCCGAGGCGCTGGGCGTTCCCGGCCGTGTCCACATCGCCGCGTGGCGCTACGACGGAATCCTGAGCGTTTTGCCGACATCGACGACGTCTTCCGCCAATTCCTCGCCAGCGACGCGCCCAATTCGGTTTTTGTGCGGCGCGCGTTCAGCCTCAGTGTCTTTGACGCCATCGCGCTGACCCATGTCGCCGGCGGCCGGGCGGTCCTGGCCCATCCGGGCAGCTATGTGCGTATCCCCAACATTGACAGCGTGATCGAACGGCTGGCCATGGCCGGCCTCGATGGCCTGGAGGTGCGCTACACCTACGGCCAGAATCGCGGCCACAAGGGCGCGTCTCCCGCTGCCGTCGCCGGAGTCGTCGCCCATTTTGACGCCCTTGCCGATGCCTGCGGCCTTTTCAAAACCGGCGGCAGCGACTATCATGGCACAACCAAGCCGGGCATTGAGATCGGCCAGGCCGGCCTGACAGAGACAGAATGGGAAATTGTCAATGATCAATTGACGGTGCCCCATTGATCATTGACAATCGACCATGAACCTACCTCCCCGCCCAACCTGGATTGAGATTTCACGCAGTGCGTTGGTGAACAACGTGACGGAGCTGCGGCGTCTGCTGGCGCCGACGTGCCGGCTGATGGCTGTCGTCAAGGCCAACGCATATGGCCACGGTGCAGCCGAGGTGGCGCGCATTGCGCTGGATGCCGGCGCTGCCATGCTGGCCGTCGCCTCCCTCTCCGAGGCGCTGGAGCTACGCCGTGCCGGCATTGACGCACCCACACTCGTGCTGGGCTATACGCCCGGTCACCTGGCCGGCGTCGCGGTGGCGCATGACGTGCGCCTCACCGTCTATGACCGGGCCGATTTGGCCCTGCTAAATGAGGCGGCACGCGCGCGCCAGCTCCCGCTGACGGTTCACGTCAAGGTGAATACGGGCATGAACCGTCTGGGCATCGCGCCGGAAGATGCCGTGCCCTTCATGCTTGACGTGTTGGCGCTCGATCACCTGCGCATCGAGGGGCTCTACACCCACTTTGCCACGTCGGACGACGCGGACAAGCGCCACGCCTGGGAGCAGTTTGCGCGCTTTGAGGCTGTGCTGCGGGCAGTGGAAGCGGCCCAAATTCGCCCGCCCATCGTTCATGCGGCCAACTCCGCCGCCCTGCTCACCATGCCCGCCACCCATCTCGACATGGTACGCTCCGGTATCGCCATCTACGGCCTTGATCCCGACGCCGAAGCCACGCCGGCGCCGGCCCAATTTCGCCCGGCTCTGAGTTGGAAGGCCCAAATTGCCCAGGTGCGGCAGCTGCAGCCGGGCGACGCCGTGAGCTATGGCCGGGAGTTCATCGCCGAATCACCGATGACCGTCGCCGTCATTCCCGTGGGCTATGCCGACGGCTTTCCGCGCAAGCCCTTGCATTGGGGCAGCGTGCTCATCAGCGGCCAGCCTGCACCGATTTTGGGCCGCGTCTGCATGGACCAGACCATCGTCGATGTGACGGCGAGCGTGGCCGCCGGTGCAACGGTGGAGATGGGTGACGAAGCCGTAATCATCGGCCGCCAAGGCGAGGCCGAAATCAGCGCCGAAGAGGCGGGCCGCCGCATCGGCACCATCAACTATGACGTCATCAGCCGCATTCTGGCTCGGGTGCCCCGCGTGCTGGTCGAGTAGGGTCTCGACAGCAGGCGAGAGAGCGGCCCATGCCTTTCCCACCATCGGAGCGTCCATGCTCGATCCACAATTTGCAACCGTCCGCGAGTTGGCCGCAGCCATCCAGCGGCGTGAGGTTACGGCCGAAGCCGTAGTGCAGGGTTGTCTCAACCGTATCGCAGCGCTCAATCCGCAGATCAACGCAACGACGGTACTGGCCCAAGAGGCCTTGACCCGGGCACGGAGCTGTGACGACGATCTGGCCCGGGGCATCAGCCGCGGCCCCCTGCATGGCGTGCCCTTTACAGCCAAGGACATCTTCGCCACGCTCGGCACCACCAGCGTGCTTGATGAACGCATGCGCCGCCGTACGCCGCCCCAACGGAACGCCACGGTCATCACGCGCCTGCGCGGGGCCGGCGCCATCCTGCTCGGCAAGAGCAACGCGCCGCCCAACGGCCACGGTCACGACACCGAAACGGCCTACACCGGACGCACGCTCAATCCCTACAATCTCGCCTGCACGCCCGGCGGCAGCAGTGGCGGGGAAGCCGCTCTGGTAGCCGCAGGCGGCTCGCCGTTGGGATTGGGCAGCGATCAGCGCGGGGGCTTGCGCGTGCCCGCACACTTCTGCGGCGTGGCCACGCTCAAGCCAACGATCGGTCGGGTGCCCAGTACGGGCGCCTACAACCACCCCGGCGGCGTGAGCGACCAGCGCAGCCAAATCGGTCCTATGGCGCGCAGCGTTGACGACCTGATTCTCGTCCTCCCCTTTCTGATTGGACCGGACGGCATGGATACGGGCGTCGTGCCTATGACCTGGCGCGATCCCACGGCCGTGCGGTTGAGCGGGCTGCGCGTGGCCTATTTTCTTAGTGATGCCGCGGTGCCGGTGACGCCGGAGATTGGCCGTGCGCTGGGCGATGCGGTGCAGGCGCTGGCCCGGGCCGGCGTCGCCTTGGAAGAGATGCAGCCGGCGGACTTCGTCGCTGAGAGCGCCACAGTGGACCATTACCTGCAGGATATCGCCGGCATCCCGGGCCGCGAGGTGGTGGAGACCTACACGGAGTGGAACGCCCTCCGCACGCGCATGGCCCAGTTCATGCGAGAGTATGACGCGCTGCTCTGTCCGGTTGCGGCGACGGCTGCGCCGCCCTTCCGCGAGCAGGATCGCCAGCGCTTTGCCTATACCGTGCCCATCAGCCTGACCGGCTATCCAAGTGCAGTCGTGCGCGTGGGACAGAGCGCGGATGGCCTGCCGATCGGCGCGCAGATTGCTGCACAACCGTGGCGCGAAGATGTTGCCCTGGCGCTGGCGCAACTGCTGGAGCAAAGCCTGGGCGGCTGGCAGAAACCGCCGCTCTAGAGTCAACGAGTTACCGCAACGAATCGCATTGGAGCCCGCTTGTGTCTGGAATCCTGAGTAGCCTGCCGGTCGAAATGTTGACCATGTTTGGGATTGCCCTGCTCATCAGCGCAGGCGGTTTTCGTCGCTTCGTCTACTTTGTCAGCCTGGGCTTTGCGTTTTCGATTGCGGCCATGGCGACCGTCTCACTCTGGATTTTCCGCAGCACGCTCGATTGGCTGACGGCCTTGCAGTGCCTCTTGCTGCTATTGTATGGTCTGCGGCTGGGCATCTTTCTGGCGCGCCGGGAAATGAAGCCGGGCTATCGCCGCGAGTTGGACGACGCCCAGGAACGCGCCAGCGGCATCACCGTCGGAATCCAGATCATGACCTGGATCAGCGTGGCCCTGCTCTACGTAGCGCTCTTTAGCCCGGCGCTCTTCAATCTGGATTTCCAACGCAGCACCGGGACGACGCCAAACCCGTGGCTGCTCGGCCTGGGCATAGTGATCATGGCCGGCGGACTCGCGCTGGAAGCGCTGGCCGATCATCAGAAATCGGCCTACAAGCAGGAGCGCCCCGACCGTTTCTGCGACGTCGGTCTCTACCGCTGGGTGCGCTGCCCCAACTATCTGGGTGAGATCATCTTCTGGAGCGGCAACTTCATTGCCGGCATCGGTGCGTACAACCACTGGCTGCGTTGGATCATCTGCGCCATTGCGCTGATCTGCATGATCCTGATCATGATGGGCTCGACCAAGCGGCTGGAGAGCAAGCAGAATGGACGGTACGGCGAACTGGAGGCGTATCAGCACTATCGCGCCAGCGTGCCGATACTCTTTCCCTTCATCCCGCTCTATAGCTTGCAGAACGTCCGGGTCTATCTGGAATAATTGACAATCGGCAATTGACAATTGCCGATTGTCAATTTGTGAGGGGTGAGTATGTCTGATTTCAGCGGCCCCATGACGCCGTGGCCGGAGTTGGCGCCCTACGCGCAGAGCGTTGCGCTGCCCAAAACTGACCTGACCCTCTTCACCTTTCAAGCCGGTGATCCGACTGCGCCGCCGGTGTTGTTGATTCATGGATTGGGCGACGAGGCAGATAGCTGGCGCCATCTCATCCCTGCGCTGGCGGTGCAGCAACGCGTGGTTGCGCTCGATTTGCCCGGCTTTGGCCGCAGCGATCAGCCCGCTATCGACTACACGCCCGACTTTCTGCAACGCACCTTGCTGGAACTGATGGACGTGCTCGGGCTGGACGACGTCCTGCTCATCGGCAACTCGTTGGGCGCGATGTTGGCCCAGAGCCTTGCGCCCAAGGCGCCGGAACGCATCCGCGGCCTGGCGCTGCTCGACGGTACACTGGTGGCCCAGGGCAGTCGCACCAATCTGCCCATGCTGCTCTTTGCCATGCCCAAGCTGGGCGAATATTTTTACACCCGCCTGCGCAAAGATCCCGACGCAGCTTATGCATCGCTGCGTCCCTTCTATTTCGACCTCGACGCGCTGCCCCAGGCCGATCAGGATTTCCTCTACACGCGCGTCAACCAGCGGGTGTGGAGCGACGGCCAGCGGCGCGCCTATTTCTCCGTCCTGCGCAATGTAGGGCCGTGGCGGCGCAAGCTGCAGGGCGGACTGCCCAAGCTGCTGGAAAGGGTCACCACGCCCACCCTCGCCATCTGGGGCGAAGCCGATCAGGTCATGCCCGTGGCCAATGGTCGCGCGCTGACCGAGCTGCAGGCCGGCGCGCAGCTCATCACCATTGCCCGTGCCGGTCACCTCCCCCAGCAGGAACGGCCGGACGCCGTGCTGGACGCCCTGCGCATCGGCGGTCTGATTGAGTAATGCAATTCCAAGCGGATCGACGAGGTCCAGCGCCGGTTGAGCCTGCGTCGTCCTGAGCCTGTCGAAGGGTCGAAACCAAGCGGGTCGCCGTCCCGAATGGCAATCCCGTCAATGTTGCCCCCAACCAAGGGCCACGCGTCCACACAACCCGTTCGCACGGGGCATGCTCACTAAGGCCAACGAAAGGAAATAACTGTCCGCACGTCCCCGGCACGCACCAGAACAGGCTCAGCTACCAGAGTGCTGCTGGTGCGTGCCGGGGACGTTTATTATTCTGGGCCGGCCTAAGCGGGTGAACGGCGCAGAATGAACGATGCTGTACCACCCCCTAGCGCATAACCTGCCCATCTCCGCGCACCAGCGGCTGAACGTCGGCGACGAGCAGGCTGGCGACGCGGCCGGCGCGCTGCACAAGACCTTCGACCAGCACCAACGGTTCGCCGCGCAGAACCGGACGCAGCCGCTCATAGACCGGCGGCTTAACCACCAGATCGAGCAGCCCGCTCTCATCTTCCAGCGACATGAACAGAATGCCCTTGGCGGTGGACGGGCGCTGACGCACGACGATCAGCCCGGCTACACGCGCACGCTGCCCCGCCTTGGCCTGCTTCACCTGCCAGGTGCTCAACACCCGCGCCTGGCGCAAAGCCGGCCGGTAGTGAACCATGATCTGCTGTTGAGCCGAATGGCCCAACAGCTCGTACTCCCAGGCTGTCTCCTCCAGTGCCGCCAGTTGTGGCAGGCTGGCGGCAATCGTCGGCAGCGGCAGATCAAATTCGTCGGGCCGATAGTCGATCTCACCCAGCTGCCAGAGCAGCGCCCGCCGCTCGCCCAGCGCGTCGAGCACGCCGGCGCGAATCAGATTGCGCACAGTATCGCGATCCAGGCGCGTGCGGATGCAGAGGTCGCGCAAATCGGCGAAGGGCGCGTCGTCCCGCGCCGCAACAATACGCGCCCCGCCCGCTTCGCCCAGGCCATCGACCGCAACCAGTCCCGTACGCAGCGCCGGCTTGCCGCCGGCATAATTGCCGCCGTGCGTCGTGCTCGATACGATAGTCCCAATCGCTGCGCGCATGTCCGGCGGCAGCGTCTCCACCCCATGACGGCGGGCATCCCCGAGGATGACTTCGGTTGAATAGAAGCCCATGGGCTGCTGGTTGAGCAGCGCGCAGGTAAAGGCGGCCGGATGATGGCGCTTGAGCCAGAGCGTCTGGTAGGCGATGAGGGCAAAGCCGGCAGCATGGCTCTTGCAGAAGCCGTAGCCGGCGAAACCGCGCAGTTGGTCGAACACCCGGCCCGCCGTCTCCTTGTCCATGCCGTTGGCCTGCGCTCCCTCCAGGAAGCGCTCAGCCAGCGCGGCCATGGCTTCCTCCGACCGGTTGCGCGAGAGCGCACGCCGCAGCAGATCGGCCTCGCCGGGTGAAAAGCCGGCCGCGGATATTGCCACGCGGATGGCCTGTTCCTGAAAAAGCAGCACGCCCAGCGTCTCCTTCAACACCGGCTCGAGGCTGGGATGCAGATAGGCGACCGTCTCCTCGCCCGCACGCCGCCGCAGATAGGGGTGAACCGCGCCGCCCTGAATCGGGCCGGGCCGGACGATCGCGACCTCGACAATGATGTCCTCGAAGCAAGCCGGCTTGAGCCGGGGCAGCATCTGTTGCTGCGCGCGGCTCTCGACCTGAAACGCACCGATGGTGTCGCCGCGCTGGAGCATGCGGTAGATGGCCGGGTCATCCAGCGTCAGCGCATCCAGGTCGGGCGCGCCCGCGCCTTGCTCAGCAATGTAACCCAGCGCCTCGGTAATCAACCCCAATGTGCGCAATCCCAGCAGATCGATCTTGATCAGACCGGCGTCTTCCACGCTCTCCTTGTCCCACTGGGCCACGATGCGCCCCGGCATGGTCGCCGGTTCCAGCGGCACGACCGTGGCCAGCGGCTGCGCGGTGATGATCATGCCGCCAGAGTGGATGGCGAGGTGGCGCGGGCAGCCGTCGATCTGGCGCATGAGGGCAAAGAGCATGGCCAGCGGCGCGATCTGCTCCCCTGCGCCCGCGGCCGGAAATGTTGCCGCCAGCTGATCTGCCGCGGCCTGCGGCGAGTTGGTATCGAGCTGCTTCGCCAGTCGTTCCAGGGTTGCAGGCGGAAAGTCCAGGGCCTTGCCCAGATCGCGCAGGGCGCTGCGCGCGCGGTAGGTAACGACGTTGCAGACCATGGCGGCGTGCTCACGGCCATAGCGCTCATAGACGTACTGGATCACCTCCTCGCGGCGATCGGCGGCAAAGTCGATGTCGATGTCGGGCGTGGTGAACTTATCGGCCGAGAGAAAGCGCTCGAAGAGCAAGTCATGCTGCAGCGGGTCGATGCTGGTGATTTCCAACAGATAGGCCACGATGGAGTTGGCGGCCGAACCCCGCCCCTGGCAGCGGATGCCTGCGTCGCGGGCAAAGCGCATGATGTCCCAAACGATGAGAAAGTAGCCGGCCAGTTCTGCGCCTTGGATCACGGCCAGCTCGTGGGCCAGCTGGCTGAGCACGGCCGGCGTCAGGTCCGGATAGCGCCGGGGCAGATTTTTGTGGCAGAGCTGGTAGAGATAGGCAAACTCGCTGCTGGCATCGGGCGTGGCAAAAGCGGGCAAGCGACGATCGGAGAAGTCGATCACGGCCTGGCAGCGCTCGGCAATGGCCAGCGTGTTCATCACAGCGTCCGGCGCGTGCTGGAAACGCCGGGTTACCAGCGCAGGCGCCGAGAGCGCATAGTTACTGTTCAGCGGCAGGCGTCCGGCACGGCGAGTCTGGGTGAGTGACTCATTGTGCCGAATGGCGATGAGCGCGTCGCGCAGGCGGCTTTCGGCCTGGGTTGCGTAGTGAACGTTGCCGGTCGCGACCAGGGGGAATTGCAGGCGTCGAGCCAGTTCAATCAGGCGATGATTCAAGCGGTCATCGTCGGGCCGCTGGTGATGCTGCACCTCGATGTAGCAGCGTCCGTCGTCAAAGATGTCGCGCAGCCGGCCCGCCGCCTGCAGGGCCGCAGCCGCATCGCCCGCCAGCAGCGGCGCGGCCACGGGTCCCTGACGGCAGCCGCTCAGGGCAATCACGCCGTCGTTCAACTCGGCCAGCCGCGCCCAGCTCAGTGCGGGCGCGACCTTGCCCGGCCACGCGGCGGAATCATCGGAAAGGGATGCGGGCATCTGGTCCAGACGTGCGACGGTCACCAGGCGAGAGAGATTGGCATAGCCCGCCCGGGTTGCGGCCAGCAGCGTCAGATGCCCGCCGTCATCCAGCGTGACTTCCGCACCGAGAATGGCCTGGAGATCAGCCGCCCGCGCCGCCTGCTGAAAGCGGACCGCACCGGCCAGGCTGTCGTGATCGGTCAGCGCCAGGGCCGTCATTCCCAACGCACGCGCCCGTGTCGCCAGCGCTTCGGGCGACGACGCGCCGTCCAGGAGGGAAAAATAGCTATGGCAGTGCAGCTCGGCAAATTGACAAGGATCGGTTGACGGTTGCCCGCTGTCAATCGATCTGCGCTCAATCATAGATCTTCGCCACGTACCAGCCCTGCTCAAGCAGGTCGAAATAGATCACGCAGAGGAGGCCACTGGTGGTAATCAC